>NZ_JBHVSY010000001.1:371888-767201 GCF_042884935.1 Streptomyces sp. NPDC058092
GTTACCAAGGTGGTGGCAAGGAGGGCCACGGCGGCGGTGGCCATGGTGGTGGCAAGGAGTGCCACGGTGGCGGTGGCCATGGTGGTGGCAAGGAGGGCCACGAGGACGGTTACCAAGGTGGTGGCAAGGAGGGCCACGGCGGCGGTGGCGGTTACCAAGGTGGTGGGAAGGAGGGGCACGGCGGCGGTGGCGGTTACCAAGGTGGTGGCAAGGAGGGCCACGGCGGCGGTGGCCATGGTGGTGGCAAGGAGTGCCACGGTGGCGGTGGCCATGGTGGTGGCAAGGAGTGCCACGAGGGCGGTTACCAAGGTGGTGGCAAGGAGGGCCACGGCGGCGGTGGCGGTTACCAAGGTGGTGGGAAGGAGGGGCACGGCGGCGGTGGCGGTTACCAAGGTGGTGGCAAGGAGGGCCACGGCGGCGGTGGCCATGGTGGTGGCAAGGAGTGCCACGGTGGCGGTGGCCATGGTGGTGGCAAGGAGTGCCACGAGGGCGGTTACCAAGGTGGTGGCAAGGAGGGTGCCGGCTACCACGGTGGCGGTTACCAAGGTGGTGGGAAGGAGGGTGCCGGTTACCACGGTGGCGGCTACCAGGGCGGCAAGGGCCGCGAACAGCTGGCCAAAACGGGAACGAAGACGGAACTCGCCGTCATGGCCGGTTCAGCGCTTCTGCTCACCCTGGGTGGCTCGGCAATCGTCGTCATGAACAGGCGGCGTCTGCGCCCCACCATCTAGGCGGGCAGCTCAACTGGGTGCAGCAATCCAATCGGCCGACGACAGCCTCTCTGGAGCTGTGGTTGGCCGATTCGGCCGTCTTCGGGGGTACTCCGGCGACTCCACGAGCGGCGTTCCTCAACGGGCCTTTCAGAGCGCTCGGCCGCAGAGAGATCCGCCCGTCCGCAGCTGGACTCAGTAGTGGGGCTCAGCCCTGTCCGGCGGCCGTGGGGGACACGGACGCCGGGCGGTTCGGCCATGGCAGCACCGTCAACGCCGGCCACTGCCCCTGCCGGCGCGCGGCCTTCGCCTCGTACACCTTGCGGGGGGGGCACCGGGTTCGGCCGTACGACCAGGCCGAACACATCGGAGAGTCCGTGCGGTACACAGACCCGCCACCGGCCGTGGGCCTCCAGTCGTACGCCCAGGCAGCACGTCGTCGCCGCGAAGCTGTCGATCGCCGACTCGGTGGAGTCGTGCGGCGGGCACGGTGTGCCGTACTTCTCCTCGTACCAGAGATGCCCCCGCGCCTCGTTGCGGATGAGCGGCAAGCTGCTCATCGAGCGGGAGTCGACTGATCACCACTCCTGACTACCACGCGCCGCCCCCGCACGTCCCCATCCGTACACACGTCCGCCGACCTGCACGGCTCCCGTTCCGCCCCGTTGTAAGGCACCCTGACTCCCTGCCGCCCACCACCGCCCGCAGGGAGCCAGTGCACCGTTGTCCAGAGTTGAGATCGACCACGAACAGCACCATCTCGACATGCTTCACGCCCGCGTGGAGGCCCTTCGCGAGCACGCCGGGCATCAGCTGGCCGGTGTGCTGCGGGAGAGCGGCGGTACCCGGCAGGGGCGGCTGGAGCGGGAGAGCGCCGCCGCCCGGTACGCGGGGCAGGTCGCGCGGTACGACGCCGCCGAGAACGGGCTCTGCTTCGGGCGGCTCGACCTGCGCGACGGGGAACGGCACTACATCGGCCGGATCGGGCTGCCCGCCGAGTCCGCCGACGACGACCCGCTGCTGCTCGACTGGCGCGCCCCGGCGGCCCGCGCGTTCTACGTCGCCACGCCCGCGGCCCCGCACGGGGTGCGCAGGCGCCGCCACCTGACCACCCGGGGCCGGCGGGTCGTCCGGCTCGACGACGAGGTGCTCGACCGGGACGGTGTGCCGGACAGCGAGCTGACCGGCGAGGCGGCCCTGCTCGCCTCCCTCGACACCGGGCGCACCGGTCGCATGCACGACATCGTCGCCACCCTCCAGGCCGAGCAGGACGCGATCATCCGCTCCGGCCACCGCGGCGTCCTCGTGGTCCAGGGCGGCCCCGGCACCGGCAAGACGGCGGTCGCCCTGCACCGGGCCGCGTATCTGCTCTACACCCATCAGCAGCTGGCCTCCCGAGGCGTGCTGGTCGTCGGCCCCAACCCCACCTTCATCGGGTACATCGGCCAGGTGCTGCCCGGCCTCGGCGAGAACAGCGTGCTGCTGTCCACCGTCGGAGAGCTGTACCCGGGGATCCGCGCGGACCGCGCCGAGGCACCGGAGACCGCCGAGCTCAAGGGGCGTACGGAGATGGCGGCCGTCATCGCCGCGGCGGTCCGGGACCGGCAGGTGCCCACGGCGCCCGGGTACGGGATCGAGGTCGAGTTCGACGGGGACGTCGTCCGCCTCGACCACGAGGAGTGCGTACGCGCCGCAGACACCGCCCGCGCCACCCGGCTGCCGCACAACCTGGCCGCCCCCGTCTTCCGGCGCGAGATCGTGGACGCGCTCGCCCGGCGGTCCGTGGCAGCCACCCGCGATCTCGCCGACCGGCTGGAGGCGGACATCGCCGAGGTGCTCGCCGAGGCCGGTCTCGACCGTGCCGTACGCGCCGACCTGGACGCCCTGCCGGGGCTGCTCGGCGACGACGACTCGGCCACCGCGCGGGAACGCACCGAGGCGCAGGACATCGACGACGTCCGGCGCCTGCTCGCCGCCGACGCCGACGTACGGGCCGCGCTCGACGCCCTGTGGCCGCCCCTCACGCCGCGGCAGCTCCTCACCGACCTGTACGGACAGCGCGCACGCCTGGACTTCGCCGCGCCCGGACTCACCGACGCGGAAAGGGAGTTGCTGTTCCGTGCACCGGACGGCGACGGCGGCTGGAGCGCCGCCGACGTACCGCTGCTGGACGAGGCCGCCGAACTGCTCGGCCAGGACAACCGCGCGGCCGAGGCCGCCGTCGCCCGCGAGCGGGCCGAGGGCGTCGCGTACGCGCAGGGCGTCCTGGACCTCGCGGCGGGCGACGCGGAGGACGAGGAGGAGGGCGGCCTCGCCGGACTGGTCGACGCGCGGACCCTCGCCGACCGTCACGAGGAACGCACCACCCGCACCGTCGCCGAACGGGCCTTCGCCGACCGGAGCTGGGTCTTCGGGCACATCATCGTCGACGAGGCGCAGGAACTCTCCCAGATGGCCTGGCGGCTGCTGATGCGGCGCTGCCCGACCCGCTCCATGACCCTGGTCGGCGACGTGGCCCAGACCGGCGACGCGGCCGGGGCCTCCTCGTGGGCGTCCGCGCTCGCCCCGCACATCGGCGACCGGTGGCGGCAGGCGTCGCTCACCGTCAACTACCGGACCCCCGCCGAGATCATGGCGTCCACCACGGATGTGCTCGCCGCGCTCGGCCCCGGGCTCGAACCGCCCCGCTCGGTACGGGAGACAGGCGTCGCCCCCTGGCTGCTGCGCACCGACGACACCGCCCGCACCCTCGCCGAACTCGCCGCGAAGGAGGCGGCGGCACTGGACGAGGGCAGGCTCGCCGTGATCGTCCCCGACGCACGGCGCGACGAACTGGGGGCCGCGGTGGCCCGTGCGGTGCCGGGCGCGGCGTACGGGGACGAGCCCGACCTGGAGAACCGGGTCGTGGTCCTCGGCGTGCGGCAGGCCAAGGGGCTGGAATTCGACGCGGTACTGCTGGCCGACCCCGCGGCCGTCCTCGACCGTTCGGTGCGCGGCCTGAACGACCTGTACGTGGCCCTGACCCGGGCTACGCAACGCCTGGGCATCGTGCACGAGGGCCCGGCCCCCGAGGTACTGGCCAAGGCGGTGAGGGAGCGGGGGTGAAAGAGCGGGAGTGGCGGACCGGGGGTTGAGGGAGGGGGGTGACGGAACGGGAGGCGCGAGGGGGGCGGCGCGTCCTGCCGGACAGGCCTAGTTCAGCATCGCCCGCGCCGCCCGCGCCTTCCGCCGGATCGCTTCCGCCGCCTCGGGCTCGACCCTGTCGACCACCTCCGCGTACTCCTCCATCTCGGCCGCCCCGCGCAGGAACTGCCCGCTCTGTACGAGCAGTTGCGCCCGCTCGTACCGCAGCCGGGCCGGGTGCGAGGGCAGCAGCAGCGAGAGGTCCACCGCCCAGAGCGCCACGTCCGTCCGTTCCGGGCGGGTTGCCGCCCACGCCCTGATGTTGTTCAGGATCCGCAGCACGATCTCCAGCGGTCGCGCGGGCACCAGCATCGACTCGTCGAGGGGCTCCCCGGTCGCCCCCGCCACCAGCAGCTCCGCGTCCTGCCCGGTCATCGGGCGGCCGCCGTCGAACGGATCGGCCAGCACCCGCTCGGCCGGATCGCCGAACCCGACGACGAAATGGCCGGGCAGCGCCACCCCGTACACCGGAGCGCCCGCCCGCCGCGCCACCTCGATCCAGACCACGGACAGCAGGATCGGCAGCCCGCGCCGCCGCCGCAGCACCTCGTGCAGCAGCGACGACTCCAGCCGCTGGTAGTCCGCCGACGAGCCCGCGAAACCGCACCGCTCGCCGAGCAGTTCCGCCAGGGCCGAGGCCCAGGCCCGGCCGCCCCGCACCCCGTACGGGAGCCGGCCCGCCAGCTCGTCCAGTTCGATCTGCGCGGCGTCGGTCCCGTTCGCGTCCAGCGCCGGGTCGGCCACCGCGCCCAGCAGCAGGCAGAGCAGCGCGAGGTCCGGCCGCTCGGCGCGCGCCTCCTCGGCGAACTGCCGGTACAGCTCGTCCCGGCCGGGGTGCCCGGGCCGGTCGGGCTCGTGAGGACTCATCGCGCCTCCCCGCCCCGTCACGCCGACCGGAAGTGGTGATACCGGTGATGGACCGCGAACCCCATGCCCTCGTACAGCGCCCGCGCCCCGTCGTTGTCCGTCTCGACCTGGAGCCACGCCGCCGAGGCGCCCTCGTCCAGGGCCTTGCGGGCGAGGGCGGTCATCACGGCGGAGGCGAGCCCGCGCCGCCGGTGCGCCGGGTCCACCTCGACGGCCATGAACCCGGCCCACCGCCCGTCCACCACGCACCGCCCGATCGCGGCGGGCGCCGCGCCCTCGGTGTCACCGGGCACGGCGGCGAACCACACCGACGGGCCGCCGCGCAGCACCTGAAGGACGTGCGGCCCCGGCGTCTCGAAGCGCTGGTAGCGGGAGAGCCACGCCTCGTCGAGGTCCCGGCTCAGCCGCACCCGGGACACATCGGCGTCCAGGTCGCCGATCGGCGCCAGCGCGGCGACCCGTACCTCGGCCGTCACCTCGCGCCGCCACCCGCGCTCCTCCAACTCGGCGCAGAGCACTTCCTGGGTGCCCTCCGCGCCGGTCGCGGTCTGGATGTACGCGGGCAGCTCCCGCTCCCCGTACCACCGCCGGACGCGCCCGAGCGCCTCGTCGAGCGGCATGCCCGGATCGCCGAGCGGAAGCACGGAGTTGGCGCGCCGGGTGAAACCCCGGGCGGCGCGCAGCCGCCAGTCGCCCAGCGGCTCGCTCTCCACCGGCGGCCAGGCGCGGGCACAGACGGGCGCGAGCTCGTCGAAGGAGGCCGCGGGACCGCGCCGCCGGGCCGGGGCGGCGGGCACGACCTTGCCCGCCACCAGCGTCGATTCCGGGATGCGGACGGAATCCCCGCTCTTCGTTGTGATCGACAGCACACCGTTGTCCCACGATGTGAGAACACCAACCGTGTCAGTGAATTTAGCCCCTTGCGGGCCGTCCTGCGACGTACGCCGGACTGATACCCGTTTGCCCACGTCAGCGTGTGTAATTCGGACTTCGAGTTGTCCGCCGATGGTGAATTCCACAGCTCTCTCCGCCCCTCCTGTTCGGTTCGTGCCCGCGAACGGAGATACTAGGGGTGGGCATCGACGACGCCGCGCTCCCGCGCGAGAGCCAACGCCCTACCGAGGAGGAACGACAGCGTGACCTACGTCATCGCGCAGCCTTGTGTCGACGTGAAGGACAAGGCCTGCATCGAAGAGTGCCCCGTCGACTGCATCTATGAGGGCCAGCGGTCCTTGTACATCCACCCGGACGAATGCGTCGACTGTGGAGCCTGTGAGCCGGTGTGCCCGGTCGAGGCGATCTTCTACGAGGACGACACCCCGGAGGAGTGGAAGGACTACTACAAGGCGAACGTCGAGTTCTTCGACGACCTCGGGTCGCCCGGTGGTGCCTCCAAGCTGGGCCTGATCGAACGCGACCACCCGTTCATCGCCGCGCTGCCGCCGCAGAACCAGTAGTCAACGGCAGGCAGGTGCGCCGCCCCGGTCCCGTACGGCTCGCCACCGTACGGGACCGAGGCGTTTTTGCCGCCGGAGCGGCCCGAGCAGCCCTCGGAACCCCCGCACGAGAAAGCAGAGATCCGTGTCCGCAGTCTCCTCCCGTCTCCCGGTCTTCCCCTGGGACAAGCTCGCGCCCTACAAGTCGACGGCCGCCGCCCACCCGGACGGCATCGTGGACCTGTCCGTCGGCACGCCCGTCGACCCGGTGCCCGAGCTGATCCAGCAGGCGCTCGTCGCCGCCGCGGACAGCCCCGGCTATCCGACGGTGTGGGGGACCGCCGAGCTGCGCGACGCGATCACCGGCTGGGTGGAGCGGCGGCTCGGCGCGGTCTCCGTGGCGCACGAGAACGTCCTGCCGGTCGTCGGCTCCAAGGAGCTGGTGGCCTGGCTGCCGACCCAGCTCGGTCTCGGCGCGGGCGACAAGGTGGCTTACCCGCGCCTCGCCTACCCGACGTACGAGGTGGGCGCCCGGCTCTGTGGCGCCGAGCCCGTCGTCTACGACGACCCTGCCGAGCTGGACCCGGCCGGCCTGAAGCTGCTCTGGCTGAACTCGCCGTCCAACCCGACCGGCCGCGTCCTGTCCAAGGAGGAACTGACCCGGATCGTCGCCTGGGCGCGCGAGCACGGCGTGCTGGTCTTCAGCGACGAGTGCTACCTGGAGCTGGGCTGGGAGGCCGAACCCGTCTCCGTACTGCACCCGGACGTCTGCGGCGGTACGTACGAGGGAATCGTCGCCGTCCACTCACTCTCCAAGCGCTCCAACCTGGCCGGATACCGTGCGGCCTTCATCGCGGGCGACGCGGCCGTGCTCGGCGAGCTGCTGCTGATCCGCAAGCACGGCGGCATGATGACGCCCGCCCCGGTCCAGGCGGCGACGATCGCGGCGCTCGGCGACGACGAGCACGTCGCCGAGCAGCGGACCCGGTACGCGGATCGGCGCGCGGCCCTGCGCGCGGCGCTGGAGGCGCACGGCTTCCGCATCGAGCACAGCGAGGCGAGCCTGTACCTGTGGGCGACGCGCGACGAGCCGTGCTGGGAGACCGTGGCGTACCTGGCGGAACTCGGCATTCTGGTGGCGCCGGGCGACTTCTACGGGCCGGCCGGCGACCGCTTCGTACGCGTGGCGTTCACGGCGACGGACGAGCGGGTGGCCGCCGCGGTCAAGCGGCTGGCCTGACAGCAGGCATCACATGCGAGGGGCCTCGGGAGTGCGCACTCCCGAGGCCCCTCGCATGTGATGCGCCGGCCGGTGGCCGGTGCGGGTCAGCCGATCGGCAGGCCGTGGGTGGGCAGACCGCCCCGGGTCGCGGTACCGGCGGCGCCGCCGAGGACCTTGCCCGCGCTGCCCGCCGCACCGCCGGCCGCGTTCTGCACGGCGGGAGCGGCCTGGGCGCCGGCCTTGCCGACGGTCTTGCCCGCGGCCGGGAGGGTCGTCCCGACCACCTTGCCGCCGGTCTCGCCCGCCGCCTTGGTGCCCTGCTGCGACGCGCCGTCGACCGTCCTGCCGAGGCCGGTGCCGTCGACGGTGGTCAGACCGCCGAGCTCCGGGGGCTGCGGGAGCTCCGCGGCACCTGCGGCTCCGGCCGCACCGACCACGGGGGCTGCACCCGCGGCGATCAGCAGCGCGGCACGGGCGATCCGGCGGGTCAGGGGGAGGGACATGATGCTCCTTCGACGGAATGAGGAAGATGAGGAATCGGTCTGTCCGTTGATCGGACGCAACTGACAACCGTCCTAAGGGCGGGGGAGGTTGCGGTACGCCGAGGTAAAGAGTCAGCAATGCGTCACATAATCGACAACGGACGAACCCGGGCGGACGCCGCATTCGGGGAACGGCCGATGAACCGTCACTTCTCTTTGCGCGCAAGGAAATTGGCGGGCGGAGGAGGGGTGCCGGGAGGTGTTGCGTGCGTGGGTTTTCCGGAGGGCCCGGACAACACCTCCGGGTGACTCTTCGTACTGCTGAACGACTACGGCATGGAGCGGCCGCCGCGCCGGCCGACTACGGCGCGAGCCCTATGCGGACCTCGCCGGTGCCCGAGCCCTTGCCGTCCGCACCGTCCGTACCCACTGTCCGCCAGCCCTCCCCGGCCTTCCACACCCGGCCCGCGTAGGCGACCTCGTCCAGGTGGAGTGCCTCGGACCGCGCGACCGCCCAGTGCGCGAGCTCCCAGCCGCGCCGCGGCGCGTCGCCGCCCCCGGAGGCGCGGGCCGCCCGCACCGGCACCGAGACCGTGCGCGCCGCCGTCGCCGACGCACCGGCCGCACCCTTGCCGTCCCGCCGCGCCGACGGCCGCTCCGCGGGCAGCACGTCCTTGCCGAAGGCGCGCACCAGCTCGGCCCGCACCTTCGCCGCGTCGGCCTTCGCGGCCGTCGTCCGCGGCGGCGTGCAGTTCAGCGCGGCAGGCGTACGGCCGGTCAGCGCAGCCGCCAGCAGCGCCGCGTCCGGCTCGTGCTTCGCGTACGCCTGCGGGAAACCACTGCGCTGGACCCGCTGCGCGGCGACCGTCAGCGGCAGCCGTGAATAGCCGGGAACCTCGGCCAGGTTCCGGTAGAACTCCCCGGCGGAGTAGACCGGGTCCAGGATCTGCTTCTCGGTGCCCCAGCCCTGCGAGGGACGCTGCTGGAACAGCCCCAGCGAGTCCCGGTCGCCGTGCTCGATATTGCGCAGCCCCGACTCCTGCAACGCGGTCGCCAGCGCGATCGTGACCGCGCGCTCCGGCATCCCGCGCGAGGTGCCGACCGCGGAGATCGTCGCGGCGTTCGAAGCCTGCTCCGGGCTCAGCCGGTACGTACGGCCCTGGCCGGCCGAACCGTCGGCGGACTCCACGGTGCACCCTTCGGTGACCCGGCTGCCGGATACGTACTGCACGGTCAGATAGCCGCCCAGCGCGGCGAGCACGCCAAAGGCGGCCGCGACGCGGAAGAGGCGGGAGCGGCCGGTGTGTCGGCGGGCGGGGGAGACGTTCCGGGGCACGGGGCCACCGTACTGGAGTGCCCGGCCGGGGCCGAGGGCCCGTCCCTCGGGGACGGTTCCGTTCGTCTAGGGTCGGTTGTATGCCCGAAAGCACGCTTGATCTCACCCTGGACGGCCCCGCGCTCACCGCCCGGCTCGTCGACTTCCCGTCGGTCAGCGGTCAGGAGAAGGACCTCGCCGACGCGATCGAGTCGGCGCTGCGGACCCTGCCGCACCTGACCGTCGACCGGCACGGCAACAACGTCGTCGCGCGGACGAACCTAGGCCGGGCCGAGCGGGTCGTACTCGCCGGACACATCGACACCGTGCCGATCGCCGACAACGTGCCGTCCCGGCTCGACGACGACGGCGTGCTGTGGGGCTGCGGCACCTCCGACATGAAGTCGGGCGTCGCCGTGCAGCTGAGGATCGCCGCGACCGTGCCCGAGCCCAACCGCGACCTCACCTTCGTCTTCTACGACAACGAAGAGGTCGCCGCGCACCTCAACGGACTCGGCCACGTCGCCGCCGCCCACCCCGACTGGCTGGCGGGTGACTTCGCCGTACTCCTGGAGGGCTCCGACGCCCAGGTCGAGGGCGGCTGCCAGGGCACCCTGCGGGTCTTCCTGCGCACCGAGGGGGAGCGGGCCCACTCCGCACGCGGCTGGATGGGGTCCAACGCCATCCACGCCGCCGCCCCGATCCTGGCCCGCCTCGCCGCGTACGAACCGCGCCGCCCGGTCGTCGACGGGCTCGAATACCACGAGGGCCTCAACGCGGTACGGATCGAGGGCGGCGTCGCCAACAACGTCATCCCCGACGCCTGCACCGTCGTCGTCAACTACCGGTACGCCCCCGACCGCACCGCCGAAGAGGCGCTCGCCCACGTCCACGAGGTCTTCGCGGACTGCGGCGTCGCCGAATTCACCGTCGACGACCACTCGGGCGCGGCCATGCCCGGCCTCTCCCACCCGGCGGCCAAGGCGTTCATGGCGGCGGTCGGCGGCACCGCCCGGCCCAAGTTCGGCTGGACCGACGTCTCCCGCTTCAGCTCCCTCGGCGTCCCCGCGGTGAACTACGGACCCGGCGACCCGCTCCTCGCGCACAAGCGCAACGAGCACGTGGCCGTCGACCGGATCACCCACTGCGAGGAACGGCTCCGCTCCTGGCTCACCAGCTGACCCACGGCATTCCCCTCCCCGTAACCTCCATGGATCTACCCTGACCTGACACAGATGGTCATCGGTGATGGTCATCGATCGTCGGAGGGAGCAGGTCATGGGCAACCCCGAGGGAGCGCACGTCCCCGAGGAGCAGCGGCAGGGGCCGGTGCTCCGCCGCAGGGACCAGGTACAGCCCGGCACCACCGACCAGCGGCTGCTGGACACCGAGGGCGATTCCGAGTGGGTGCACACCGACCCGTGGCGGGTGATGCGCATCCAGTCGGAGTTCGTCGAAGGGTTCGGCGCCCTCGCCGAGCTGCCGAGCGCCATCAGCGTCTTCGGCTCGGCCCGCACCCCGGCCGGCGGGCCGGACTACGAGGCCGGTGTACGGATCGGCAAGGCCCTGGTCGAGGCCGGCTTCGCGGTGATCACCGGAGGCGGCCCCGGAGCCATGGAGGCGGCGAACAAGGGGGCGCGGGAGGCGAAGGGCATCTCGGTCGGACTCGGCATCGAGCTGCCCTTCGAGTCCGGCCTCAACCCGCACGTCGACATCGGCGTCAACTTCCGCTACTTCTTCGTCCGCAAGACGATGTTCGTGAAGTACGCACAAGGCTTTGTCGTCCTGCCGGGCGGCCTCGGCACCCTGGACGAACTCTTCGAGGCCCTCACCCTCGTCCAGACGGGCAAGGTCACCCGCTTCCCGATCGTGCTGTTCGGTACCGCGTACTGGAGCGGTCTCGTGGACTGGCTGCGGGACACGGTGGTGGCACAGGGCAAGGCGTCCGAACACGACCTGCTGCTGTTCCACGTCACGGATGACGTGGACGAGGCGGTCAACCTCGTCACGAAGGAGGTCGGCCGGGTCGGCCACTAGGGCCGGGGGCTCCGCACGGGCATTCTCACGTCCCTCCGGCGATCGAGGAGCGGTGTCCGGGGCGGAGCCCCGATCGTTCAGGCCAGCCCGCGCCGCGCGACCGCCGGCTCCCGGTGGCCGGCGATGGACGCGACCATGTCCAGCACCTGCCGCGTCTCCGCCACCTCGTGCACCCGGTACACCCGCGCCCCCAGCCACGCCGACACGGCCGTCGTCGCGAGCGTTCCGAGCACCCGTTCCTTCACCGGCCGGTCGAGCGTCTCGCCGACGAAGTCCTTGTTGGACAGCGATACGAGGACGGGCCAGCCGGTCTCCGTCATCTCGTCGAGCCGGCGCGTCGCCTCCAGGGAATGCCGGGTGTTCTTCCCGAAGTCGTGACCGGGGTCGATCATGATCCCGTCCGGCCGCACCCCGAGCCCGACCGCCCGCTCGGCCAGCCCCGCCGTCACGCGCAGGATGTCCGCCATCACGTCGTCGTACGCGACCCGGTGCGGCCGGGTCCGCGGCTCGGCGCCGCCCGTGTGCGTGCACACCAGACCGGCGCCGTACCGCGCGGCGACTTCCGCGAGCTTCGGGTCGACGCCGCCCCACGCGTCGTTCAGCACGTCCGCGCCGGCCTCGCAGACCGCCTCGCCGACGTCGTGGCGCCAGGTGTCGACGCTGATCACCACATCCGGGTGGCGACGCCGCACCTCCGCGACGAACCCCACCGTGCGACGGGCCTCCTCCTCGGCGGTCACCTCTTCACCGGGGCCCGCCTTCACACCCCCGATGTCGACGATCGCCGCGCCGTCCGCGATCGCCTGCTCGACCCGGGCGAGCGCGGGCTCGTCCCGGAAGGTCGCGCCCTGGTCGTAGAAGGAGTCCGGGGTACGGTTCACGATCGCCATGATCACCGGCTCGTGCGCACCGAATTCACGCCGCCCGAGCCTGAGCGCACCGCTTCGCATCCCGTGTATCTCCTCTGGTAGATCGCCCGTGGGTCGCCTGCGACCCTAACTGTCGGTACCGCATGGCACGATCGGACTCGGACAGGTTTCCGCTCTTGGGGAGATGCGCGTGTTCTGGTTCTTGCTGCTGGCGATGGTGGTGGTCGTGGCCGCGGTCACCCTCGCGGTGGTCGGCGGAGGGAAGAGCGCCATCCTGCAGGACGTGGCGCCCGAGCAGCTGACCGACCCGCTGCCCGCGACGCGTCCGGTCGGTCGCGCGGATGTCGAGGCGGTGCGGCTGCCGGTGACCGTACGCGGCTACCGCATGACGGATGTCGACGAGGTGCTCGGCAGGCTCGGCGCCGAGCTCGCCGAGCGGGACGCGCGGATCGCGGAGCTGGAGTCGGCGCTGGCCGGGGCGCAGGCGACCGCGGTCGGCGGCCCCGATCTCCTCAAGCGGCCCGAGGACCGGCCGCAGCCGACCACGGAGCGCCCCGAGGACCGCCCGAAGGCACCGTGGGAGGCGCCGGGCCAGGACCCGCGGCAGGAACCCCGGCAGGACCCTGGACAGGGCCCCTGGCAGGACACCCGGCCCGATCCGCAGCGGGACCCCTGGCAGGCGCCGCAGCGGGACCTCAGGCAGGGCCCCCGGCCCGATCCGCGGCAAACCCCGACCCAGCGACCCGGAGAGGAGCCCCGGCGATGAGCGGCGGCGCACAAACGGCCCCGGACGGCGGACTGCGCTGCCCATGGGGGCTCTCCACCGAGGACTACCTCGCGTATCACGACACCGAATGGGGCAAGTCCGTCCACGGCGACGACGCCCTGTTCGAACGGCTCTGCCTGGAGGCGTTCCAGTCGGGCCTCTCCTGGCTGACGATCCTGCGCCGCCGCGAGGGCTTCCGCTCCGCCTTCGCCGGGTTCGAGATCCCCGCCGTGGCGGAGTTCACCGACGCCGACAAGGAGCGGCTCCTCGCCGACGCCGGGATCATCCGCAACCGGGCGAAGATCGAGGCGACCCTCGCCAACGCCAAGGTCCTGGCCGACTGGCGCCCGGGCGAGCTGGACGACCTGATCTGGTCCTATGCCCCCGACCCGGCCGGCCGCCCGGCCCCGCGCACCGTCGAAGACGTCGCCGCGGTCACTCCGGAGTCCACGGCGCTGGCCAAGGACCTCAAGAAGCGCGGGCTGCGGTTCGTCGGACCCACGACGGCCTACGCCCTGATGCAGGCCTGCGGCCTGGTCGACGACCATCTGGCCGACTGCGTGGCGCGCGGGGCGGGGGCGTAGACCCGGTCGGGAGCGGCTACCGCCCGAGGTACTTCGGCTTCTCCTTGTTCAGGAACGCCTGCACCGCGATCGTGTGGTCCTCGGACGCACCCGCCTTCGTCTGGAGTTCGCCCTCCTTCTCCAGCGCCTCGCTCAGGGTGTGAGCGGCGCCGTAGGCCAGGGACTCCTTGAGCGCGGCGTACGCCACCGTGGGACCGGACGCCAGGGCGCGGGCCACACCGGCGGCCTCGGCGGCCAGGTCGGCGGCGGGCACCAGCTTGTTCACGATGCCCAGCTCGTGGGCGTCCCGCGCGGAGATCGACCGCGGGAAGAGCAGCAGATCGGCGGCGCGGCTCTGCCCGATCAGGCGGGGCAGCGTCCAGGAGACGCCCGAGTCGGCGGTCAGGGCGACCCCGGCGAAGGACGTGTTGAACGAGGCGGTGTCGGCGACCACCCGGTAGTCACAGGCCAGCGCGAACCCGAAACCGGCACCGGCCGCGACACCGTTCACCCCGGCGACCACCGGCTTGGGCATCTCGGTGATGGCCCGCACGATCGGGTTGTAGTGCTCCTGCACGGTGCTCAGCGCATTGCCGCCGCCGGATTCACGGGCCTCGGCGAGCTTGCCGACGTGCTCCTTCAGATCCTGGCCGACGCAGAAGGCGCGCCCGGTCGCGGTGAGCAGAACGGCCCGTACGGCGGTGTCGGCCGCCGCGGACTTCAGCGCGTCACGGAGCGCCACCTTGGCCTCGGTGTTCATGGCGTTCATCGCGTCGGGACGGTTGATCGTGATCGTCGCGAGTCCGTCGCTCACTTCATGGAGCACGCTGTCCGCTATCTGGTCGGCCATTTCGCTGTCCCCTCTGCACCTCGGGCAATGCCTGTCCAGGCAAGCATGGCCGACTCGGGCCGGGGCGAACATGTGACCTGCGTCTAACAATTGTGCTCCGATGGAGGGGTGCGGGGGGCGGAGTATCGCAGCTCGATCGCCGAATTGGGTGGTTTTGAGAGAGCGCGTTGCGCAAGCGATGCCGACCGATGTTGGTCATCGGGGTCTGTGATGCGGGATAATGGCCATGAAGCAATGTGTTCGATGCCGGTGACACAGCGCCTGTCATGGGGCCGCCGGTTGCGATGAGCTGGTTTCAGGAAGGGGAACGAGCATGGCGGCCATGAAGCCGCGGACGGGCGACGGCCCGCTCGAGGTGACAAAGGAGGGGCGGGGCATCGTCATGCGCGTTCCGCTCGAAGGCGGCGGTCGGCTTGTCGTGGAGCTGACTCCGGACGAGGCCGATGCACTCGGCGATGCCCTCAAGAAGGTCGTCGGCTGAGCAGAGGCGCCCACACTTCTTCACTGCCCCGGCACGGTGACCGTGCCGGGGCAGTGATGTGTCCGCAGCCGGTGCGCCCGGGGAACCGGACCCGTGGATCACGCCCGTCCGGCGATTGAGGACACCCCCCGGTTCGCCCGGGCAGGGGCAGGCCTCTTGACTCCGTTCCCGGGGGCGTCAGCCCCTCCGCACCGCACACAGCAAGCCGTCGCCCACCGGCAGCAGCGTCGCCATCAGCTCCTGGCTCTCCCGTACCGCCCGCAGCAGCTCCCGCAGCCGCAGCACCTCCGCAGGCTGCGCCGCGGAGTCGACCGTACGGCCGTCCGCGAAGACTCCCTCGAAGCACACCAGACCGCCGGGCCGCAGCAGACGCAACGATTCAGCGAGACAGTCCAGGCTCTCCAGCCGGTCGCCGTCGCAGAACACCAGGTCGTATCCGCCGTCCGCGAGCCGCGGCAGTACGTCCAGGGCGCGGCCGGGAATGAAGCGGGCCCGATTGGCGGCGAACCCCGCGGCCCGGAACGCCGCACGGGCGAACTGCTGGCGCTCGGGCTCGGGGTCGACCGTGGTCAGCACCCCGTCGGGCCGCATGCCGTGCAGGAGATAGAGCCCGGACACGCCGGTCCCGGTGCCGATTTCGGCCACCGCTTTGGCGTCCGTCGTGGCAGCGAGCAAGCGCAGCGCGGCGCCGGTACCTGGCGACACCGAGCGAAGCCCTGCCTCCCGCGCCCGGTCCCGGGCCCAGTGCAATGGTTCGTCCTCGGCGACAAAGGCGTCGGCGAACGCCCAGCTCGTCTGCCGGTTGGCGGTAATGACCCTCTCCTGTCCCCGTAGTTGGCGCAACGGTGACTGTATCCGCTGTACCCGGGAACCCGCAGATGGGACCGGGCGTTATGCAAGGGCAGGGGAAAGCGCATGGAATCGGCCCGCGGATCGGGTCCGGAGGCCATGGGCCGGAGGTTCCCGGGGTGCTCCCCGGCCCCAGCAGGAAAAAGGCTTATCCGGAGCTAACGGGCGAGGTGGCTATGGTAGGGGCTCCGCTGGACACCACCAGAGCCGATAGGGGAGGTGCGGCTGCGCCTGTGGATCGGAGAGGAGTGCTGTGGCGCTTCCTCAGGTCGGCGGGTGAGCCGAAATCCGTGACCAACATCGCTGACCGTTCTTCCAACGATTCCGCACCGACCGCGACCTTCGCCTCTGATGCGGACTCCCAGGCGTGGACGCCGCCCTCATGGGAAGAGATCGTCAGCACGCACAGCGGCCGTGTCTACCGACTCGCCTACCGGCTGACGGGCAACCAGCACGATGCGGAGGACCTCACGCAGGAGGTCTTCGTCCGCGTGTTCCGGTCGCTGTCCACCTATACGCCGGGCACCTTCGAGGGCTGGCTGCACCGCATCACGACCAACCTGTTCCTGGACATGGTCCGTCGTAAGCAGCGGATCCGCTTCGACTCCCTCGGTGACGACGCCGCCGAGCGGCTGCCGAGCCGTGAGCCGTCCCCGCAGCAGGTCTTCAACGACACGCATTTCGACGCGGACGTGCAGCAGGCGCTGGACACCCTCGCGCCCGAATTCCGTGCCGCCGTCGTGCTCTGTGACATCGAGGGCCTCTCGTACGAGGAGATCGCAGCGACGCTGGGCGTGAAGCTCGGCACCGTGCGCAGCCGTATCCACCGAGGTCGCTCGCACCTGCGCAAGGCGCTGCAGCACCGTTCGCCCGAGGCCCGTGCCGAGCAGCGCTCGCTGGCGGGCGCGATCCTGGCAGGGGAGGGCGGAACGGCGTGAGTGGCACAAGCCCGACCCCCGCGGAGCAGCATCTGGGGGACCGGCTCGCCGCGCTTGTCGACGGCGAGTTGAAACACGATGCCCGTGAGCGGGTGCTCGCCCACCTCGCGACCTGCGCCAAGTGCAAGGCCGAGGCAGCCGCACAGCGGCGCCTGAAGAGCGTCTTCGCACAGTCCGCCCCGCCTTCGCCGTCCGAGGGGTTCCTCGCCCGGCTGCAGGGCCTTCCCGGGGGGCCGGGGGGCGACGACGACAGCCAGGGAAGACCGTTCGGCGGCTCCGGGCGTTTCGCCGACGGGCTTTTCCCGATGATCCAGCAGCCCGGCAGCCGCACCGATTCGCCGGGGAATTCACCGCTGGGGAGTTTCGGCTTCGCTCCGGTCCCGCACGGCTCGACCGCCGTACTGCCGGGTGGGCCGTCCTCCCGGTCGGGCTTCCGGATCCATGAGGTGGGCCGCGAGCCGGACCGGTCGCCGTGGCGCGGGCGGAGGTTCGCCTTCGCCGCGGCCAGCGCCGTATCGCTGGCGGCCATCGCCCTGGGCGGTGCGCTGCCGACGGGCGCGGGTTCCAACACCCCGGTCCGCGCCGCGGGCGCCGGAAACGCGGTGACCCCGCTCGACGTCGCTTCGCGCAGCGAGAGCAGCAGCTCGGTGAGCCGTCGCAACGGTGGCAGCCAGGGCGCGCTCGCCGCAACGGAGGCGGGCGACCGCTCGATCGCCGCCGCCCCGCCGTCCGTGCCGGAGGTCACACCGGCAGCGCCTTCCACGGCCCCCGCACTGCTCTCCTCCGGAACCCTCGTGCCCGGAACCCTGGCATCCGGAACCCTCGCGGGGAACACCTTCGGAGTTCAGGGCCTGACCAATGTGTCCGCGTCACCGCTGATACGTCCGACCAGCACGTCCCCGCTCTTCGCACGGGTGCTCGGGCGGCTCGCCTCGCAGCCCCCCGCCCCCTCCGCGCCGCCGTCCTGGGCGCCGCCGGCCTCGGCCCTCCCTACCCCCGCCGACCGTGGTCTGCCGCTTTCCTCCCGGCGCTGACCGCAGGTCTGCGCAGACATTCGCAAACCTGGTTGAATTCCGGGAGCAGTTCCGGGAAGGACGCCCCTGCGGGGGCGTGCAGAGGCCAGTTGCGGCAGTTGCGGGGAGAACATGGAAGACGGGAAGTCCACCGGGCCGAAGGCGAAATGGTGGAGTCGGCCCGCGCCGGGACGCACCACCCGCACAGCGCCGGACGAGCCGTCCCCCGTGCAGGACACGGCACCCACGGCCGATACGACAGATGAGACGGCCGTGACAGACATGACGGAAGCGCCTACGCCCGAGCCCATGGAGTCCGTACCGGCCGCGCGGCCCGCGGCGCCGCTGCACCAGCCCGATGAGTACAGCACCCCGCCCTACGGCGGACCCGGCCCCTGGGCACCCGCACCACCTGTGCAGCGACCGGTCCCGACCCCCGCGCACGGCACCCCCGTACCCGCGCAGTACGCCGGGACGAACGGCGCAGGCATCCCCACCGGCCCCACAGCACCCGGCGCACCCACCCACCCCACCGCCCCCGGTTTCACACCCACGCCCACGCCCACGCCCATGCCCGCACCCCCTCCCTCGCTCCCGCAGCAGCAGTCGACGCAGTGGCTCCAGTACGACCCCTGGGGTGCACCCCGGCAGCCGCTGACGAACCCGGGCCCGCCGCTCGGGGCCGACACCGGCCGTAAGAAGAACCGCCGCGGCTCCCTCCTCATCGGCGCCGTGCTGCTCGCACTGGTGGCGGGAGGCATCGGCGGCGGCATCGGCGCCTACATCGAGCGCAACGGCGGCCTCACCCAGGTCGAGCTTCCGCAGACCAGCCGGAACAGCGGGGGCCGCGCCCCCGACAGCGTCGCGGGCATCGCCGCCAGCGCGCTGCCCAGCGTGGTCACCCTCCATGTCAGCGGCACCACCGGATCCGGCACCGGTACCGGCTTCGTGCTCGACAACTCCGGCCACATCCTCACCAACAACCACGTCGTCGCCCCGGCCGGGTCCTCCGGCGAGATCACCGTGACGTTCAGCGGTGGCGAGACCGCGCGCGCCGAGGTCGTCGGCAAGGACAGCGGCTACGACCTGGCCGTGGTCAAGGTCACCGGCGTCTCCGGCCTCAAGCCGCTGCCGCTGGGCAACTCCGACAATGTGCGGGTCGGCGACCCCGTGGTGGCCATCGGCGCCCCCTTCGACCTGTCCAACACCGTGACCTCCGGCATCATCAGCGCCAAGGACCGGCCGATCACCGCGGGCGGTGAGAAGGGCGACGGCAGCGACGTCAGCTACGTCGACGCGCTGCAGACCGATGCCCCGATCAACCCGGGCAACTCCGGCGGTCCGCTCGTCGACACCGATGCCCATGTCATAGGCATCAACAGCGCCATCCGTGCCGCCGACAGTGGTTCGAGCACCGAGGGCGGGCAGGCGGGGTCCATCGGTCTCGGCTTCGCCATCCCGATCAACCAGGGCAAGCGGGTCGCCGAGGAGCTGATCAACACCGGGAAGGCCACCCACCCGGTGATCGGCGTCACGCTCGACATGAAGTACACGGGGGACGGCGCCAAGGTCGGCACGAAGGGGGCGGCCGGCAAGCCCGCGGTGACGCCGGACGGACCCGGGGCCAAGGCCGGGATCAAGCCCGGGGACATCATCACCGAGGTCGACGGCCAGCGGGTGCACAGCGGTGAGGAGCTGATCGTGAAGATCCGCGCGCACCGGCCCGGCGACCGGCTGGACCTCGGTCTGACCCGAGGTGGTAAAGACCTGTCCATCTCTTTGACTCTCGGTTCGGCAACCGGCACGTGACGGCCACGGGACGCTACCGCGCGGACAGTTTCGGCGGGTACCGTGGGCCGGGTCCGGACCTCGACCGACACGGTCTCGGAGAACACGAGGAGCAACAGGGTGTTCAATGACATAGGCGCACTCGAGCTGGTGACGCTCGCGATCCTGGGTGTGCTGATCTTCGGCCCGGACAAGCTGCCCAAGGTCATCCAGGACGCCTCGCGCTTCATCCGCAAGATCCGTGAGTTCTCGGAGAGCGCCAAGGAGGACATCCGTACGGAGCTCGGTCCGGAGTTCAAGGACTTCGAGTTCGAGGACCTCAACCCCAAGACGTTCGTCCGCAAGCAGCTCATGGACGGCAATGACGATCTGGGGCTGAAGGAGATCCGCGAGAGCTTCGACCTGCGCAAGGACCTGGCCGAGGTCACCGACGCGGCGAACGGCCGGGAGAGCGCGGCCGTGGAGTCCGTGGAGTCCGTGGACTCCGGTGGTGGCGTGTCGAGCGGCTCGGCGATCACCGCCGCCAACGGCTCCGGCGGTGCTCCGGACCTGCTCAAGAAGCGTGCGCAGCCCGCGAAGGACGACCACCCGCCGTTCGACGCAGACGCCACCTGACGGCAGTCAATCCCGAGTCGCCCGGACGGTATGGCTATTCTCCATCTGTCCGGTTGTGAGGACGCCCGTGGGGGGCGGGCCGCTCCGGACCCAAGGGATCGAGGAGGCGGGCCGGGCATATGGAGACGACCAGTCGGGTGGGCGCGGAAGACGCGCCGGGCACAGTCGCCGCAGAAGGGGTGTCGGCGACCCGGGCTGTCGTC
Organism: Streptomyces sp. NPDC058092; assembly: GCF_042884935.1. Classification (NCBI taxonomy): domain Bacteria; kingdom Bacillati; phylum Actinomycetota; class Actinomycetes; order Kitasatosporales; family Streptomycetaceae; genus Streptomyces; species Streptomyces sp. NPDC058092. The sequence goes on from NZ_JBHVSY010000001.1 coordinate 392,076, forward strand.
GACGGTTATCTGGCAGCTCCGTTTCCCTGGTACGCACTGGACGAGGCCTTCACCGGACCCCGTTGGCTGATGCAGGTCGGCACCGCTGCGGACGGCACCGTGCAGCACGGTTCCCTGGGGCACGGTGACGAACCGTCGGTACGGGCCGACGCGGGGACCGAGAAACAACGATTCGCCGTCGTCGTGACGGTGGGCAGCAGTCCGGTGCGGGGCAGCGGTGACGGTACGGGGGTGCTGGACGCGACCACGGTCTCCTCCGCGGCCTGGCTGGCCGGGTCCGGGCTGCTCGCCTATACATGGCCCCCGCAGCTGGACCACTCGCTGCGCGACGACTGGCTGGACCAGCAGACGGAGACGGCGTTCGAACTCGCCGACGATCTGGACGGCCCCGCGTGGTCGGCGCTGTCACTGCCCGTGGACGGCGCCCCCGTGCCGTTCCACTACCGCGAGTCCGAGTTCGGCTGGGTGCTGGCGGGGTCGGCGCACGACGGGGTGCACATCGGGGCGTACGGGCGGGGGATGAGCGCGTACGGGCTGGGTTTCTCGGTCGTCGGCGACATCGCGACGTACGCGTAGCGAGGGGGGACGGCGGTGACCGGCCGAGGCTGGTTGCCGCGTTGACCTCAATCACCGATCGGGCTCGAACCCGAAGGTGACCTCGATCGCCCACCGGGCTTGAAAGCGACCTCGATCACCGACCGGGCTCGGTTTCGCCGGACGCGCCTGACACATCACGCCCGTCCGGCGATCGAGAGCAGTCCCCGACGCTTCAGAACTTGTTGCGCGGGGTGATTCCCAGCGACATGCCCGACAGGCCGCGCTGACGGCCCCCCAGCTTGTCCGCGATGGTGCGCAGCGCCTTGCCGGCCGGAGAGTCGGGGTCGGACAGGACGACCGGCTTGCCCTCGTCGCCGCCCTCGCGCAGCCGTACGTCGATCGGGATGGAACCGAGCACCGGCACCTCCGCGCCGGTCGTCCTCGTCAGTCCCTCGGCGACCCTCTGGCCGCCCCCGGTGCCGAACACATCGACCATCTCGTCGCAGTGCGGGCACGGCAGGCCCGACATGTTCTCGACGACACCGACGATCTTCTGGTGGGTCTGCACGGCGATCGAGCCGGCCCGCTCGGCCACCTCGGCGGCCGCCTGCTGCGGGGTCGTGACGACCAGGATCTCGGCGTTCGGCACGAGCTGCGCCACCGAGATCGCGATGTCACCGGTGCCCGGCGGCAGGTCGAGCAGCAGGACATCCAGATCGCCCCAGTACACATCGGCGAGGAACTGCTGGAGCGCTCGGTGCAGCATCGGTCCGCGCCACACCACCGGGGCGTTGCCCGGGGTGAACATGCCGATGGAGATGACCTTCACGCCGTGCGCCGACGGCGGCATGATCATGTTCTCGACCTGGGTCGGCTTGCCGTCCGCGCCGAGCATCCGGGGCACGCTGTGCCCGTAGATGTCCGCGTCCACGACACCGACCTTGAGGCCGTCGGCCGCCATCGAGGCCGCCAGGTTCACGGTGACCGACGACTTGCCGACGCCGCCCTTGCCGGACGCGACCGCGTAGACCCGGGTCAGCGAGCCGGGCTTGGCGAACGGCACCTCGCGCTCCGCCGTGCCGCCGCGCAGCGAGGCCGTGAGTTCCTTGCGCTGTTCGTCGCTCATCACATCGAGCGTGACGTCGACGCGGCTGACGCCTTCGACCTTCTCCACCGCTTCGGTCACGTTCTTGGTGATCGTCTCGCGCATCGGGCAGCCGGAGACCGTGAGATAGACCGTGACAGCGACTGCACCGTCAGCGTCGATCTCGACCGACTTCACCATGCCGAGCTCGGTGATCGGACGGTGGATCTCGGGGTCGTTCACTGTCGCCAGTGCCTCAAGCACCGCGTCTTCCGTAGCCATACCGACGATGTTACGGCGCCCGGCGCTACGCGCGAGTAGCCCCCGTCAGCGGTCTTCGTCACTCTCGGCCGGGAACAGGACACGGCGGTCGTCCAGCTCCCTCACGAGGTCTTCGAGTTCGGAGCGGATCCAGTCGCGGGTGGCGACCTCGCCGAGGCCCATCCGCAGGGAGGCGATCTCCCGGGTGAGGTACTCGGTGTCCGCGATGGAGCGCTCGTTCTGCTTGCGGTCCTGCTCGTAGGTGACCCGGTCGCGGTCGGCCTGCCGGTTCTGCGCGAGCAGGATCAGCGGGGCCGCGTACGAGGCCTGGAGCGACAGGATCAGCGTCAGGAAGATGAACGGGTACCCGTCGAACCGCCACTCCACGGGCGCGAAGGCGTTCCACACCACCCAGATGATGATGACCAGTGTCATCCAGGCGATGAAGCGCCAGGTGCCCAGGAACCGGGCGATCCGTTCGGAGAGCCGGCCGAACGACTCGGGGTCGTATTCGGGCAGCAGCCGCCGCCGCGGGGCCTTCGGCTGGTCCAGCCGGGAACGGGGCGGGCGCGCGATGCCCGAGGCACCCGTGGACGCCCCTTTCGCGCGGTCCTCACCGGCCACGGGCGGCCTCCTCCTCACCGTGGAAGTCCGTCTCCCGCCAGTCCTCGGGCAGCAGGTGGTCGAGCACGTCGTCGACGGTCACCGCGCCGAGCAGTGAGCCGCTCTCGTCCACCACCGGCGCCGAGACCAGGTTGTACGCGGCCAGATAGCTCGTCACGGACGTCAGCGGGGTGTCCGGTGCGAGGGGGATGAGATCGCTGTCGACGATCGAGCTGACCAGGGCGTACGGCGGATCGCGCAGCAGCCGCTGGAAGTGCGCGGTGCCCAGGTACTTGCCGGTCGGTGTCTCGTCCGGCGAGCGGCACACGTACACCTGGGCGGCGAGCGCCGGGGACAGGTCCGCCTGCCGGACCCGCGCGAGCGCGTCGGCGACCGTCGCGTCCGGGCGCAGAATGATCGGCTCGGTGGTCATCAGACCGCCCGCGGTCCGTTCCTCGTACGACATGAGGCGCCGCACATCCGCCGCGTCGTCCGGACGCATCAGGGTGAGCAGCCGTTCCTTGTCCGCCTCGGGGAGTTCGGACAGCAGGTCGGCCGCGTCGTCGGGGTCCATGGCCTCCAGGACATCGGCGGCGCGCTCCTCCTTGAGCTTGCCGATGATCTCCACCTGGTCGTCCTCGGGGAGCTCCTCCAGGACGTCGGCGAGCCGGTCGTCGTCGAGCGCCGCGGCGACCTCGGCCCGCCGCTTCGGCGAGAGATGGTGCAGCGCGTTGGCCACGTCCGTCGGGCGCAGCCGCTCGAACGTGGCGACCAGGGACTCGGCGCCTTGCCCGCGCTCCTCCAGCGAGAACCCGCTGACGGCCGACCACTCCACCGTCAGCGTCTCGCCCTTGCGCCGGAGCGCGCCGCCCTTGCCCTTGCGTACGAAGTACTTGTCGATCTCCCAGTCGCGGCGGGCCGGGAGCTGCTGGATGGCGACATCGAGGACGGTGACCTCCTCTCCGGTCTCCACGAGGCGTACGCGCCGGTCGAGGAACTCGCCGAGCACCAGGCGTTCGGTGGGCCGCTGTTCGAAGCGCCGCATGTTGACCACACCGGTGGTGATGACCTGACCGGACTCGATCCCCGTGACCCGGGTGATCGGGAGGAAGATCCGGCGGCGGCTGAGCATTTCGACGACCAGGCCGAGCAGCCGGGGCGGCCGGCCGCCGACCCGCAACATCGCGACCAGGTCGCGGACGCGGCCCACCTGATCGCCGTTGGGGTCGAAGACCGGGACGCCGGCGAGATGCGAGACGAAGATCCGGGGGGCGCCTGCAGCCATGGTGCGCCTCCTTCTTCCGTGTACGACTTCTCTGCCCGGTCCGTTTGACAGCTAATTAACCGTTATGACGGGATCAGGCTAGCCCGTACCGCTCCGCGTTGCCCCGGTGGACCCGTCCGTACGGCTCTCTGCCGGACGGCGTGTACGGCACAGGTACGCTGCCGTCTGCCACCCCCGCCCCGCAGATGAGAGGCAGTGCGCCTGTGACCTCTTCCGTCCCGCCCGTCCGGATCCGTCGCCGCCGGACCGCCCTCGCCGTTGTGCTCTGCGCTGGGCTGACCGCCGCCCTCGCGGCGTGCGGGGGCGAGGATCCGGACCAGGGGACCAACGGCGTCGGCAAGCTCACCGCCACGGACATCGAGAAGAAGGCGCGGGCCGCCGCGGCCTCCGCCGACGCGGTGCGGCTCGCCGGGACGCTGGTCAGCAAGGGCGGCACGTACAAGCTCAATATGCAGCTCAGGGAGAAGGGCGGCACCGGCTCCGTCACCTCGAAGGACAGCACCTTCGAGCTGCTGCGGATCGGTGACGAGCTCTATATGAAGGCGGACTCCGGGTTCTGGAGCCACGACGAGAAGTCCGGCGAGAAGTCCGGCGCCGGCAGCGACGCGGGCGGAGCGGCCGCGGACAAGCTCGAGGACAAGTACGTGAAGGTGCCCGAGGACGACCCCACGTACAAGCAGCTGCGCGGCTTCACGGACAAGAAGACCCTGCTCGACGGGCTGCTCGCCCTGCACGGCACCCTCAACAAGGGCGACCGGGAGAAGGTCGGAGCGACCCGGACCGTGCAGATCACGGGCGGCAAGGGCGAGGGCGGCTCGCTCGACGTCTCGCTGGAGGGCACCCCGTATCCCCTGCGCTTCGCGCGCGGCGGCGGCGGGGGGATCGTGACGCTGTCGGACTGGGGCAGGGACTTCCCGCTGGAGGCCCCGGCGAAGGGCGACACGGTCGACTACGGACAGCAGCTGCCCAAGACGTCCTCCTGAGAGCAGCCCGCACGAGCAGCCCGCACGAGCAGCCCGCACGAGCCGCGCCGCACGAGCCGCGCCGCACGAGCCGCGCCGCACGAGCCGCGGGACGCACGAGCCGCGGATTGCATGAGCCGCGTCCCGCACGCGCCGCGGATTGCATGAGCCGCGTCCCGCACGCGCCGCGGATTGCACGAGCCGGGGCGCCGCCCGGTGGATCGGAGGCGCACCGCTCCAGGCCGGTGGATCGGGGGTGCTCCGCCCCGTCAGCCCTTGCGGCCCCGCTTCAGCAGTCGCGGCAGCCCGGCCGGCACCGGCCGGCGTGTGGTCGCGGACGTCGGGAGCGGCGGTGCCGCCAGTGAGCCGTCCGGCAGCTCCGTACGGAACTCGCCGGGGGTCAGCCGCAGCACCCGGCACTCGCGCGCCCACCGCTCCGTCATCTGCTCGGCGTCCGGCGCGTTCAGCCGCTTGCCCTTGAGCTCGGCGACCGCGGCCTCCCACTCCTCGGAGTGCGGCGCGAGCTCCGACACGGCGGCCGTCCAGGAGATCAGCCGGCCCCCCTTGTCCTTGCTGCGCACGGTCACCTCGGCGGCGGACCCGTCCGCGAGACCGGCCGGGAGCGGCTGCTCACCGGGGCCGTCGCCGACCAGATCCGCCGCACCCTCGTGCCATACGTGCCACAGGGCCCGCGCGGGGCCGGTGCCCCGCACCCAGATGAGGCCGGACTTCTTCGTGGCCTCCTCGACCAGGGCCCGGCCCAGCGGCGCGTCAGCGGCAGCAGCAGTCATGCCTGAACTCTATTAGAGCCAGCCGTTGCGCTTGAGCGTGCGGTGGATGGAGAAGCAGACCACTCCGATGACGCCCATCACCATCGGGTAGCCGTACGTCCAGCGGAGCTCCGGCATGTGCTTGAAGTTCATGCCGTACACGCCGCAGATCATCGTCGGTACGGCGACGATGGCCGCCCAGGACGTGATCTTGCGCATGTCCTCGTTCTGCGCGACGGTCGCCTGCGCCAGGTTGGCCTGGAGGATCGAGTTCAGCAGTTCGTCGAAGCCGATGACCTCTTCGTGCACCCGCGCCAGGTGGTCGGCGACGTCACGGAAGTACTTCTGGATGTCGGGGTCGATCAGCCGCATCGGCCGCTCGCTCAGCAGCTGCATCGGCCGCAGCAGCGGTGATACGGCCCGCTTGAACTCCAGGACCTCACGCTTGAGCTGGTAGATCCGCCCCGCGTCCGAGCCGCGCGGGCTGCCCTTCGCGGGAGTGGAGAAGACCTCGATCTCCACCTCGTCGATGTCCTCCTGGACGGCGCCCGCCACCGCGATGTAGCCGTCGACCACGTGGTCGGCGATGGAGTGCAGGACCGCGGAGGGCCCCTTGGCCAGCAGCTCGGGGTCGTCCTGCAGCCGGTGCCGCAGCGCGCGCAGCGAGCCGTGGCCGCCGTGCCGCACGGTGATGACGAAGTCCCGGCCGGTGAAGCACATCACCTCGCCGGTCTCCACGACCTCGCTGGTCGCGGTGAGTTCGGCGTGCTCGACGTAGTGGATGGTCTTGAAGACGGTGAACAGCGTGTCGTCGTACCGCTCCAGCTTCGGCCGCTGGTGGGCGTGGACGGCGTCCTCGACGGCGAGCGGGTGGAGACCGAACTCCCGGGCGATACCGGCGAATTCCTCCTCGGTCGGCTCGTGCAGGCCGATCCAGGCGAAGCCGCCCTCCTCCCGCACCTCGAGCATCGCCTCGTGCGGCGTGCGGCAGGAGCCGGTCTCCACGCGCCGTCCGTCGCGGTAGACCGCGCAGTCGACGACCGCGCTGGAGGCGGACGGGTCACGGGTGGTGTCGTAACTGTTGTGCAGGGCGTTGCTCTTGCGCAGGGACGGGCGCACGGCGGCGCGCAGGTCGCGGATCATCGACATGGCTGGCTCCTTCACGGAGGGCCGTCGTCGGGCACGTGGAACAGCCCGGAATGGGGACGTGGGCTCACGTCCGCAAAGCGGGCGGCACCGCGGCGGCGCGATGACGGCGTTCGCTACAGACAGGCAAATTCGCTACAGACAGGCAAAGGGGGGTGCTCTTCCGCCGTGCGCAATGCCTTGGGCCTTGACCGAGAAGGCTTCAGATCACCGAAGAGAGGTGAGATACGGAAGAGCGGTTGGTACTGCACGGTCGACTTCGATCCATGGCAGCCCCACCTCCTCCAGTCGGTCCCCCGTGGGGGATGACGTGTCGTCGAGACTGAGAGCAACGCTTCTGCGTGCTGCCCCGACCAGCGGCCAAGACTATCAGCCGACTGAGGGCCAATCCTTTACTTTGCCCGTTCCATACGCGTCCTATGCTCGCGGGATGGGAGAAATTCTTGCTCTGGTCGAGGCCCGGCTGCTCACGGCCCTCGGCGAACCCGACGCGCGCGCAGCGGTGACGTTCCTCGGAACGGACCGCATCGAGGTGCTCCGCTTCGTCGACGGTGACGTGGTGCGCTACGCCACGCTCGGCATGTCCGCACAGCCGATGGCCGACCCGACCGCGACCCTCGCGGACCCGGTGAAGGGGCCGCGCGCCGAGCTGATCCTCTCCGTGCGCGCCGGACTCGCCGACACCGACAAGGTGCTGCGCCCGCTGGCCGTGCTGGCGGCCTCCCCGCAGGTCGAGGGGGTGATCGTGGCCCCCGGTGCCTCGCTGGAGGTGGGCGAACCGCTGTGGCCCGGGGCGCCGTTCAGCTCCGTACTGGTCGCCGAGCCGGGCGGGCTGGTCGAGGACCTGGAGCTGGATGAGCCTGCGCCGCGCAGCGGCTCCGTGAGGGGCGGTGGCCGGGAGACGGGCGGGCCCATGGAGCCGGTGCGGTTCCTGCCGCTGCTGCCGATGACGCACAACGAGGCCGCGTGGAAGCGGGTCCGGGGCGCGCAGGAGCTCCAGGAGCGGTGGCTGTCGCACGGCACGGATCTGCGAGATCCGCTGCGCGGCTCCGTGGACCTGGACTGAGACGTACGTCATTGCGGGCCGGGCATACGGGAAGCCCCGCCGCGCGGCCAGGAGGGGGGAGCCGCGGGCGGGGCAGAACCGGGTTGACGCGGCGGTCAGTTGGCGAAGACGGTGACACCGTCCTCGGTGGCGTGCTTCGGTTCCAGCTCCTCCGCTTCGTGGCTCAGCGCCGTACGCCGGATCCCGACGACGACCGCACCGACCACGGCCGCGATCGCGGCGACCACGAACGGGATGTGGATGTTGCTCCACTCCTCGATCTTCGGGGCGAGGTACGGGGCGGCGGCAGCGGCGAACCAGCGGACGAAGTTGTAGCCCGCGCTCGCCACCGGGCGCGGCGCGTCCGACACCCCGAGCGCCAGCTCCGTGTAGACGGTGTTGTTCATGCCGATGAAGGCGCCGGAGACGATCGTGCAGACGACGGCGGCGGTGTGGTTGCCGTATCCCAGGATCACCAGGTCGGCGGCGAGCAGCACCAGCGAGGCGCCGAGCACCTTCAGTGATCCGAAGCGTTTCTGCAGCCGCGGGGCGACGAGCACCGAGAAGACCGCGAGCAGCAGCCCCCAGGCGAAGAAGACGGCGCCCGACTTGTACGGCGTCATGTTCAGTACGAACGGCGTGAACGCCAGGATCGTGAAGAACGCGTAGTTGTAGAAGAACGCCGAGGTCGCGACGGAGGCCAGGCCCCCGTGGCCGAGCGCCTTGATCGGGTCGAGCAGCGAGGTCTTCTCGGCGGGCTTGGGCTGTTCCTTCAGGAACAGCGTGATGCAGATGAAGCCGATCGCCATCAGCGCGGCCGTGCCGAAGAACGGGTAGCGCCAGCTGGCGTCGCCGAGCAGGGCGCCGAGCAGCGGTCCGCAGGCCATGCCGAGGCCGAGCGCCGACTCGTACAGCAGGATCGCCGCCGCGCTGCCGCCGGCCGCGGCACCGACGATCACGGCGAGTGCGGTCGATACGAAGAGCGCGTTGCCCAGACCCCAGCCGGCCCGGAAGCCGACGAGTTCGGCGACGGACGACGAGGTGCCGGAGAGCGCGGCGAAGACGACGACGAGCGCGAGGCCGGTCAGCAGCGTCTTGCGGCCGCCGATCCGGCTGGACACGAAGCCGGTGACGAGCATCGCGACGGCGGTGATCAGGAAGTACGAGGTGAAGAGCAGCGACACCTGGCTCGGCGTCGCCTCCAGGCCCTTGGCGATGGACGGCAGAATCGGGTCCACCAGGCCGATTCCCATGAACGCGACAACAGAGGCGCCCGCCGTGGCCCAGACGGCCTTCGGCTGGCGCAGGATGCTGCCCGCTCCCTGATCGAACGGATCCTCTCCTTGCATGGGCTTCTCGCTCTCCACTAGGTCGTTGCGTTATACACAGAATAAGTTAGAGGGTCTAATGGATGCAAGCTGCATCTAAACGCGCAGGTGGGGGCCACGCTGCGGACGGGTGATCATCCTTGACGCGACGACGGTCGAGGAGGACCGTTGGGCGCTATGAGGGGCGAACCCAGTTGCCCGAAGTGTGGAGGCCGGGTCAGGGCGCCCGGTCTCTTTGCCGACACCTGGCAGTGCTCCGTGCACGGCAGCGTGCAACCGCTGCAGCCGGCCATCCCGCCCAGCGTCGAGGCGCTGGGGGTGGTGGTGCGCCGGGCCGAGGTGCCGGTGTGGATGCCCTGGCCGCTGCCGGTGGGCTGGCTGTTCACCGGTGTGGCGAGCGCGGGTGACGACCGCAGCGGCGGTCGCGCCACCGTCGTCGCCTGCTCCGGTCCCGGTCCGGTCGGCGGCATCGGCGAGCTGCTGCTCGTCACCGAGGAGCTCGGCGTCGGACTCGGGGCGCGCTACGCGGGCGTCGACGGCCCCGACCCCGGCCCGCATCTGGACGTCGACGGCCCGCCGGACGTCAAGATGCTCGCCGCCGGCCGCCCCACCCCGCTCTGGCACGTCAAGGGAGCGCCGGAGGACCGCGCGGTCTTCGTGGGCGAGGCGCGCGGGCTGTGGCTCTGGGCGATCGTCTGGCCCGAGCAGTCCGGACTCCTGATGTACGACGAGCTGGTGCTCGCCGATCTGCGCGAGGCCGGGGGAGAGATGGACCTGGTGCCGTGCGGGGCGCTCACCCCTCGCCTGATCAACTGAGACCGACCGGATCGGGGCGCGACGCGGGACCTGGCGCCCGAGGGCCATCGGGCCCGGCCGGGCACCGCTCGAATGCCGGTTATCCTGGGACGTCCCCCCTGTCCGGCCCCGAGCACTGGAGTACGCGTCGTGCGCATCGACCTGCACACCCACTCCACCGCTTCGGACGGCACGGACCGCCCCGCCGAGCTGGTGCGCAACGCCGCGGCCGCGGGCCTCGACGTCGTCGCCCTCACCGATCACGACACCGTGCGCGGCCACGCCGAGGCGATCGCCGCCCTCCCCGAGGGGCTCACCCTCGTCACCGGCGCCGAGCTCTCCTGCCGGATCGACGGTGTGAGCCTGCACATGCTGGCGTACCTCTTCGACCCCGACGAGCCCGAGCTGGCCCGCGAACGCGAGTTGGTACGGGACGACCGGGTGCCGCGCGCCCGGACGATGGTGGGCAAGCTCCAGGCGCTCGGTGTCCCGATCGACTGGGAGCAGGTCGCGAGGATCGCCGGGGACGGATCGGTCGGCCGGCCGCACATCGCCGCCGCGCTCGTCGAGCTCGGCGTCGTCGGGACGGTGTCCGACGCCTTCACGCCCGCATGGCTCGCCAACGGCGGACGCGCGTATGCCGAGAAGCACGAACTCGACCCCTTCGACGCGATCCGGCTGGTCAAGGCCGCCGGTGGCGTCACCGTCTTCGCCCACCCGCTCGCCGTGAAGCGCGGTGAGGTGGTGCCGGAGTCGTCGATCGCCCGGCTCGCCGCGGCGGGCCTCGACGGCATCGAGGTGGACCACATGGACCACGACGAGATGACCAGGGCCAGGCTGCGCGGGCTCGCCCGGGAGCTGGGGCTGCTGACGACCGGGTCCAGCGACTACCACGGCAGCCACAAGACCGTCGGGCTCGGCGAGTACACCACCGACCCCGAGATCTACGGCGAGATCACCCGGCGCGCCACGGGAGCCTTCCCGGTGCCGGGCGCCGGTGGACCCCGCCCCGCGTAACGACGACGCAGTCGTGACCACGCACACGTGACCACGTACGCGTAGGTCCGCGTCGCGGCCGGGGCGTGAGGCCCTGGACCGTTCCGCCCCGCGGCCGCACGCGTAACGCCACTCGTTCCATCCGCGCGTCCCGCGCCCCCACCTCCACGTTCCACTTCCGCGTTTCACTTCCGCGCACCCGGCCGCCAGGCCGCCGTCATGGCTTCGGGGTGCGCTCCTTCAGGCCACATCCCGCTCTCTTCTCGCAAGGCTCACTGTGTTCGACGTCGCTGTCTTCGGATCCCTTTTTCTCACGCTTTTTGTGATTATGGATCCGCCCGGGATCACTCCGATCTTTCTCGCCCTCACCGCCGGCCGACCCGCCAAGATGCAGCGCAGGATGGCGCTGCAGGCCGTGGCCGTCGCCTTCGGTGTGATCGCCGTCTTCGGTGTGCTCGGCCAGCAGATCCTCGACTATCTGCATGTCTCCGTGCCCGCCCTGATGATCGCGGGCGGACTCCTGCTGCTGCTGATCGCGCTCGATCTGCTCACCGGCAAGACCGACGAGCCGACGCAGACGAAGGACGTCAATGTGGCGCTCGTACCGCTCGGCATGCCGTTGCTCGCCGGGCCCGGTGCGATCGTGTCGGTGATCCTCGCGGTGCAGCATGCCGACAGTGTGGGAAGCCAGCTCGCGGTCTGGTCGGCGATCATCGCCATGCACATCGTGCTCTGGCTGGCCATGCGCTACTCGCTGCTGATCATCCGGGTCATCAAGGACGGCGGTGTGGTGCTGGTGACCAGGCTCGCCGGAATGATGCTCTCCGCCATCGCAGTGCAGCAGATCATCAACGGCGTCACCCAGGTCATCCAGAACGCCTGACGGCGCCGGCGGACACCACAGCGCCCCCGTACGGAAGACTTCCGTGCGGGGGCGCTTCGTCTTTGAGCGTCGTTATGCGTTACGAAGCCGAGGTTTCGGCCGGGCGGATATAGATGCGCTGGCCTATGGCTGCGGCCTGCTGCACGATCCGGTTGACGGAGGCGGCGTCCACGACGGTGCTGTCCACGGCGGTACCGTCGACATCGTCGAGTCGCATGATCTCGAAGCGCACAAGGCTTCCCTTCGTCTGATCCTCCTGCTGGAGAACTACTGGGAGGACGGGTGACCCGTCCACAAGGATGAGAGCGCCCGACACCGCTGTCCTGCGCTCCACGAGATGTACAACGGCTTGCCCACTGCAAACATTCCCTACGCTAAGGAAATTTTTTGGATGTCTAAGTATCAGCAGATCACCGAGCAGGCGTCGACGAGGTCCACGACGAGGTCCACGATGAGGCTTACGACGAGGCCCGAATGAACGAGGCAGAGATCCGCGAGCGGCTGGACCGCACCAACGAGCTGCTCCAGCGCGTGCTCGCCGAGGTGTCGAAGACCCCCTCGACCCATGCGATCTTCGTGGACGCCGGCTATGTGTACGCCGCGGCCGGACTGCTCGTCACCGGCACCGAGGACCGTCGCTCCTTCGACCTCGACGCGGAGGGACTGATCGAGGCCTTCATCGACAAGGCCCGCACGATCTTCGCGGACAGCAGACTGCTGCGCGTCTACTGGTACGACGGAGCCAGGCGGCGCATTCACACCGTCGAGCAGCAGTCCATCGCCGAACTCCCCGACGTCAAGGTCAGACTCGGCAACCTCAACGCCAACAACCAGCAGAAGGGCGTCGATTCACTGATCCGCACCGACCTCGAATCGCTCGCCCGGCACCGCGCCATCAGCGACGCGGCACTGGTCGGCGGCGACGAGGACCTGGTGTCCGCGGTCGAGGCGGCGCAGGGGTACGGGGCCCGGGTGCACCTGTGGGGCATCGAGGCGGGGGAGGGGCGCAACCAGGCCGAACCGCTGCTCTGGGAGGTCGACAGCCAGCGCACCTTCGACCTGGACTTCTGCCGCCCGTACGTCACCAGACGCCCCGTCACCACCTACGAGGAGGACACCCCCGCGCCCTCGCGCGAAGATGTCCGCTTCGTCGGTGCGCAGATCGCCGCGGCCTGGCTGGCCGCCCGGGGCCGGGACTCCCTTGCCGATCTGCTGCCCGGACATCCGTACCTGCCGGGCTCGGTCGACCAGGACCTGCTGGTCGAGGCCGAACGGCTGTTGCAGCACTCGCTGCGCGGCCACGCGCATCTGCGGCGGGCCCTGCGCGACGGCTTCTGGCAGCACCTCCAGGCGCAGTACTGAGCCCGCTCGCGCCTGTCGGCTACAGGCTGTTCCAGAAGGCGGCGAGCGCGGCCGCCGTCTCCTCGGGGCGGTCCGTGTTGGGGGAGTGCTCGGCGCCCGCGATCCGGGTACGGCGCGCCCCCAGCCGCTGTGCCATCTCGTCGAGGAGCGGTACCGGCCAGGTGTCGTCGCGCTCGCCGGAGAGCACATGGACGGGCAGTGGTACGGCGGCGAGTTCGGCCACCCGGTCCGGCTCGGTCGCCAACTGGCGGCCGGTGGCGATCAGCTGGGCGGGCCGGTGGCGCAGCCAGCGCCGGCCCAGGGCCTCGCCGTCGGTCGCCGCTTCCTCGGGCGGGTCGAGCGCGCGCATCGCCTCCCACACCTCGGCCATGGTCAGCGCCGTGAGCGCATCGCTGAGCACCTTCACCTTGAGCTGCTGGGCCTCGGAGACCTGGGCGGGGCCGGACGACATGAGGGTCAGCGAACGGAACGGTGCGGCGTCGAGCAGCACGGCGGCGCGGGCGATCTGCCCGCCGAGCGAGTGCCCGACCAGATGTACGGTGCCGTCGTCGGGGGCGCCGAGCGCGGCAACCTGCGCGAGCACGTCACGGGCCAACTCGCCCTGTGCGTACGTCTCCTGACGGTCCGTGCCGTCGGATTCGTACTGCCCGCGACCGTCCACGGCGACGGTGCGGTACCCGGCTGCCGAGAGTGGTTCGAGGAGTGCGATGAAGTCCTCCTTGCTGCCCGTGTACCCGGGCAGCAGGAGGGCGGTGCCACGCGACACGGTGCTCGGCGAGGCGTCCAGTACGGCGAAGTTCCCGCGCGCGGTGCGGAGCTGGCGGGCGTGGGCGCAGGGGGGCGGGGTGAAGGTGTGCGGCCGACTCATGGGACGAGGTTATGCCGTGAAACGCCGGACGGGCTCGAGGATGACCTCGAGCCCGTCCGGCGAAAACAAGCCCCTGGGGGTCTCCCCGTGCCATTGAGGCTGTGGGGGGAGGACGAGGAGCGGGTCCGGGGCGGAGCCCCGGCTCAACGGGCGTTGCGCACTCAGCCCTCGGCCTTGACGGCAGTCGCACGCGGCGCCCGCCGCCTCCGCGGCTTCGCCTCGCCCTCGGCGGCCGGGGCCTGGGCCACGGCCTCCGTCTTCGGCTTGGCGGCCGCACGGGTGCGGCGGCGCGGCTTGGTCTCCGGGGTGGGCTCGGAGATCGGCGCGATCTGGAAGTCGACCTCGTCCTCGACCGGCTTGACGACGCGGGTACGGCGGCGCGGCTTCGTCACCGTCTTCGCCTCGGGCATCGGATCGGCGATGGGGGCGATCTGGAAGTCGACCTCCTCCACCACCGGCTTCACCACGGCGGTGCGGGCGCGGCGGCGGCGCGGCTTGGCCTCGGTCGCGGGCTCAACCTTGATCTCGGCCTCGGCCTTGACCTCGGTCTTCGTCGCCACGGCAGCGGCCGGAGCCTCCACCGTACTCACCGCGGCCTCGGCCGCGACGTCCGCGGCACCGACGCGGGTACGGCGACGGCGGCGCGGCGTACGCGGCTCCGACGCGGCGTCCTCGGCCACCTCGGTGGACGGTGCGGGAACCGTGGCGGTGGTCTCCTCGACGGCGGAGCCGCCCCGCGTACGACGGCGCTGACGCGGCGTCCGCGGCGCACGCTCCTCGCGGACCGCGGGCGCCGACGACGCGGCGGACTTGCGGCCGCGGCCGCCCGTCTCGCCGAGGTCCTCGACCTCCTCGGCCCGCAGACCCGCGCGGGTCCGCTCGGTGCGCGGCAGGACACCCTTGGTGCCGGCCGGGATGTCGAGCTCCTCGAAGAGGTGCGGCGACGTGGAGTACGTCTCGACCGGGTCGGGGAACTTCAGGTCGAGCGCCTTGTTGATCAGCTGCCAGCGCGGGATGTCGTCCCAGTCGACCAGCGTGATCGCGATGCCCTTGGCGCCCGCACGGCCGGTCCGGCCGATGCGGTGGAGGTACGTCTTCTCGTCCTCCGGCGACTGATAGTTGATGACGTGGGTCACGCCCTCGACATCGATACCGCGGGCCGCGACGTCGGTGCAGACGAGCACGTCCACCTTGCCGTTGCGGAACGCGCGCAGCGCCTGCTCACGCGCGCCCTGGCCCAGGTCGCCGTGGACCGCGCCGGACGCGAAACCGCGCTTCTCCAGCTGCTCGGCGATGTCGGCGGCCGTGCGCTTCGTACGGCAGAAGATCATCGCGAGTCCGCGGCCGTTGGCCTGCAGTATGCGGGAGACCAGCTCGGGCTTGTCCATCGAGTGGGCCCGGAAGACGTGCTGCGAGGTGTTCGCGACGGTCGCGCCCTCACCGTCGGGCGACGTGGCGCGGATGTGCGTCGGCTGCGACATGTAGCGGCGCGCGAGGCCGATGACGGCGCCCGGCATGGTCGCCGAGAACAGCATCGTCTGGCGCTTCGGCGGAAGCATGGTGATGATCTTCTCGACATCGGGCAGGAAGCCCAGGTCGAGCATCTCGTCGGCCTCGTCGAGCACGAGCGAGCGGACGTGCGAGAGGTCGAGCTTGCGCTGTCCGGCCAGGTCGAGCAGGCGGCCCGGGGTGCCGACGATCACATCGACGCCCTTCTTCAGGGCCTCGACCTGCGGCTCGTACGCACGGCCGCCGTAGATGGCGAGAACGCGGACGTTACGCACCTTGCCGGCGGTCAGCAGATCGTTGGTGACCTGCTGGCAGAGCTCGCGGGTGGGGACGACGACCAGCGCCTGCGGCGCCTCGGTCAGCTGCTCGGGCTGGGCCCGGCCCGCCTCGACGTCCGCGGGGACGGTGACGCGCTCCAGCAGCGGCAGGCCGAAACCGAGGGTCTTGCCGGTGCCGGTCTTGGCCTGGCCGATGACATCGGAACCGGAGAGCGCGACGGGGAGCGTCATCTCCTGGATGGGGAACGGGGACACAATGCCGACGGCCTCAAGGGCCTCGGCCGTCTCGGGAAGAATCCCGAGGTCTCGGAACGTAGTCAGGGTGCTGCCTCTTCTGTGAGACGCGGTCCGAGGCGAACGCTGGGGGTCGTACCGTGCCGGGGTTGGTCATCCGGCCGTGGATGGGCCGGGTGGCGCGGGACCACTGCCGTCGCTCGAGCGCTCGTGCCGCTGAGGGGGCCCCTCAGCTGCGGTCGTACATGGCGTACGCCCCGCGTGGAGGGCTGTCGGGTCGGAGCCGATCGGGCCACCGACCGGGCATCCTCATTCAATTACGCGCTACCGATACTCCAAAATACTCAGTAGCCGCAATACCACTGTACCCCGGATTCGCGCATGTGTGTTGGGCGAATTCATCGGAACAGTGTGAGGGCACGGGCTGACCAGGCCCTTCCGTACCCTGCCCGGGGGGCTATTCTGCGCTGCATGGAGACGCCTGACAACGCCAATGAAGCCCCCGTGCTCACCGGAATCGCCGCCCAGGACTGGGCCACCGCATCCGTGGAGCCGCAGTACCGGGCAGCGGTCGTGGACCTGCTCGGAGCACTCGCGTACGGGGAGCTGGCGGCCTTCGAGCGGCTCGCCGAGGACGCCAAACTCGCGCCGACGCTGGCCGACAAGGCGGAGCTGGCAAAGATGGCCTCCGCCGAATTCCATCACTTCGAGCGGCTGACGGACCGGCTGGCCGCGATCGATGTGGAACCGACGGGCGCGATGGAGCCGTTCGCCAAGGCGCTCGACGACTTCCACCGCCAGACCGCGCCGTCGGACTGGCTGGAGGGCCTGGTCAAGGCGTACGTCGGCGACTCGATCGCCAGTGACTTCTACCGCGAGGTCGCCGCCCGGCTCGACTCGGACACCCGCTCCCTCGTCCTCGCCGTGCTCGACGACACCGGACACGGCAACTTCGCCGTGGAGAAGGTGCGCGCAGCGATCGAGGCCGACCCGCGGGTCGGCGGCCGGCTCGCGCTGTGGGCGCGGCGGCTGATGGGCGAGGCGCTCTCGCAGGCCCAGCGGGTGGTGGCCGACCGCGACGCGCTGTCGACGATGCTCGTCGGGGGTGTGGCGGACGGATTCGACCTGGCGGAGGTCGGGCGGATGTTCTCGCGGATCACCGAGGCGCACACCAAGCGGATGGCCGCGCTGGGACTGGCGGCGTAGCCGGGTTCACCCGGGCCGTCCGGTTTCTCCGTCCTCACGGGCGGGCCCCGGACGGTCTCAGGCCGCCGCTGAGCGGCTCAGGTGGCGGCTGCGGGGGCGGACCAGCAACGAGAGCGTCACGGCGCCGACCAGCGCCGCGCCGATCAGCGTGGCCACGACGTGGCCCGGGCCCAGCACCGAGTGCATGAGAAAAGCACCGAACAGGGCTCCCAGAGCGCCGGTGGTGAGGACGGCACGGCGGGACGGAAGCCGGTCCGGCAGCGAGCGGAGCGCCACCCAGGCGAGGGCGAGTCCGAGCACGACGGAGCCGAGAGGTTCCAGGATCACAGATGATCACCTCGCGTGTTGCGGGGCGGGTAGACCGGTCGTTAGCGGTACTACCCGAGGGGTGCGGAACGCAACCCTCCTCGGACAGGGTTCGCACAGGAATCGCCCGGCCGACGCAAACCCGCCCGACGGAAACGGCCGACGGAACCCACCGGAACGGAAAGCGGCCCGGTGGGGGTTCCCACCGGGCCGCTCGCACGACCACTGCGTCGAGCGTGTCGCCTACAGCGCGCCGAAGCCCACGCGCCGCGTGCTGGGCTCGCCGATCTCCACGTACGCGATCCGGTCGGCCGGCACCAGGACCTTGCGGCCCTTCTCGTCCGTGAGGCTGAGCAGCTGCGCCTTACCGGTGAGCGCCTCGGCGACCGTGCTCTCGACCTCTTCGGCGGAAAGCCCGCTCTCCAGAACGATCTCCCGGGGCGTGTGCTGCACCCCGATCTTGACCTCCACGGCTATGTCCCTCCGACGGTCAGTCCCTGCGCGGTGAACCGCGCCGTACGCAGCACACATTAGCCCGCTGAGGGGAGCCGCCAGGGGCCGGTGGGCAACGCCCGCAGCGAACACGGGGCGCCGGGTGCGCCCGGCGCCCTCCGTCAGTGCTGATCGATGCCGTGCAGCGGGAAGCCCGCGATGCCCCGCCAGGCCAGTGAGGTGAGCAGCTGCACCGCGGTGTCGCGCGGGATCGCGGACCGGCTGGAGAGCCAGTAGCGGGCGACGACCTGGGAGACACCGCCCAGACCGACCGCGAGCAGCATGGACTCGTCCTTGGACAGTCCCGTGTCACCGGCGATGACGTCGGAGATCGCCTCCGCGCACTGCAGCGAGACCCGGTCGACGCGCTCGCGCACCGCGGGCTCGTTGGTCAGGTCCGACTCGAAGACCAGCCGGAAGGCGCCGCCCTCGTCCTCGACGTACGCGAAGTACGCGTCCATCGTCGCGGCGACGCGCAGCTTGTTGTCGGTCGTCGACGCCAGTGCCGTACGGACCGCCTGGAGCAGCGACTCGCAGTGCTGGTCGAGCAGGGCCAGATAGAGCTCCAGCTTGCCCGGGAAGTGCTGGTAGAGCACCGGCTTGCTGACCCCGGCGCGTTCCGCGATGTCGTCCATCGCGGCGGAGTGGTACCCCTGCGCCACGAATACTTCCTGCGCGGCGCCCAGCAGCTGGTTGCGTCGGGCGCGGCGAGGCAGTCGAGTGCCTCGCGGGCGCGCCGCCTCGGTCTGCTCGATGGCTGTCACGCCGCCTCCCAAATTTGTGATCGGACACAGCTTTTCCGTGCACGCTGCGCCACACAGCCATCGTACTTTCGGGTAACCCGGGTACGCGCAGCGCGGACGCAGAATTTCACGGACCGGACGGCTGCGGTAGCCGCAGATTCGTCGACCGGTGGGGCAAAGCGGGGCGTACTAGCGGTAATCGTCTTCATCCTGTGCGACAACACGAGCCTGCTCGGCCGCATCCGCCACATTGGCATGGTCGCGGTCGATGTGCGTGAGCGGATCGTCGCGCCGCTGCTGGAGATCGGTCCGCTGCTCGGCGGCGTCCGCCCGGGGCGTCTCCTCGTCCGGTTCGTCCGGCTGGATGTCCTCGAAGGTCTCCGGGTCACTGGGGTCGACCGACATGGTGACTCCCTTCCTTCCTTCGAGCCTAGGAGCTAGCCCCTCAAGGCGCTATGCGATCTGTGACCGTGAACACATGAACCACGGTGTGATCGTCTCGTAACATTGCCGCATGTCTTCGACCGAACTGCCGGGAGTCCGCGCCGCCGCCGCAGTGGCCCCGACGGTGAGCGCCGTCAGGGCTGCGGAGGGGGAGGAGCTGCGCTCCGTCGCGCTGCCCGGGCTGACGCTGGCCGTCCGGTCCCGGCCGCCGGAGCGTACCGGGCTGCCGCGCGCGCTCTACGTCCACGGGCTCGGTGGCTCCTCGCGGAACTGGTCGGCGCTGATGCCGCTGCTCCAGGACGTGGTGGACGGCGAGGCGGTCGACCTGCCCGGTTTTGGTGATTCGCCGCCGCCGGACGACGGCAACTACTCGGTCACCGGTCACGCCCGCGCCGTGATCCGGTTCCTCGACGCGGCGGAGCGCGGGCCCGTCCATCTGTTCGGCAATTCGCTGGGCGGTGCCGTGGCCACCCGGGTTGCCGCGGTCCGCCCCGACCTGGTGCGCACCCTCACTCTGATCTCACCCGCGCTCCCCGAGATCCGGGTGCAGCGGTCGGCCGCGCCGACCGCACTGCTCGCCGTTCCGGGCGTCGCGTCGCTGTTCGCCCGGATGACCAGGGACTGGACCGCGGAGGAGCGCACGCGCGGCGTCATGGCACTCTGTTACGGCGATCCGGCGCGCGTCTCGGAGTCCGGCTTCCGTGAAGCGGTGGCCGAAATGGAGCACCGGCTGGAACTGCCGTACTTCTGGGACGCGATGGCCCGCTCGGCGCGTGGCATCGTCGACGCGTACACGCTCGGCGGTCAGCACGGACTGTGGCGCCAGGCCGAGCGGGTGCTCGCACCGACCCAGCTCGTGTACGGCGGACGGGACCAGCTCGTCTCGTACCGGATGGCACGCAGGGCGTCCGCGGCGTTCCGTGACTCGCGGCTGCTGACACTGCCCGACGCGGGGCACGTGGCGATGATGGAGTACCCGGAGGCGGTCGCCCAGGCGTTCCGGGAACTGCTCGACGAACGCGGCAGGAGCTGATCCGGGGCGTGGGACGACATAGCCGAACAGGCCCCAAACCCGCGGGCCCCGATATCGAGGCGGCTCTCGCGAACGAGGGCGGCGGTCGCGAAAGCGTCCCCCCGGGGCCCGGCAGCGGGCGGCGCCGACGGGCGGCCGACACACCGGCCGGGGCCGACGGGCACACCCCGTTCCAGCAGACCGGCCACGTCCGCGGTGGTCACCCCGAGCAGCGTGAGCCCGGCGGCGGCTGGGGGACCGGGCCGCAGCAGACGGTGCCCCGGCGTCAACCACTGGTCGGCACCCGGCCGCTGATACCCGAGCCGCGGCGCGAGTTCGTCGAGGCGTTCGACGCGTCACCCGCTCCGCCCGCGCCTCGTGGGCCTGCTGTCCCGTCGGCCCGGCCGGCCGATCCGTACAGCTCGGTCGGCGAGTGGCCCGAGCAGCCGTCGCGCGGCGGCGCCGCCGCGCCGGCGCCCACCGGGAAAGGCCGGGACGGCAAGGGCACCCGGGGCCGTACGTTCACGGGCGTAGCGGCTGCCGCGGTGACCACCGTGCTCGCGGTGGTCGTGGCCGGGCAGGTCGCCCACGACAGCGGCGGGACCAGCGCCGCGCAGCCCACGGGCGTCGACCGGGACGGCACCGACGGCGCCTCCCGCTCGGACGGCCGGCCCGTCCCGAAGGCGGCGCAGGCCAAGCCCCTTTCGTACGCGGAGAAGATGGCCAAGGCCTATCCGCTCTCCCCGGAACTCCACGGGTCCGGAAAGTTCGAGGCGGTTCCGGGGGCGGCGAAGGCCCCGGGCAGGGGGCACAGGTACCGCTACCGGATCGATGTCGAGAAGGGCCTCGGCCTCGACGCCGCGCTCTTCGCCCGGGCCGTCCAGGAAACGCTCAACGACGACCGCAGCTGGGCGCACGCCGGCGCCATGACGTTCGAGCGGATCTCCTCCGGCGACCCCGATTTCGTGATCACCCTGGCCAGTCCCGGGACCACCGGCGACTGGTGCCGGAAGTCGGGTCTGGACACGACCGAGGACAACGTCTCGTGCGACTCCGCGGCGACCGAGCGCGTGATGATCAATGCCTACCGCTGGGCACAGGGGTCGTCGACGTTCGGCCCGGACGAACTCTTCGCCTACCGCCAGATGCTGATCAACCATGAGGTCGGTCACCGGCTGGGTCACGACCATGTGAGTTGCCGCACGCCGGGAGCGCTCGCTCCGGTGATGCAGCAGCAGACGAAATCCCTGGACATCGATGGGATCAAGTGCCGCCCCAACGCCTGGGTGCATCCCGGCAGTTGAATCGAAAAGGGAAGAGCCTGCGGGTGTGTCGGGCCGTCGCCTGAATCGGGGCGGGCTCCGCCGCCGGCTGCCGGACCCGGACGATCACGCCCGCAGGCCGTCCGCATGATGAGATCGCTGTCTCATTCTGCGTTGACATCCCCTGGGCGGTGATCCATATTTCTCGGCATGTCACGCAGCCCCGTCACCTTCGAGCGCGCCGCCATAGAGCTGGCGCTCATCGGTGTGACCGGGCACAGCGTCGCCGACATTCACTGTTGCTGACGCCTGCCCGAGCGCGCGTCGGCCCTCTGCCCGAGCCCTGAACCGGCCCGGACGGTTCCTCCTGACCGCCGTGCCCGGGCGCACTCCGTCCGCAGGCGCGGCGGTTTCGGTGTCAGTGTGTTCCGGTCTTTTTCTCCACGTAGTGACCGGCCGGGCTGTGTGCACTCGCTCTCGTTGCTGCCTGCACGGAAATTCTCTCCGTCCATTTCTTCAGGCAGTACTCCGAGAGGTCACCTTCCGATGCGTCAACCGTCCGTCATATCGCGCCGCGTGGCAGCGGCCACCGCAGTACTCGTCGTTGCTGCGGGTGCCGCGGCCTGCGGGCCCAAGGACAGCCAGGACAGCGACGGCAACTCCGGCGCGGCGGGCAAGCCAGGGAAGGGCGGCACACTCACCGTCCTCAACAGCAAACCGCAGGAGGACTTCGACCCCGCGCGGCTCTACACCTCCGGCGGCGGCAACGTCCCGTCCCTCGTCTTCCGTACGCTCACCACCCGCAACCGGGAGGACGGCGCGGCCGGTGCGAAGGTCGTCCCCGACCTGGCGACCGACCTGGGCACGCCCAGCAAGAACGCCACCGTGTGGACGTACACCCTCAAGGACGGCCTGAAGTACGAGGACGGCACCGCGATCACGAGTGCCGACATCAAGTACGGCATCGAGCGCTCCTTCGCCGCCGAACTCTCCGGCGGTGCGCCCTACCTGCGTGACTGGCTGATCGGCGGGGCCGACTACCAGGGCCCGTACAAGGACAAGAAGGGCCTCGACTCGATCGAGACGCCCGACGCGAAGACGATCGTCTTCCACCTCGACAAGCCGGAGGGCGAATTCCCCTTCCTGGCCACGCAGACGCAGACGACCCCGGTGCCGAAGGCCAAGGACACCGGCACCAAGTACGAGGAGCACCCGATCTCCTCGGGGCCGTACAAGGTCGTCAAGAACGAGGGCGACGGCGAGCGCCTCGTCCTGGAGCGCAACCCGCACTGGTCGGCCGCCACCGACGAGGAGCGCAAGGCCTACCCCGACCGGATCGACGTGCGCTCCGGGCTCGACTCCGCCGTCATCAACCAGCGCCTGTCCGCATCGCAGGGCACCGACGCGGCCGCCGTCACCACCGACACCAACCTGGGCCCGGCCGAACTCGCCAAGGTGACCGGCGACAAGAAGCTCGCCGCCCGCGTCGGCACCGGCCACTTCGGTTACACGAACTACATCGCCTTCAACCCGAAGGTGAAGCCGTTCGACAACCCGAAGGTGCGCCAGGCGATCTCGTACGCCGTCGACCGCTCCTCCGTGGTCAACGCGGCCGGCGGTTCCTCGCTCGCCGAGCCCGCCACCACCTTCCTGCCCGACCAGAAGGCCTTCGGGTACACCCCGTACGACCACTTCCCGGCCGGGAAGTCCGGCAACGCGGCCAAGGCGAAGGAACTGCTGAAGGAGGCCGGCTACCCCAAGGGGCTGACCGTCACCCTCACGCACTCCAACGACAAGGACTTCGCCACGAGCCCGGAGATCGCCACCGCGCTCCAGGAGGCGCTGAAGAAGGCCGGCATCACCGTCAAGCTCCAGGGCCTGGAGAGCAACGACTACTCCGACACGGTCTACAACGTGAAGAGCGAGCCCGGCTTCTTCCTCGGCGGCTGGGGCGCCGACTGGCCGTCCGGCGAGCCGTTCTTCGCACCGATCTTCGACGGACGCCAGATCGTCAAGTCCGGCTACAACTTCAACTCCGCCCAGCTGAACGACCCCGCGGTCAACAAGGAGATCGACGAGATCAACAAGCTGACCGACCTGGGCGCCGCCGCGAAGCGCTGGGGCGCACTCGACAAGAAGGTCGGTGAGCAGGCCCTGACCGTGCCGCTGTTCCACCCGGTCTACAAGCGCCTGTACGGCGAGTCCGTCAAGAACGTCGTGATCAGCGACTGGACCGGTGTGCTCGACATCTCCCAGGTCGCGGTCAAGTAACCATGGCCGAAGCTCTACTGGCCGAGGAGGCGGGGGCCGTCACGGTCCCCGCCTCCGGGGGCCATCCGTTCTGGCGGCGGCTGCGCGCCCGGCGCGCGGCGCTCGTGGCGGCCGTCGTCGTCGCCCTGCTGGTCCTGGTCGCGCTCGCGGCACCGCTGCTGGCGGGCATCGAGGGCCAGGACCCCACGACGTACCACCCGGATCTCGTCGACTCCGCCACCGGCGGGGTTCCGCTCGGCTCCCTCGGCGGGATCAGCGCCGAGCACTGGCTCGGCGTCGAACCGCTCACCGGCCGCGACCTGTTCGCGCGGGTGGTTTACGGGGCACGGGTCTCGCTCGGCGTCGCGCTCGCCGCCACCCTGCTCCAGGTGATCACCGGGGTCGGCATCGGCCTCGCGGCCGGGCTCGGCAACCGCTTCGTCGACCAGGCGCTCAGCCGGGTCACCGATGTCGTGGTCGCGCTGCCCGTCATGGTGATCGCGCTCGGCGCGCTCGCCGTCGTACCCACCAGCTTTCCGCGCCCCGTCCTGATCGCCGTGATCATCGGCCTGGTCGGCTGGTCCGGCATCTCGAAGATCGTGCGTGCCCGGACACTCGCGCTGAAATCGCTCGACCATGTCTCCGCGGCCCGGCTGAGCGGCTGGGGTTCCTGGCAGATCGCCAGGCGCGAACTGCTGCCCGCACTGGCCGCGCCCGTCATCACGTACGCCGTGCTGCTCTTCCCCGCCGACATCGTCGTCGAAGCGGCGCTGTCGTTCCTCGGCGTCGGCATCAAGCCGCCCACGCCGTCCTGGGGACAGATGCTCAGCGACGCCGACACCTGGTACCAGGCGGCGCCCACCTATCTGCTGATCCCCGCCCTGCTGCTCTTCGTCACCGTGCTGGCGCTGACGGTCCTCGGTGAGGGCGTACGCACCGCACTCGACCCGCGCGCCGCATCCCGGCTGCGGATCGGCACCGGCCGGAAGAAGGAGGCCGGCGCATGAGGTGGTTCCTGCTCAGGCGCCTCGGCGGGGCGCTCTTCGTGCTGCTCGCGCTCAGCATCGTCGTCTACGCGGCCTTCTACGTCGCCCCCGGCAACGTCGCGCAGATCGCCTGCGGTCCGCGCTGCTCCCCCGCGCAGGTGGCCCAGGTCAGCGAACAGCTGCACCTGGGCGACCCGTTGTACACGCAGTACGCGCACTTCCTCCAGGGGCTCTTCGTCGGCCGCGACTACTCGACCGGTACCGGGGTGCTGCACTGCCAGGCCCCCTGCCTGGGACTCTCGTACCAGAGCGACCAGCAGGTCACCGAGCTGATCCTGGCCAAACTCCCGGCCACCGCCTCGCTCGCCCTCGGCGCCTTCGTGCTGTGGATGCTGCTCGGCGTCGGCACCGGGCTGCTCTCGGTGTGGCGGCGCGGCCGGCTGACCGAGCGCGTGCTCACCGGGATCACGCTGGCCGGCATGGCCACTCCGGTCTTCGTCATCGGGCTGCTGCTGATCATCATCCTGGTCACGGCGCTCCAGATCCTGCCCTTCCCGGATTACGTGCCCCTCACCGAGGACCCGGAACAGTGGGCGTGGAACCTGCTGCTGCCCTGGATCTCGCTGGCGCTGGTGTCCGCGGCCCCGTACGCCCGGATGACCCGGGCCTCGATGCTGGAGACGCTGGCCGAGGACCATGTGCGCACCTTCAGGGCGTACGGGGTCAGTGAGCGGGCGCTCGTCGGACGGCACGCGCTGCGTGGTGCGCTGGCGCCGGTGATCGCGCTCGGCGCACTGGACATCGGCTCGATGTTCGGCGGAGCCGTGCTCACCGAATCGCTCTTCGGGATTCCGGGGGTCGGCCGCGAACTCGTCGACGCCGTGAAGCACGTGGACCTTCCGGTGGTCGTCGGTCTGGTGCTCGTCACCGGGTTCTTCGTCGTCCTTGCCAATGCCGTCGCGGATGTCCTCCAGGCGATGGCCGACCGACGGGTGGTGCTGGCATGAGCCTGGTCGAAGTCTCCGATCTTTCGATCTCGTTCGGCGACGTGCGGGCGGTGGAGAAGCTGTCGTTCTCGCTGGAGGCCGGTGGCGCGCTGGGCGTGGTCGGTGAGTCGGGCTCCGGCAAGAGCGCGTCGGCGTACGCCCTGCTCGGACTGCACCGGGGGACCGGGGCGCGGGTCGGCGGCTCGATCCGGGTCGCCGGGGTGGACGTGAACGCGGCGGACGACGCGGAACTGCGGGGGCTGCGAGGTGCGAAGGCCGCGATGGTGTTCCAGGACCCGCTGTCCTCGCTGGACCCGTACTACGCGGTGGGCGACCAGATCGCCCAGGTGTACCGGGTCCACAACCGGGCTTCCCGGCGGGTGGCGCGGGCCCGGGCCGTCGAGGTGCTGGACCGGGTCGGGATTCCCGACGCGGTACGGCGTTCCCGGTCCCGGCCGCACGAGTTCTCCGGCGGGATGCGGCAGCGGGCGCTGATCGCGATGGCCCTGGCCTGCGAGCCCCAGCTGCTGATCGCCGACGAGCCGACGACCGCCCTGGACGTCACCGTCCAGGCCCAGATCCTGGACCTGCTGCACCATCTGCGGCACGAGACGGGTATGGGGCTGCTGCTGGTCACGCACGACGTGGGTGTGGCGGCCGAATCGGTCGACGAGGTGCTGGTCATGCAGTCGGGGCGGGCGGTGGAACGGGGGCCGGTGGGCGAGGTGCTCGTGGCGCCGCGCGAGCCGTACACGCGGGCGCTGCTGGCGGCGGTGCCGCGCATTCCGGCCCGCACGGCGGCCTCGGACGGGAAGCCGGCAGCGGCAGGGGGCGGGGCGTCCGTCGAGGGCGCGGCTCACGACGGGAGCGAGCCGCTCGTCGAAGCCGCCGACGTCCGGCAGGTGTTCGGCCGGGGCACGTCCGCACTCGCCGCCGTCGACGGTGTCTCCCTCACCGTCCGCCGCGGCGAAACGCTCGGCATCGTCGGCGAGAGTGGCAGCGGCAAGACCACCCTCGGGCGGATGCTCGTCGGACTGCTGGAGCCCACCTCCGGGCGGCTCACCCGCCGGGCCCGGGTACAGATGGTCTTCCAGGACCCCGTCTCCTCCCTCAACCCGCGCCGCTCGATCGGCGAATCGGTGGCCGACCCGCTGCGGGCGTCCGGGGAGCGCGACGAGGCCGTGATCCGGGCGCGGGTACGGGATCTGCTGAAGCGGGTCGGGCTCGCCCCCGAGCAGTACGACCGCTACCCGCACGAGTTCAGCGGCGGACAGCGCCAGCGTGTCGGGATCGCCCGGGCGCTGGCCGCCGAGCCGGAACTGATCGTCTGCGACGAGGCCGTCTCGGCGCTCGACGTCACGACCCAGGCCCAGGTGACCGCCCTGCTGGCGCAGTTGCAGCGGGAGCTGGGGCTGGCCCTGGTCTTCATCGCGCACGATCTCGCCGTCGTACGGCAGGTCAGCGACCGGGTCGCCGTCATGCGACGGGGCCGGATCGTCGAGGAGGGCGATGTGGACCAGGTGTACGGAGACCCCCAGGACCCGTACACCAGGCAGCTCCTGGCGGCCGTACCCGCGCTCGATCCGGCGCTCGCGGCGGTGCGCCGCGCAGCCCGCAAGGAGTTGGCCGCTGCCTGACTCTGCGTGATAGGCCGCTCCCATAGCGCGACAGAACGCCATCGGGGCGGGAAAGTTACGACGGTTCACCCCTTTCGGTGGTGCGACGGACAACCGTCCGTCGCACCACCGGCGTATCCGCTTACGGTCGTCCCGCTGTGAGTCGCCATTCCAGCGGCGGCCGCCCACAAGGGAGATCGGGGGTGTACTCGTGCGGATCGGACTCCTCACCGACGGTGGTTATCCGTATGCGACCGGTGAGTCCAGGCTCTGGTGCGACCGTCTGGTGCGCGGACTCGCGCAGCACGAGTTCGATCTCTTCGCGCTCAGCCGCTCCGCCGAGCAGGAGGAGCAGGGCTGGGTCCCGCTCCCGACGCAGGTCAGCCGAGTGCGGACGGCGCCGCTGTGGACGGCCGACGAGGACATCCCGGGCACCCGCGCCCCCAAGGGCCTGCTCGCCCGGATGATGACGGGCGGCGGCGGACGCTCGTACGGGCGGCGCGAACGACGGCGCTTCACGGCGCACCTCACCGCTCTCGCGACCTCGGTCTGTGCGGCGGGTGCGGCGGGGGCGACGGGTGAGATGCGCGCGGCGGGGGCGGTGCCTGCGACGGACGAGGGCGAAGGCGCGAGCGGGTGTGCGGTTCCCTGTGAACGGAGTGAAGAAGGGCGTGCGGGGCTCACGGCTGTCGGTGCGGCGGACGCGCAGTTCACGGAGGGGCTGTACGGGCTCGCCGAACTGGCCCGCGAACACGGGGGACTTCCCGCGGCGCTCCGCTCCGAAACCGCCGTACGCGTACTCGAAGCCGCCTGCCGCGCCCCGGGCACCGGGCGCACCGTCCAGACGGCCACCGTCCCCGACCTCCTCGCCTTCGCCCGGGAGCTCGGCCGGGCGCTGCGCCCGCTCTCCCTCGACTGGTACGACGAGGAGAGCCTCGGCGCGGTCGACCTCTGCCACGCCACGTCCGGCGGCGCCGCCGCTCTGCCGGGTCTGCTGGCCAAACGCTTCTTCGGGGTCCCGCTGCTGGTCACCGAGCACGGCGTGCGACTGCGGGCGCACTACCTCGCCGCCACCGACACGCCTCTGAGCGCGCCGGTACGCGCCCTGCTCGCCGGCTTCCACGGACGGCTCGCCACCGAGGTGTACCGGCAGGCCGCAGTCCTCACGCCCGGTGACACGCACGCCCGCCGCTGGCAGGAACGGTGCGGTGCCGAGCGCGAGAAGCTGCGCACCATCTACCCCGGCATGGAATCGGACCGGTTCACGGCGCTGGGGGAGAGCGGCGACAGCGGTCCCGACGACAGCCTGGTCTGGGTCGGCCGGATCGGGCCCGCCAAGGACCTGATCGCGCTGCTGCACGCCTTCGCGGAGGTACGGAAGGCCGAACCGGACGCCCGGCTGCGGATCATCGGCGCGGCGGCGCAGGGTCCGGAGGGGGCCACGTATCTCGCGCACTGCCGGGCGCTCGCCGCCCAGTTGTTCCCCGACGAGGCCACGGACGCGCACGCCGTCGGCGACAACCCGGTCTCCTTCGAGGAGATCGGCGGGGCCGAGGTGCCGGGTCTGCCGGAGGCCTATGGGGCGGGCGGGGTCGTCGTCCTGTCCAGCGTGGTCGAGGGCTTCCCCATCGGTCTCGTCGAGGCGATGTTCTGCGGACGGGCGACGGTGTCGACGGACGTCGGCGCGGTGGTCGAAGTCATCGGCGGCACCGGGCTCGTGGTGCCCCCGCGCAACCCGAAGGCGCTCGCCGACGCCTGCCTCGCGCTACTGCGCGACCCCGAGCGCCGTGCGCGGCTCGGCGCGGCGGCGCGCGCCCGCGCGCTGGAACTCTTCAGCGTCGAACAGAACCTCGCGGCATATCGCGGCATCTACCTGGAGCTGATCTCGCACGCCCCGGTGCGCAGGGAGGCCGACGCGGTGGATGCCGACGGCGAACCGCGCCCCTTCGCCACCCCGCCGGAGGCGCATGTCCTGGGCCCGTGGACGGCCTCGGGCGTCGGCGCGGCACGGCCGGTCGACGGCACACCCGGCTGGGCCGCCGAGCCCCCGGCCGTCTGCTCGGGCTCGCGGGGAGCGGGTGGCGGCGATGCGTGAACAGGGAACGGACCGGCCGGGCCGCAGTGGCGGGGCGGAACGGTCCGACGCAGTCGGAGACGATCACGGAGGAGAGACGATGGGCCGCCCGACCGAGGTGTCCGACGCACCCGCTCCACCGTCCACCGGCGGGAGCCGGGACTTTTGCTCCCGGGCCCTGGTCTCCGGGAGTTTCCTCTCCGGGACCGCTGTAGAGGAAGTCGCCGCTGGGGACACCGCCGCGGAGGACACCGCCGCAGAGGTAACCGCCGTAAAGGTATCCGCAGTAGAGGAAGTCGCTACGGAACAGGCCGAGCCGGCCACCACGGAACGGGCCGGAACGGGCCAAGCCCCCGAGGAGCGAGCCGTCAAGGAGCAAGCTCCCAAGGAGCGGGCCGCCAAGGACCGAGCCCCCGAGGAGCAGGCCGCCAAGGACCGAGCCCCCGAGGAGCAGGCCGCCACAGGGAGCGCCGCCGAAGCGCGGGCCGCCGCGCCCCGGGCCCCCGAGATCGCGCGCGCCGCTCCGACGCGCAAGCTCAACGCCTCGCGCCGCGGCCCCGCCGACCCCGTGAGATCACTGATGCACCGCCACCGCGAGCTGTGCGAGCGCGCCGTCGATCCGCTGGAGATCGCCGCCGGGCTCGAAGCCCATGGCGTCACCGACCGCGCCGCCGCCCGCTACCGGCACCGCGATGTCTTCTCGCTCGCCGAGGAACTCTTCGCCCGGGTACCCGCCGTGGCGGGGGAGCCCGATACAGGTCTCCGCGCGCCGGAGCGTGACACCGGGACACGCGCCGCCTGGTCGCTCCGCGCACTGGTGCCGGGCGCCGCCTGCATCGCGACCGCAGGCGCTCTGAGGCTCACCGAGGGGACACTCGGCGGTCAGGGACGGCTCGCGATCGCTCTCACCGGAGCGCTTGTCGCGCTCGTCGGCCTCTCCCTCAGCCTGCGCAGCGGCCCCCTGCACGCCGTGGGCGGCTCCTCGTGGACCGCCCATGTGTACGGCTGCTGGCTCCTCGGTCATGTCCTGTACGGCGACGCGCTGCTCGACCAAGTGCTCAGCGGCGGCCCCGAAGGCTCCTGGACGGTCACCCCCGCACCGCTGCTGGGGCTGGCGCTCTCCGTCGCCCCGGCCGCCTGGTGCGCGCACCTCTTCTCCGTACGCGCACACCGCAAACTGATCGCAAGCCGCGCACTGGAGGAGTTCGCCGCGGGTGTGCGCCCCCTGCTGTTCGGAGCCGTCGCGCTCCACCTGGGCGCCCTCGCCGGACTGCTCCACCTCGCGCACCTGGGATACGGGGGCGGCGGCCCCTTCGTGGGGGCGGCCGCGCTCGGTGTGCTGCTCCTGCTGGCCCGGCTGCTGGCCGTGCACGGCTTCCCCGAACCCGCGACCGTCGGACTTGCCGCCGCCTGCGCCGTCGAAGCGCTGGCACCCGCCCTGGTCCTGACCGGGCGGCTGCCCGGCCTGCACTTCCTCGCCCGCCCCGTCGACGCCCTGGTCATGGCGGCAGGCACCGGAGCCGTACCCGCCCTCGCCTGTGGCGCGGCCGCGCTCGGGCTGCTGATCACCGCCGCCGTCGTCCTGTCCAGGGCATCCGCCCACACCCGAGCGCAGTCCGACGACGAAACCCGTAGCAACGGGTAACCGAAGCCGCACCACCGCTCCCCGTAAGCCCCCCGCATAAGAACCCCCGTATAAGAACCCCCGCATAAGAACCACCCACATGCCCCGCGGAGCCGACGCCGCGGGTCCCTTCCCCCGTACCGCACCACACGTCACTTCCTCAAGGAGACACCGGACATGACCCCCCAATTCCCCGCACCGGCAGCCCGCCGTCGGCACCGAGGGGGCGCGCGATGAGGGTGCTGCTGCTCGGAGCCAATGGATTCCTCGGCCGGTTCGTGGCCGACCGCCTGCTCGCCGACCCCGCCGTGCATCTCACGGCGCTCGGCCGCGGCGACGACGCCGACGTGCGGTTCGACCTCGCCGGCGGCAGCCCCGGCGCGCTGACCCGCTTCCTGGACGCCGTCCACCCCGGCGTCATCGTCAACTGCGCGGGCGCCACCCGCGGCGGGGCCCGCGATCTGACCCGCCACAACACCGTCGCCGTCGCCACCGTCTGCGAGGCGATGCGACGCAGCGGCTGTACGGCCCGGCTCGTCCAGGTCGGCTGTTCGTCGGAGTACGGGCCCTCGCAGCCCGGCTCATCGACCGCGGAGGACGCGATTCCGCGCCCCGGCGGCCCGTACGGCGTCAGCAAGCTCGCCGCCACCGAACTCGTCCTCGGTTCCGGCCTCGACGCGGTCGTGCTGCGGGTCTTCTCCCCGGTCGGCCCCGGCACCCCGGCCGGTTCCCCGCTCGGCAGGCTCGCCGAGGCGATGCGCCGGGCCATGCAGTCCGGTGACGGCGAACTGAAGCTCAGCGGCCTCGGCGTGCAGCGCGACTTCGTCGACGTACGCGATGTCGCGCGAGCCGTGCACGCCGCCTCGCTGTCCGCGGCGCAGGGCGTCGTCAACATCGGCACCGGCCGCGCCGTGCGGCTCCGGGACGCGGCCGCCGTCCTCGCCAGGGTCGCCGGATACGCGGGCGCACTCCACGAGCTCGACGCGCCCCCGCCCCGGCTGCCCATCGGTGCCCCGCGGTCCTCGCCCGAGTCGGTCATCGAGCACCTCTCGGCGACGCCGTCCCCCTACCCGGACGGCTGCGGCGCCTGGCAGCAGGCCGACGTCCGCACCGCCAGGGACCGGCTCGGCTGGCGCCCCCGGATCAATCTGGAGGAGTCCCTGGCCGACATCTGGATGGAGGCGGCGTGCCGTATCTGACCTCCACCGGCACCGCCCGCCGGACCGGCGGCGCCGAACAGCTCGGCTTCGGTGTCCCCGGTTACGCCCATCCGCTGCTCGCCCCCACCGAATGGGCCGAGCTCACCCGCCCCGGCACCCCGCTGCACTGGGCGGTCCTCAACATCGACGACGGCCCGGGTGCCCGCCCCGACCCGCACTGTCTGGAGGCCGCGGGCCGGCTCCGCAATGCCCGGGAACGGGCCGTGCACGGCGAGACCCCGCAGGACTCCGCCCGGGCCGCAGGCGGCCGGCTGCTCGGCCATCTCGATCTGGCCTTCGGCAGCCGCCTCTTCGGAGAGCTGATCGCCGACGCGCAGTCCTTCCTCGACTGGTACCGCGTCGACGGCTTCTATCTCGGCCGGTGCCCGGCCGGCCGTGCCGAACTCCCGGCCGTCCGCCGTCTCACCAGCACACTCGCCGCGCTCCTCGAACACGACGAAGGCGGGGAGGGGCACGGGCCGCTGGTGCTGGGGCTGGGCACCCATCCGCATCCGGGTTACGCCGAGGCCGCCGACCAGCTGGTCACCTTCTCCGGCCCCTGGACCGACTACCGCTGGGCACAGGTGGCGGAGTGGACCGCCGCCTATCCGCCGGAGCGGTTCGCGCA
The DNA here is from genome assembly GCF_042884935.1 of Streptomyces sp. NPDC058092. Lineage (NCBI taxonomy): Bacteria > Bacillati > Actinomycetota > Actinomycetes > Kitasatosporales > Streptomycetaceae > Streptomyces > Streptomyces sp. NPDC058092. The sequence continues at coordinate 424,850 of NZ_JBHVSY010000001.1, forward strand.
CTTCGTCCACGGCGTTCCGCGCACCCATCTCGAAGAGGCCATGCGCATCGCCCGCTGGCAGGGCGCGGGCACGATCTTCTTCACGGACCGGGACGGACAGCGCGGACAGCACGGGCGGGACGGACGGCACGGACAAACCGACCCATTCGCAGCGCTGCCCGGGTACTGGGACGAAATCGTCTCGCGGATCGGACCGGGTATCTCGGAATGAGAAGGGGCGTGGCAGTGTTACGGCAAGAACAACCGTACGTAGCCGAAGTACGTAGAAACCGACCACCTGCATTGTTGAGGTTCCTGTGTCGCTGCCACCCCTGGTCGAGCCAGCTGCTGAGCTCACCGTCGACGAGGTCCGCAGGTACTCCCGCCACCTGATCATCCCGGATGTGGGGATGGACGGGCAGAAGCGGCTGAAGAACGCGAAGGTGCTCTGTGTCGGCGCCGGCGGTCTCGGTTCGCCGGCCCTGATGTACCTGGCCGCCGCCGGTGTCGGCACACTCGGCATCGTGGAGTTCGACGAGGTCGACGAGTCGAACCTGCAGCGCCAGATCATCCACAGCCAGGCCGACATCGGCCGTTCCAAGGCCGAGTCCGCCAAGGACTCGGTGCTGGGCATCAACCCGTACGTGAACGTGGTCCTTCACGAGGAGCGGCTCGAAGCCGACAACGTGATGGACATCTTCGCCCAGTACGACCTGATCGTGGACGGCACGGACAACTTCGCCACCCGCTATCTGGTCAACGACGCGGCCGTACTGCTGAACAAGCCGTACATCTGGGGCTCGATCTACCGGTTCGACGGCCAGGCGTCCGTCTTCTGGTCCGAGCACGGTCCCTGCTACCGCTGCCTCTACCCGGAGCCGCCCCCGCCGGGCATGGTTCCCTCGTGCGCCGAGGGCGGCGTGCTCGGGGTGCTCTGCGCCTCCGTCGGCTCCATCCAGGTCACCGAGGCCATCAAGCTGCTCGCCGGTATCGGCGACCCGCTGGTCGGCCGGCTGATGATCTACGACGCCCTCGAGATGCAGTACCGCCAGGTCAAGGTCCGCAAGGACCCCGACTGCGCGGTCTGCGGCAAGAACCCGACCGTCACCGAGCTCATCGACTACGAGGCCTTCTGCGGCGTCGTGTCCGAGGAGGCCCAGGAGGCGGCGCTCGGCTCCACGATCACTCCGAAGCAGCTCAAGGAGTGGATCGACGCGGACGAGAAGATCGAGATCATCGACGTCCGTGAGCCGAACGAGTTCGAGATCGTCTCGATCCCCGGCGCCCGGCTGATCCCGAAGAACGAGTTCCTGATGGGCAACGCCCTCCAGGACCTCCCGCAGGACAAGCGCATCGTCCTGCACTGCAAGACCGGTGTCCGCAGCGCCGAGGTTCTCGCGGTCCTCAAGTCGGCGGGCTTCGCCGACGCGGTGCACGTGGGCGGCGGCGTGATCGGCTGGGTCAACCAGATCGAGCCCGAGAAGCCGGTGTACTGAGCCTGTGTGTACCGAGCTGTTGTACTGAGTACGAACGCTTCCAAGGGGCCGGTCCGCGTGCTGCGGACCGGCCCCTTCGGCGTCCCCCGGGGTCTCAGGCCCCCGGGATCCGCCCGGATCCGCGTCGTGAGCAGGTCTTGCCGTCCGCCGGGACCTTGCCGTCGAGGAAGTACGCGTCCACGGTCGACGTCACGCACGCGCTCTCACCGTACGAGCCGTGCCCCTCGCCCTTGTTGGTGAGCATGACGCCGACGCCCTTGCCCAGTTCGTCCGCCATCTTCCGCGCACCCTCGTAGGGCGTCGCAGGGTCGCCGGTCGTGCCGACGACCAGGATCGGACCGGCGCCCGGAGCGCTCGCCTCCGGGTTGTCGTGCTCACCCTTCACCGGCCACTGCGCACACCAGCCGGCCGTGTCCCACGCCAGGAACGGTCCGAACACCGGGGACAGCTGCCGGAATTCGGGCAGCATGGCCCGGACCTCGGCCGCCGTCGGCCGGAGCTTGCTGTCCGCGCAGGAGATGGCGCGCTGCGAGTGGCTCTGGGTGTCGTAGTGGCCCTTCTCGTTCCGGCCGTTGTACGCGTCGGCCATCTGCAGCAGCATCGTGCCGGTGCCCCTCTTCTCGGCCTCGTCCAGCGCCTGGGTCAGATACGGCCAGTTGCTCTTGGAGTAGAGCGGCATGACGATGCCGGTGATGGCCAGAGACTGGTTGAGCTCACGGCCCGAGGCGGTCGGCAGCGGCTTCTTGTCGATCCGTTCCAGCAGTCGGGCGATGCGTTCCGTGCCCGCCTCAGGGTCCTGGCCGTGGTCCTTGAGGTAGTTCTCCAGCGCACGCTGGAATCCCGTCGCCTGGTTGCGGGCGTGCCCGATCGCGTCCGCGGTCGGGTCGACGACGGCGTCCAGGACGGTGCGGCCCACCTTCTCCGGGAAGAGGTGCGCGTAGGTGCCGCCCAGCTCCGTGCCGTACGACATGCCGAAATAGGTGAGTTTCTTGTCGCCGAGCACCTCGCGGATCAGGTCCATGTCCCGGGCGGCGTTCGTCGTACCGACGTACGGCAGGACCTTGCCGGAGCGGCGCTCGCAGCCGGCACCGAAGTCCGCGCCGTCCTTCATGAACGCGGCCTCCTCCGCCGTCGAGTCCGGAGTCATGTCGACCCTCCGGTAGGCGCCCTCCGCCTCCTTGTCGGTACGGCAGTTCACCCCCGCGCTGGCCGCGACCCCGCGTGGGTCGAAGCTCGCCAGGTCGTAGCGGGCGTTGAGCTTCTCGTACGAACCGGCGGCGCGCGGCAGTTTCGAGACCCCCGAACCGCCGGGGCCGCCGAAGTTGAACAGCATCGAGCCGAGCCGCCGGCCCTTGTCCCGGGCCTTCTTGCGGATCAGCGCGATCCGGATCGTGTCGCCGTCCGGCTTCGCGTAGTCCAGCGGCACCTCCGCGGTCGCGCACCGCCAGCCGGCACCGGGAGCGCTGCCGCCCGCGGGGGCCTTGCAGCTGTTCCAGTCCGGCCGCTGGGAGGTGAGCGCGGCGGGCAGGGCGGGTGTGCCGGGCTGCCCGCCCGCCGTGGCGGACGACTTGCCGGGCGAGGACGCCGCACCGCGGTCCGTCCTGTCGGCCGGTTTGTCGTCCGTACCACTGTCACAGCCGACGAGCAGTCCCGTCAGCAGTACTGCGGTGCCGGCCAGAGCCCCGGCGCGTGCGTGTCCTGCCACGTGTACGTCCTCCCCATGTACCTGTACGTACTACGTACAGAAAGTGCGCCCATGCCAGGGCCTGTCCGGCGGATCACAGCCGGGGTCTACTTGCAGACGGTCCCGGCCGCCGGAACCCTGCCGTCCAGCAGATAGCCGCCCACGGCCTTCTGCACACAGGCGTTGCCACTGTTGTACGCGCCATGCCCCTGGCCCTTGTACGTCAGCCGCACACCGACACCCTTGCCCAGCGCGTCGGCCATCGCCTTCGCGCCCGCGTACGGGGTCGCCGGGTCGCCGGTGTTGCCGATGACGAGGACGGGGGCCGCGCCCGGGGCGCTGACGTCCGGGGTCTTCCAGGCGCCCGCCACCGGCCAGCCGGTGCAGCCCATCAGGCTCCAGCCCAGATAGTCACCGAAGACCTTGGAGGCGGACTGGAACTCCGGGAGCTTCGCCCGGGTCTGGTCGACGGTGAACCGCTGCTTGGAGTCGGCGCAGTTGATGGCGGCGTTGGCGGCCATGGAGTTGTCGTAGCGGCCGTCCTCGGAACGGCCGTTCAGCGAGTCCGCGAGGGCGAGGAGCAGCGCGCCGTTCCCGCCGTCGGCCTCGTCCACTCCCTGCTCCAGCAGAGGCCAGGTTTCCTTGGAGTAGAGGGCGGTCGCGATGCCGGTGGTGGCCAGGGTCTGCGTCAGCTGCCGGGTCCCGAGCCCAGGGATCGACTTCTTCTCCAGCCGGGCGAGAAGGCCGGAGATGCCCTGCTCGACCTCCTTCCCGGTGGAACCGGGAAGCTTGCACGCGGCGCCGCGGTCCGCGCAGTCCTTGGTGAAGTTGTCCAGCGCGAGCTGGAACCCCTTGGCCTGGCCGAGCGAGGCCTGTGCGGAGTCCTGGGTCGGGTCGATGACCGCGTCCAGCACCGACCTGCCGACGTTCTTCGGGAACAGGTGGGCGTAGACGCCGCCCAGCTGGGTGCCGTACGAGATGCCGAAGTAGTACAGCTTCTTGTCGCCGAGCACCTGACGCATCAGATCCATGTCGCGGGCGGCGTTGGTGGTGCCGACGTAAGGGAGCTCCTTGCCGGAGTTCTTCTTGCAGGCCAGCGCGAACGTCTTGGTGTCCTTGACGAAGGCGTTCACCTCGGCGCGGGTGTCCGGGGTGCCGTCGGTCTCGTAGCGGGCGTCGAGCTGCCGGTCGGTCTCGCACTCCACGCCCGCGCTGCCGCCGACCCCGCGCGGATCGAAGCTGACCAGGTCGTAGCGGGTGCGGAGCTTGTCGTAGTCGGTGCCGAAAGCGGGCAGGGTGGAGACGCCGGAGGCGCCGGGACCGCCGAAGTTGAAGATGAGGGAGCCGATCCGTTTGTCCAGGTTCCTGGCCCTGGCCCGGATGAGCGCCAGTTCGATCGTCTCGCCGCCGGGCTTCGCGTAGTCGAGCGGGACCTTCATGAAGGAGCACTCCCAGGGCGTGCCGCCGGGCAGGGGCGACGGGGCCTTTCCGCTGCCCTGCTCGGGGGACGGGGCGGGGCAGGGCTTCCACGTCAGCTTCTGGGAGGCGAGGTCGCCGGAGCTGCTGCTCGCCTCGACGGCGTTCGCGGCGAGCGGGGAGCTCTGCGGCCCGTCCGGGCCGCCCTTGTCGCCGCTCTCCGAGCAGGCGGTGAGGGGAAGGAGCACGGTGACGGTGGCGGCGAGAGCGGCGGCACGCAGGGCGGGGGAGGTCCTCATGGCCCCATCGTGCGGCGGGAACCGGACCGTTGCACGGGCACCGGTCCAAGCGGGTGGCCGGGGGGCGCCCGGATCGCCCGACCGGCCTCACGGGCGGCCGACGACCTGAGGAAGAGCTCTCAGGACGGCTGAGGACCCGTCAGAGCTCGTCCGCGGCCGTACGCGCGTCGGAGTCCGTCTTCGTCCTGCGGGTCAGAGCTCGCCCTTGCGGGTCAGATGGTTGAAGCAGAGCCAGCCGGGAAGCACCGGCAGCCACAGCGTCAGCAGCCGGTAGAGCAGAACGGCCGGTGCCGCGACCTCCTTCGGCAGGCCGACCGCGATCAGCCCGAGTGTCAGCGCGCCCTCGACCGCGCCCATGCCGCCCGGTGTGGGCGCCGCCGATCCCAGCGCGTTACCGGCCAGGAAGACCACCGCGATGCTCGCGTAACTGAGATGCGGCACATCCGGGCCGCTGAACGCCCGGACCGACGCGTCCAGACACATCACGAACAGGCCGGTCAGCAGCAGCATCCCGCCGATGCCCGTCAGCAGCTTCTGCGGCCGCTGCACCACGTCGAGCATGCGCGGTACGACTCCGGCGAACAGCGACCGCACCCGTGTCACCACGAACTTCCGCAGGAACGGGACCGCCGTCACCACCAGCACCAGCACGGCGACCGTCAGCAGCCCGGCGATCACGGTCCTGGAAGGCGTGAGCGAGGACGGGGTCCTCTCGGTACCGGTCAGATAGCCGAACGCCGCCAGCAACAGGATGTGGCAGCCGAGACCGAACAGCTGCGAGGCGCCGACACTCGCCACGGCGAGCCCCGGGCGCACGCCGGCACGCTGGAGGAAGCGGGTGTTCAGTGCGACACCGCCGACCGCGGCCGGGGCGACGATCTTCACGAAGGACCCGGCGACCTGCGCCAGCACGGTCTTGCCGAACGGCACCCGTTCCGGCACGAAGCCCAGCAGGCTCATCGCCGCCGCGACATAGCTGAGGGCCGAGAAGCCGACCGCGGCCGCCACCCAGCCCCATTCCGCCTGCTCGACAACCGCACCGAAGTCCGCCTGGGTGACCTGCGAGATGAGGAAGTACGCGGCGATCGCGCCGGCGATGCAGCTGAGCAGGGTGCGCGCCTTGATGCGCTCCAGCCGGACCGGTTCGACCGGTGCCTGCGGCCGGATCAGCAGCACCTGCTGCCGCATCTGGGAGAGCAGATCCTCCTCGCGCGCCTCTTCCAGGGCGTCTTCCATGGCCCGCTTCTCGGCCTGCTTCTGGATACGGAGCGACTTGCGGGCGGCCTTGCGGGCCGCCTTGTGGTCGGTACCCGCGGCGGCGGTGGCGGGCTCCTGAGCCGCTGCCCCGTGTTCGAGTGCCCGGGCCCGCTTGGCCGCGTCCGACGCGTCGAGCACCGCCTCGCGCTCGCGCTGCGAGCGTTCCCGGGCGAGCCGGCGCAGGGTTGCCCGGGTGGAGCGGCTCAGCGCGATCGGCTGGAGCAACGGCAGACAGTCCGCTACGGCATCGGGCCCCAGCACCTCCAGCGCACCGGCCACGGCCCGCTCGGCGCCCACCCGCAGACCCGTGGTGGTCAGCAGCTGGGCGACGTCCATCCGCAGGACCAGATCCCCGGCCGCGATCTCGCCGCCGCGCAGATCGGTGACGAACACTTTGCCGGAACGGTCCACCAGGATGGCGTCACCGGTGAGCCTGCGGTGCGCGATCCGCCGCGACTGGAGTGCCTTCACCTGACGCCAGGCGCCGCGCACCAGCTCGTCGGTGATCTCCGAGTCCTCCAGTGCGTCCAGGGAACGGCCGCCGATGTGCTCGTACACGAGCATCACGGCGTCGGGCCCGAGTTCGGAGGTGGCGATCAGCTTGGGAGCGTTGGCTCCGGCGGCGATCGCCGCGTACGCGAGCAACGCCTCCTGCTCCAGCGCCTGGCGCAGCGACTGGATGGAACGGCGCTGGGTGATGCCGCGCAGCGTGAGCCTGCGCCACACCCGGTAGAAGAAGCCCTGGGCCTGCTGCTCGCGGTCGACGACCGTCACGTCGAGCGGTGGCCCGTCCTCCAGGGTGACCAGATAGCGGCGCCCCCGGTCGTTCTGGTCGCCGGAGTCGGGTGCGTCCTCGGCGCGCATCGCGGTGACCGGGTGGAAGCCGACATGGCGCAGACCGGCCATCAGGTGCTGACCGGTCGGCCGTACGTTGGGCGAGCCGACCGCGTACAGCGTGCCGTACGCCACGGTCCAGCCGATCAGCACGGTGAGGACGATCGAGAACGGGGTCGTGTAGCCGCCGACCAGCATGGCGAACGCGTCGAGCAGCAGCACCACCCACAGCACGACCCGCCAGCGCGGCCGTCTCGCCATCCCGACCGCCGTCATATAGGCGATCACGGGGGCGAGATAGCCGTGTACGGGATCGGTGAGCGCGTCACCGGGCTGCGGCTGGGTCAGGGCGTCCTGGATGGTGCCGGGGGCGGACTTGGCTACCCAGAGGTCGGCGGCGAGCGTGACACCGTGCGCCAGTACGGCGGCGAGCACGCCGTCCGCGATCCGTAGCCCGTCGCGTTTGATCAGCCGCTCGATGGCGAAGGCGACCGGAACGAGCAGCACGGCGATGCTGGATACCAGCCCGGCGATCTTGATCAGGATGTCGGGCGCCTGGCCGGTGCCCTTGTTGATGTCCTGTTCGAGGCCGGTGGTCGTGCCGTGGGCGAACGCGGCGATCGCGAACAGGATGACGATCGCCAGGACGCCGATGAGGAGCCGCATGAGATCGGAGGGGCGGTGCACCCGGGCGGGGAGCAACGGCTCGTCACCCGAGACGCGCTCGGCCTGCTCCGCCGCGGCGGCCGAGAGCGTCGAGCCGGTCAGGTGCTCGGGGACGTCCTGCCGCCCGGCACCGGGCGTTGTTTGCTGCGCGCCGGATGCGTCTTGCTCCGCTTGCTCCGCGCCGTGCTTTGTTTGCTCCGTACCCGGCGTACCTTGCTCCGCACCGGGCGTACCTTGCTCCGCGCCGGGCTCTTCTTGTTCCGCACCGGGCTTTTCGGCGGGCCCGTCCGGCACGTCCGAGTACGGCTCGGCGTCAGGGGCGTCCGCCGCCTTCGGTGGCTGCACGCCCTGCTCCTTCGTCGCCTCTGATTGGTCTTCGTGTTCTCGTATCACCGGTCACCGCCCGCACGATGGTGGCACGGCCCGGCGACAGAGGAGGGCATCAGGGTGCACTGCGCGGACACGCGAAGCGCAAGATACGCCCCTTTGCTTCCGCACGCACACCCCATGAACGGGCGCCCGCGGACCGGGCCGGGCTGTCGGTGGTGTACGGCAGGATGGGTCGGATGAGCCAACACCGGACGAGCGGCAACGGGACGAGCGACGACCGGGCGATCGACGAGCTGCCGGAGTACGCGGAGCGGGTCCTCGATGTCGCCGAGCTGATCCCGCCCGGCCGTGTCATGACGTACGGAGATGTCGCCGAGTGGCTCGGCGACGGCGGCCCGCGCCAGGTCGGCCGGGTCATGGCGCTGTACGGGGCCGCGGTGCCGTGGTGGCGTGTGGTGCGCGCCGACGGGGCGCTGCTGCCCGGCCACGAACTGCGGGCGCTGGACCACTACCGCGAGGAGAGCACCCCGTTGCGCGAGGCGTCGCGCCGTGCGGAGGGCCATCTGCCGCGCCTCGACATGAAGCGGGCGCGGTGGGACGGCGTCACCGGTCGCGCGGTCGCGGACGCGGACGCGGACAGGGACAGGGGTGGAGGTGCTCACATCTGACAGCTTCGGCCATTCGGGTGACCAATGGGCGGCGCCCGGCCCGGTGCGTGATGCGGAACACGACGCGTTGCGCGACGGCACTCCCGAGACGCGTGGTACCCGCGAGAGGTGTGGCACCTGCGACGCCTGTGGTACCTGCGATATCTGTGACACCTGCGACACCCGTGCCCCCGAACGTGACGAGGCACGCAGCGGACTCGCCCCGTACCGCGTCCCCGCTGGCGTAGCGTCGTCAGTTCCCAGCACGCACCGCACTCTCATCACCAGTACACCCGGTACGCGCACGCACAACCCGCGTGCACGCACGCACAACCCACGTACATCCAGTACACCCGACACGTACACCCAGTACACCCACCAGGACCGGCGACCCACGTGAGCTCCTCCTCCACCACCCGGCACAGTCCGCACCGTCAGGCACGGCAGCGGACCGCGGGCGCGTACCGACTGGTGCGCACCCCGCCCGGCTCCGTGGACCCCCCTCTCCTGGACGCGGCGCAACGCGCGGTGGTTGATCACCCCGGCGGCCCGCTCCTGGTGCTCGCCGGACCCGGCACCGGCAAGACGACCACGCTCGTCGAGGCGGTCGCCACACGTGTGACCTCGGGCACCGACCCGGCCCGCATCCTGGTCCTCACCTTCAGCCGCAAGGCCGCCGTGGAGCTGCGCGACCGGATGGCCGCCCGGCTCGGTGCCGCCCGCGGTCCGCAGGCCACCACGTTCCACTCCTTCTGTTACGCGCTGGTCCGCGCCCATCAGGACGCCGACCTCTTCGCCGAACCGACGCGGCTGCTCTCCGGGCCGGAGCAGGACGTGACCGTCCGCGAGCTGCTCGCAGGCCAGCTCGAACTGGAACGGGACGGCTTCCCGCGCATCCGCTGGCCCGACGAGCTGCGGGCCTGCCTGACCACGCGCGGTTTCGCCGACGAGGTACGGGCGGTGCTCGCCCGCAGCCGCGAGCTGGGTCTGGGCCCGGACGCGCTGGCCGACTTCGCCCGCCGCACCGGCCGTCCGGACTGGGGCGCCGCCGCCGCCTTCCTCGCCGAGTACCTGGATGTGCTGGACGCGCAGGGAGTGCTGGACTACGCGGAGCTGGTGCACCGGGCCGTCCTGCTTGCGGAGCGCCCCGAGGTGTCGGAGCTGCTGGCCGGGCGATACGACGCGGTGTTCGTGGACGAGTACCAGGACACGGACCCGGCGCAGGTACGGCTGCTGCGTGCGCTGGCCGGCAACCGGGGGAGCGCTCCGGGCGCCGGGGGCGGCCGGGAACTGATCGCCTTCGGTGACCCGGACCAGTCGATCTACGCGTTCCGGGGCGCCGATGTGAACGGCATCCTCGACTTCCCGGACATGTTCCGGCGGGCGGACGGCGCCCCGGCCCCGGTCGGCGTCCTCACCACCTCGCGCCGTTCCGGCGGACAGTTGCTGGCCGCCACCCGGCTGCTCACCCGCCGGATGCCGTTGACCCGGCTGCCCTCGGCGAAGGTCCGCGCCCACCGGGAGCTCGCCGCGGTCCGCGAGGGCGGCAGCGTGGAGGCGTACACCTATCCGACCGCCTCCGCCGAGCTGGACAACATCGCCGATCTGCTGCGCCGGGCGCATCTGGAGGACGGCGTCCCGTGGCAGGAGATGGCGGTGCTCGTACGGGCCGGAGGCCGCATGATCCCCTCCGTGCGCCGGGCCCTGACGTCGGCCGGCGTGCCCCTGGAGGTCGACGGCGACGACCTCCCCCTGCGCCACGAACCGGCGGTGGCCCCGCTCCTGACAGCCCTCCGCGCGGTCGCCACAGCGGCCCTGCGCCGGAGCACGCCGGGCGCGGAGGCTCCCGTTCCCGACCGGGAATCCGACCGGGAATCCGACCGGGAACCCGACCGGGAATCCGACCGGGAACCCGACAACCAGGAACCTGACGGGGAACCCGACCGCGATCTCGACGGGGAACCCGACAACCAGGAACCTGACGGGAAACCCGACCGCGATCTCGACGGGGAACCCGACCAGGAACCCGGCAGGCCCACCGGGGAACCCGACCAGAAACCCGGCAGGCCCACCGGGGAACCGCCCGCCCCCGAAGCGCCCTCCTGGCTGGACACCGAGACCGCCCTGACCCTCCTCACCTCCCCTCTCGGCTCCATGGACGCGGCCGACCTGCGCCGGCTCGGCCGGGCCCTGCGCGACGAGGAGCGGGCCGCCGGGAATCGCGTACCGGCGCCTTCCGGAGACCTGCTGGCGCGTGCGCTCGCCGAGCCCGAACGGCTTGTCGCCCACGATCCGGCGTACGCCCGCGGCGCCCAGCGCCTCGGCGCGCTCCTGCGCAAGGCGCGTGAGCTCCTCGAAGGCGGCGGCACCGCGGAGGAGGCTCTGTGGGAGCTGTGGGCGGGCACTCCGTGGCCGGGGCGGCTGGAGCGTGCCGCACTGCGCGGGGGCGCGGGCGGCCGCAATGCCGACCGCGACCTCGACGCCGTCTGCGCGCTCTTCGACACGGCGGCCCGAGCCGAGGAACGTACCGGCGGACGGGGCGCGCTCAACTTCCTGGAGGAGGTCGACGCCCAGGACATCGCCGCCGACACCCTGTCCAGGCGCGCGGTGCGCCCCGAGGCCGTACGGCTGATGACCGCGCACCGTTCCAAGGGCCTGGAATGGCGCCTCGTCGTCGTCGCAGGCGTGCAGGAGGGGCTCTGGCCGGACCTGCGCCGCCGCGGTTCGCTGCTCGAAGCGGACCGGATCGGCCGCGACGGCCTGGCCGAACCGCTCACCCCCGGTGCCCTCCTCGCCGAGGAACGCCGCCTCTTCTACGTCGCGGCGACCCGGGCCCGCGAACGTCTCGTCGTCACCGCGGTCAAGGCACCCGCCGACGACGGCGATCAGCCGTCCCGCTTCCTCACCGAGCTCGGCGTCGAACCGCGCGACGTGACCGGCCGACCGCGCCGCCCGCTCGCCGTCGCCGCGCTCGTCGCCGAACTCCGCGCCACCACCGTCGACCCCGACGCCTCCGACGCCCTGCGCGAGGAAGCCGCCCACCGCCTCGCCCGCCTCGCCGCGCTCACCGACGACGAGGGCCAGCCGCTCGTACCCGCGGCCCACCCCTACCGCTGGTGGGGCCTGTACGAGCCGACCCGCTCCACCGTCCCGCTCCGCGACCGGGACCAGCCCGTGGCCCTGTCCGGCAGCGCGCTCGACCAGCTCGCCAACACCTGCGCGCTCCAGTGGTTCCTCGGCCGCGAGGTGAAGGCGGACGCCCCGGCGACGGCCGCCCAGGGCTTCGGCAATGTCGTCCACGTCCTGGCCGACGAGGTGGCATCCGGGCGCACCCCCGCCGATCTGGCCGTCCTGATGGAGCGGCTCGACTCGGTCTGGGACGGCCTCGTCTTCGACGCCCCCTGGAAGTCCCAGCAGGAGAAGGAACAGGCCAGGGGCGCCCTCGAACGCTTTCTGCGCTGGCACGTCATGGACCGCGCCGGGCGCACCCCCGCCGCCAGTGAGCACGACTTCGACGTGACGCTGGAGGCGGGGGAGTACGAGGTACGCATCCGGGGCTCCATGGACCGCGTCGAACAGGACGCCGATGGCCGGGCGTACGTCGTCGACTTCAAGACCGGCAAACAGTCCCCGACCAAGGACGAGGTCACCCGCCACCCCCAGCTCGCCGTGTACCAGCTGGCCGTACGGGAAGGGGCGGTCGACGAGATCTTCGACGGGCGGCGCCCCGTGCCCGGCGGCGCCGAACTCGTACAGCTGCGCCAGCCCGCCCCCAAGAAGGAGGGCGGCGACGCCCTTCCCAAGGTGCAGGCCCAGGAGCCTCTCTCCGGTGAGTGGGTCCCCGACCTGCTGGCCACGGCCGCCGGACGGGTCCTGGACGAACGGTTCACGCCCACGACCGGCCAGCACTGCACGCACTGCGCCTTCCGCGCCTCGTGCAGCGCACAGTCGGAGGGCCGGCACATCCTGGAGTGAGACATTTCCTGTGGCTTGTCTTTGTCGGTGACGTCTCTTCGTCGGTGACGTCTCCGGTGGCCGTCTCGTCCGTCTCGTCCGTCTCGTCCGTCTCGTCCGTCTCGTCCGTCTCGTCCGTCTCGTCCGTCTCGTCCGTCTCGTCCGTCTCGTCCGTCCCGTCCGTCTCGTCCGTCTCGTCCGTCCCGTTTTCCCCGGACCGGTCCGGGGCGTGATCCGGATGCCCGTGGTGGGCGGGTGCGGGCCACCGGCCGGCCCGGACCGTCCGGCGGCCCCGGCACGTTGTCAGTGCGTCCGGTTAGCCTCGGTCGGGTGTCCTCACCTATCACTGATCCCGAGCAGCTGAAGGAGCTCCTCGGGATCCCGTTCACCCCGGAGCAGACGGCCTGCATCACAGCGCCGCCCGCCCCGCAGGTGATCGTGGCCGGAGCCGGGTCGGGGAAGACCACGGTGATGGCGGCGCGTGTGGTGTGGCTGGTGGGGACGGGGCAGGTGGCCCCCGAGCAGGTCCTCGGACTCACCTTCACCAACAAGGCGGCGGGCGAGCTCGCCGAGCGCGTCCGCAAGGCCCTGGTCGCGGCCGGGGTCACCGATCCGGACGCCATCGACCCGGACAACCCCCCGGGCGAGCCCAGCATCTCCACATATCACGCCTTCGCCGGCCGGCTCCTCACCGAGCACGGACTGCGCATCGGCCTCGAACCCACCACCCGCCTCCTCGCCGACGCCACCCGCTACCAGCTCGCCGCCCGCGTACTGCGCGAGGCGCCCGGCCCCTACCCGGCCCTGACCAGGTCGTTCCCCACACTGGTCAGCGATCTGCTGGCCCTCGACGCCGAGCTGGCCGAACATCTCGTACGCCCCGAACAGCTCGCGGAGTACGACACCGACCTGCTCCGCACGCTCGAATCGGCCCGGCTCACCAACGCCGAGCTGCGCAAGATCCCCGAGACGGCCCAGGCCCGCCGAGAGCTGCTGCAACTGACCCGCCGCTACCGCGAGGCCAAGAAGAGCCGCGACCTCCTCGACTTCGGCGACCAGATCGCGCTCTCCGCCGAGCTGGCCCTCACCCGCCCGGAGGTCGGCGCGATCCTGCGCGACGAGTTCCGCGTCGTGCTGCTCGACGAGTACCAGGACACCTCGGTCGCCCAGCGCCTGCTGCTCTCCGCCCTCTTCGGCCGCGGTCCGGAAGGTGGCGGCCCCCACGGCGGCGGCCCCGAAGGCGCAGCGGCCACCGGGCACGCCGTCACCGCCGTCGGCGACCCCTGTCAGGCGATCTACGGCTGGCGCGGTGCCTCCGTGGCCAACCTCGACGACTTCCCGCTCCACTTCCCACACGCCGACGGCACCCCCGCCACCCGCTACTCCCTCAGCGAGAACCGCCGCAGCGGCGGCCGGCTCCTCCACCTCGCCAATGGCCTCGCGGCCCCCCTGCGCGTCATGCACGAGGGCGTCGAGGCCCTGTGCCCCGCCCCTGGTGCCGAGCGCGACGGCATCGTCCGCTGTGCCCTGCTGCGTACCCACACCGAAGAGATCGACTGGCTGGCCGACTCGATCGCCCACCTCGTCACCACTGGCAAGGCGCCCGGCGAGATCGCCGTCCTGTGCCGCACCGCGGGCGACTTCCCGGAGATCCAGGCGGCGCTGGTGGCCCGTGACATCCCGGTCGAGGTCGTCGGCCTGTCCGGGCTGCTGCACCTGCCGGAGGTCGCCGACCTCGTCGCGGTCTGCGAGGTCCTTCAGGACCCCGGTGCCAACGCCTCCCTGGTCCGGCTGCTCACCGGCCCCCGCTGGCGGATCGGCCCCCGCGACCTGGCGCTCCTCGGCCGCCGCGCCCGCCTCCTCGTCCACCGCGCCGCCCACGGCGACGCGGACGACGCCGACCCGGACCGCCGCCTCGCCGAGGCCGTCGAGGGCATCGACCCGGCCGAAGTGATCTCGCTCGCCGACGCGCTGGACACCTTCCTCGAATCGGGCGGCGGCGTGGACGACGGGCTTCCGTTCTCCACCGAGGCCCGCATCCGCTTCGCCCGCCTGGCCGCCGAACTGCGCGACCTGCGCCGTTCACTGGCCGACCCCCTGATGGACGTGCTGCACCGCGTCCTCGCCACCACCGGCCTGGAGGTCGAGCTCTCCGCGTCGCCGCACGCCCTGGCCGCCCGTCGCCGCGAGACCCTCGCCAACTTCCTCGACGTGGCCGCCCGCTTCGCTGCCGTCGAGGGCGAGGCCACCCTCCTCGCCTTCCTGGGCTTCCTGCGGACCGCCGTCCAGTACGAGAAGGGCCTGGACAACGCCCTGCCCGGCGGCGAGAACACGGTCAAGGTCCTCACCGCGCACAAGTCCAAGGGCCTGGAGTGGGATGTCGTCGCGGTGCCCGGCCTGGTCACCGGCCAGTTCCCGAGCAGCCAGTCCCGCGACGCCTGGACTTCCCAGTCCAAGGTCCTCCCGCACGCCCTGCGCGGGGACACGGCCACCCTCCCCGTCCTCCACTCCTGGGACGCCAAGGGGCTCAAGGGCTTCAAGGAGGAGATGAAGGAGCACCAGCACACCGAGGAACTCCGCCTCGGATACGTCACCTTCACCCGGCCCCGCACCCTGCTGCTCGGCTCCGGCCACTGGTGGGGCCCGAGCCAGAAGAAGCCGCGCGGCCCGTCCGGCTTCCTGCACGCGCTGTACGAGCACTGCGTGGCCGGACACGGCGAGATCGAGGCCTGGGCGGACGAACCGGCCGAGAACGAGGAGAACCCGGCGCTCGCCGAGAGGGAGGCCGACCGCGCGTGGCCGCTTCCCCTCGACGACACCGCGTTGACCCGCCGCCGGGCCGCCGCGGACACGGTGATGGCGCATCTGGAGGCCCTGGCCGCGGCGGGCGGTGCGCTGCCGGATGCGCACGAGGCGCTGCCCGACGCCCCGGACCCGTGCGACGGCTCTGACGACGCCCCGTACGACGACGACCTGTTCCCCGGCGACGCCACGTTCCCCGGCGACGAGGCGTTCCCCGACGAGGCCGACGACTGGGACGCCCTGTCGACGGAACCCCCGCCGTCCCCGGCCCCCGCCCCCACTCCACACGCCCCCACTCCACACGCCCCCACTCCGCACGTCCCCGCGGCCCGCACCCCCGAACCCGCCGGGAAACGCACCCTCACCCCGGAAGAATCCCGCACGCTCGCCTCCTGGGACCGTGATCTCGACGCCCTCACCGGCGAACTGCGCCGCGCCCGCGCCACCGTGCGCGACGTCCTCGTGCCCGCGTCGCTCTCCGCCACCCAGCTGCTGCGTCTCGCCGACGATCCCGACGGCTTCGCCCAGGAGCTGGCCCGCCCGATGCCGCGGCCCCCGCAGCCCGCGGCCCGAAGGGGCACCCGTTTCCACGCCTGGGTGGAGTCCCGCTTCGAGGAGCTGCCGCTGCCCATGCTCGGGCCGGACGAGCTGCCCGGCGGCGACGGGAGCGACGCCGAGATCGCCGACGAGCGCGACCTCGCCGCACTCAAGGAGGCCTTCGAGCGCACCCCGTACGCCCGCCGCACCCCGTACCGCGTGGAGACACCGTTCCAGATCACGCTGGCCGGCCGGGTGATCCGGGGCCGTATCGACGCGGTGTACCGCACCGGGGACACGTACGAGATCGTCGACTGGAAGACCACCCGCACCAACACCGCCGACCCCCTCCAGCTCGCCGTGTACCGCCTGGCCTGGGCCGAGCTGCACGACCTGCCGCTCACCGCCGTGACCGCCACGTTCCTGTACGTACGCAGCGGAGAGACCGTCCACCCCACTCGCCTGCCGGGCCGGGCGGAACTGGAGCGGATCCTGCTGGACGAGCCACCTCCCACGGGGCACTAGGCTCAAGGCCATGAGCGAGACCCCGGACAGCGCCGTCCGTACGTACACCGAACAGCACCGCGCAGCCTTCCTCGACGACCTCGCCGACTGGCTGCGCATCCCGTCCGTATCCGCCCAGCCGGTCCACGACGGGGACGTACGACGCAGCGCCGAGTGGCTGTCCGCAAAGCTCAAGGAGACCGGTTTCCCGGTCACCGAGATCTGGGAGACGCCCGGCGCTCCCGCGGTCTTCGCCGAGTGGCCGTCCGACGACGCGGACGCCCCGACCGTCCTCGTCTACGGGCACCACGACGTGCAGCCCGCCGCCCGGGAGGACGGCTGGGACACCGACCCGTTCGAGCCGGTGATCCGTGACGGCCGTATGTACGGGCGGGGCGCCGCAGACGACAAGGGGCAGGTGTTCTTCCACACCCTCGGCGTCCGGGCCCACCTGGCCGCCACCGGCCGCACCGCCCCCGCCGTCAACCTCAAGCTGCTGATCGAGGGTGAGGAGGAGTCCGGCTCCCCGAACTTCCGCGCCCTGGCCGAGGAGCGGGCCGCCCGGCTCACCGCCGACGCCGTGATCGTCTCCGACACCGGCATGTGGGACGAGACGACCCCCACGGTCTGCACGGGCATGCGCGGCCTCGCCGAGTGCGAGATCGAGCTGTACGGCCCCGAACAGGACATCCACTCCGGGTCGTTCGGCGGTGCGGTCCCCAACCCGGCGACGGCCGTGGCCCGGCTCGTCACCGCACTGCACGACGCGGACGGCAGGGTCGCGGTCCCCGGTTTCTACGACGGCGTGACGGAACTCACCGACGCCGAGCGCGCGCTCTTCGCCGAACTGCCCTTCGACGAGGCGACCTGGCTGCGTACCGCCAAGTCCCGAGCGGCGTCGGGCGAGGCCGGCTACTCCACGCTGGAACGCATCTGGGCCCGCCCCACCGCCGAGGTCAACGGTATCGGCGGTGGATACCAGGGCGCCGGCAGCAAGACGATCATCCCGTCCTCCGCCCTGGTGAAGATCAGCTTCCGGCTGGTCGCGGGCCAGGACCCCGACCACGTCCAGCAGACCGTCAGGGCCTGGGCCGAGGCGCAGGTTCCGGCCGGTGTCCGGCACCGGATCACCTTCGCGCCCGCCACCCGCCCCTGCCTGACGCCGCTGGACCACCCCGCCCTGCAGGCCGTGGCCCGCGCCATGGGACGGGCCTTCGGCCAGAAGATCCTCTTCACCCGCGAAGGAGGCTCGGGGCCCGCCGCCGACCTGCAGGACGTGCTCGGCGCACCCGTCCTCTTCCTGGGCATCTCCGTACCGTCCGACGGCTGGCACGCGCCCAACGAGAAGGTCGAACTCGGCCTTCTGTTCAAGGGTGTGGAGACAGCGGCCCACCTCTGGGGCGAACTGGCCGCCGCACTCCGCTGAATCCTCTGAACACCCGATCCATCCGGGGGAGTAGGAAGCACCTGTGAGCACCTTCGACAACGCCACCACAGACCGGCCCATCGGTCTCACGGCGCCCAGCGGCATCGACCGGGCGGCGCACCACCGCCTCGACGAGGCCTGGCTGTCCGCCGCGTGGAGCCACCCGACCACCCGTGTGTTCGTCGTCTCCGGCGGACAGGTGCTGATCGACGACACGGCCGACGGCGGTACGGAGATCGTCATGACCCCGGCCTTCGAGGCCCCGGTCACCGAGACCCACCGCTACTTCCTCGGCACGGACGAGGACGGCATCAGTTACTTCGCGCTCCAGAAGGACTCCCTGCCCGGCCGCATGGACCAGCCGGCCCGTCCGGCCGGCCTGCGCGAGGCCGGGCTGCTGCTCGGCCCCCGCGACGCCGGCCTGATGGTGCACGCGGTGGCCCTGGAGAACTGGCAGCGCCTGCACCGCTTCTGCTCGCGCTGCGGCGAACGCACGGTCATCGCGGCGGCCGGCCACATCCGTCGCTGCCCGGCCTGCGGCGCCGAGCACTACCCGCGTACCGACCCGGCGGTCATCATGCTGGTGACGGACGACCAGGACCGCGCGCTGCTGGGCCGCCAGGTGCACTGGCCCGAAGGCCGCTTCTCGACGCTCGCGGGCTTCGTCGAACCGGGGGAGTCGATCGAGCAGTCCGTGGCCCGCGAGGTCTTCGAGGAGGCGGGCATCACGGTCGGCGAGGTCGAGTACATCGCCAGCCAGCCCTGGCCGTTCCCGTCCAGCCTGATGCTCGGTTTCATGGCCCGCGCGACCTCGTCGGAGATCGACGTGGACGGCGATGAGATCGAGGAGGCCCGCTGGTTCTCCCGCGAGGACCTGACGGCGGCCTTCGAGTCGGGCGAGGTCATGCCGCCGTTCGGCATCTCGATCGCGGCCCGCCTGATCGAGCTCTGGTACGGCAAGCCGCTCCCGAAGCCGGGCACGGCCGGCTGACGTACGGCTCACGGCATACGCGAACGCCCTCTCCGGTCGAGCAGCGGAGAGGGCGTTCCCGTGCGGCGTTCCCGTACTGCGTTCCCGTACTGCGGGAGTTACCGGATCAGACGGCGAGCGCCTGCTTCACCTGGGCCAGGGACGGGTTCGTCATGACGGCCTCGACACCCGTGGAACCGATCACCAGGACGGTGGGAACGGTCTGGTTGCCCCCGTTGGCCTTCTCGACGAAGGCCGCGGACTCCGGGTCCTGCTCGATGTTGATCTCGTTGTACGCGATGCCCTCGCGGTCCATCTGGCCCTTGAGCCGACGGCAGTAGCCGCACCACGTGGTGCTGTACATCGTCACAGTGCCCGGCATGTCTTCGCGCTCCTCTGTCTCGTCAGTCCGTCTCATCCGTCTCATCCGCCATGCGGAGAAGCTGGAAAGTGCGTCACCGCACGGAAGGGGAACGTACGTGAGGCAACCACCATTCCCGCGGCCACCCCCGTATCGGGCGGCAGGCCACCCTCGTATCGGGCCGCCCGCCCCGCATTAGTACGACAGATGCGGCCCCCCTGTGGACAACCTCCGCACCGGCCTCTTGCGACCTGGCAGCATGGCGGGGTGACAGCAGCAACGCATTCCTCCCTCTTCCCGCAGGTCCCCGAGTCGGCCGATGCCGTGCTCGACGGCCTGGACCCCGAGCAGCGCGAGGTCGCCACGGCCCTGCACGGCCCGGTGTGTGTGCTGGCCGGAGCCGGTACGGGCAAGACGCGCGCGATCACGCATCGCATCGCCTACGGGGTGCGTGCCGGAATACTCCAGCCGACGAGCGTGCTCGCCGTCACCTTCACCAACCGGGCCGCGGGCGAGATGCGGGGACGGCTGCGCCAGCTCGGCGCGGGCGGGGTGCAGGCGCGGACGTTCCACTCCGCCGCCCTGCGCCAGCTCCAGTACTTCTGGCCGAAAGCGGTCGGCGGTGACCTGCCGAGGCTGGTGGAGCGCAAGGTCCAGCTGGTCGCCGAGGCCGCGGCCCGCTGCCGCATCCGCCTCGACCGCAACGAGCTGCGCGATGTCACCAGCGAGATCGAGTGGTCCAAGGTCACCCAGACCGTGCCCGCCGACTACCCGGCCGTGGTCGCCAAGACCCAGCGCGACGCCCCGCGCGACCCGGCCGAGATCTCCCAGATCTACGCGATGTACGAGCAGCTGAAGCGCGACCGCTCGGTGATCGACTTCGAGGATGTGCTGCTTCTCACCGTCGCCATCCTTCAAGACCGCCATGACATCGCCGACCACGTCCGCCGTCAGTACCAGCACTTCGTCGTCGACGAGTACCAGGACGTCAGCCCGCTCCAGCAGCGGCTGCTCGATCTCTGGCTCGGAGACCGGGACACCCTGTGCGTCGTCGGCGATGCCAGCCAGACGATCTACTCCTTCACCGGAGCCACCCCCGACCACCTGCTGAACTTCCGCACCCGCCACCCCAACGCGACGGTGGTCAAGCTGGTCCGGGACTACCGCTCCACCCCCCAGGTCGTCCATCTGGCCAACGGGCTGCTCGGCCAGGCCCGCGGCCGCGCCGCCGAGCACCGGCTCGAACTGGTCTCGCAGCGCGAGCCCGGCCCCGAGCCCGTCTATACGGAGTACGCGGACGAGCCCGCGGAGGCCGAGGGCACCGCCCGCCGCATCCGCGATCTGATCGCCGCGGGTGTCCCGGCCGGCGAGATCGCCGTGCTCTACCGGGTCAACTCCCAGTCCGAGGTCTACGAACAGGCCCTGGCCGACGCGGGCGTGCCGTACCAGCTGCGTGGCGCCGAGCGCTTCTTCGAACGGGCGGAGGTACGGGAGGCGGGCGTCGCCCTGCGCGGTGCGGCCCGCGCGGGGGGCAACGACTCCCTGCTCGACGACGCGGAGGGGCTGTCGGCTGAGGTGCGCGCGGTGCTCTCCACCAAGGGGTGGACCACGGAACCGCCCGCGGGCTCCGGCGCGGTGCGCGACCGCTGGGAATCCCTGGCAGCCCTGGTCCGGCTTGCCGAGGACTTCGAACAGGCCAAGCCGGGCGCGACGCTCTCCGACCTGGTGGCGGAGCTCGACGAGCGGGCCGCCGCCCAGCACGCCCCCACCGTCCAGGGGGTCACTCTCGCCTCGCTTCACTCGGCCAAGGGACTGGAGTGGGACGCCGTGTTCCTGGTCGGTCTGACCGAGGGCATGATGCCGATCACCTACGCCAAGACCGACGAGCAGATCGAGGAGGAGCGTCGGCTGCTGTACGTAGGTGTCACCCGGGCGCGCCTCAACCTCTCGCTGTCGTGGTCGCTGTCCCGCTCGCCCGGTGGCCGCGCGGGACGCCGTCCGAGCCGGTTCCTGAACGGACTGCGCCCCGGCTCGGTGGCCCTCGGCGCGCGTAACGCGGCGGGTGGCGGCGGCGGGATCGAGCGGGGCCTCGGACCGGTCGCCAGGCGCGGCACACGCGGCCCTGCCCGGTGCCGGGTCTGCGGCAAGACCCTCACCGATGCGGGCGAGATGAAGCTGATGCGCTGCGACGACTGCCCCTCCGACATGGACGAGGCGTTGTACGAGCGGCTGCGCGACTGGCGGGCGGTCCGGGCGAAGGAGATCGGTCAGCCCGCGTTCTGCGTCTTCACGGACAAGACGCTGATGGCGATCGCGGAGGCGGTGCCGGGCAGCGCGGGCGAGTTGGCCGGGATCTCCGGGGTCGGCGCGCGGAAGCTGGACCGGTTCGGGACTGCGGTACTTGCCATTTGCGCAGGTGAGACGGTGGAGGAAGGGGTCGGGGACGCTGTTGACGAGGTGTGAGAAAAACTCGTCGAAAAAATAGTTTGCGCCCGCCCCAGTCATCACCATAGGTTCTTAACCACGGGAACAGCGACTTCTCTGAAGCCCTGGCCCTGTGCTGTACTTATACGAATACGTAGGACCGGTTGGCCGGTCCGCCCGAGACGCCGAGAGGAGGCGATTGAAGTGATCAGCATCATCGAGACCAACAAAGTGACCGATCTCTCGGTCGTCTCCGCCTGCTCGCTCGGCCTCGCCTGCTCTTCCGAGTCCTCCCTCCGTGGCACCGGTATGTCCGGCATTTCTGCCGCCAGCCCGCTGTCCCTGGCGAGCCTCCCCGTGCGGGAGCGCAATGAGCGACCGATCCAGGCACCGGCAGCAGCAGTAGCGAAGGGACAGGCCCAGGCCTATGCCTTTGCGGCCGTCGGTGCGGGAGCGGAATCCGGCGCCAAGAAGCAGATGACGCACCACCACACGATGTGGGCCTTCCGTGGGCCTGAACCCTGGAGTGATCCAGCCTGATTCACCATCAGGCCGGCGCCTTCAGGGCCGCGGAACCCCACTCGGGATCCGCGGCCCTTTTGTTTTGTCCAAACGGACGAGACAACCCGAAGGAGCCTCGGGACAAGCAGCACCCGGTACCAGCCGCCCCCCGGCCAACAGGCCGGAACGACCAGACGAGGACACCACCCACCGTGCAACTCGAAGCGCACGCCCCGTCCGTACCGCCTTCCGACACGATCCCGCCGCCCGGCCTCACGGAGGACTCCGCCTTGATCCCCCTCACTGCGCTCACCGCGCTCGACGACGCCATCGAGAACCTCGGCGTGCCCGTCCCCTGCCGCTCCTATGACCCGGAGGTCTTCTTCGCCGAGTCGCCGGCGGATGTCGAGTACGCCAAGTCCCTCTGCCGCACCTGCCCGCTCGTGGAGGCCTGCCTCGCCGGCGCCAAGGAGCGGCGCGAGCCGTGGGGTGTCTGGGGTGGTGAGCTCTTCATCCAGGGCGTCGTCGTCGCTCGCAAGCGGCCGCGTGGTCGTCCGCGCAAGAACCCGGTCGCGGCGTGACCGCCGTGCTGGGGGTCACGGCCCCCAAACCCATGAAGCGCCCCGGAACCATCGACCGTCCCCACACCCACGATCCCCGAAATCAGGCTCCAATGTCCGTCCCCACGAATGAGCCCGTCGGCTCCGCAACACCGAACGTCACGATCATCGGCGCGAACGACTCGCGTCAGAACAGGACCCGCGAGATGCAACTCATCCCAGAAGCCCTGGCTCGTGCGCATATGCACGACCGCCTGAGGGAAGCCGACACGCAACGCCAAGCCGTCCGCCTGGTCACCGCGCGCCGGATGCAGCGTCGGGCCGAGCGCGCCTCGATGCGCGCCCGCCGTGCGCTGGCCATGGCGGTCATGCACTAGTCAGGCCGGACACCAGCAGCACCCGCTGCCCGGCAGCCGCTCTGCCCGGGAGCAATCAGTACCCATAGTGAGTACCCCTTCCGCGGGGCCGGTCCGTTCGGACCGGCCCCGCGGTCGTGCTGTTCGGCCGTGCTGTGCGGTCGTGTTGTGTGGTGCCGCGCGGCACGGCAGCGACGGAGTTATCGTCACAAGGTGAACGAGGAGACTCATCACCGGATTCAGCAACCCCCGCAGAGGGACGCCGCAGTGGTCGCGTGTGCCCTGTGCGGCACCTCCGCCGACAGCGAGACCGCACCGCCGACCTGGATCTGTTCCGTGGAGAACGGCAGACGCCAGTACTTCTGCGAAGAGTGCGCCCGCACCCATATCAGGGCGATCGAGAGCCGTCTCGACTCCGCCTGGTGGTGACGCCCCGGGTGTGACGGCCTGGGACGTGACGGCCCGGGGTGTGAGGGTTCGGGCGTGACGGTCCGACCTCGGTACCTGGCCTGAAGGCCGGCTGCCCTATGCGCCGGCGGCCGCGTCGCCCGCCAACTCCTGTACCACGGGCTCCTGCTCATCCGCCGCAAGGAACCCGGGTACCCAGGACTCGAGTTCGTCGCGCAGCCGCACCGTCGCACCCAGCTGACACAGCACCCCGATCGTGCTCAGCGTCACCCGGTGTATCAGCAGATAGGCGGGCGGCAGATTCAACTGCTTGCCCAGCTGATGAGCGGGCGAGCGAGGATCCGCGATCCGCGCCGCCTGATTGCGCATCCAACTCCGGGTGAAGGTGAACTCCTCCACCTGCGCCGGTTCGATGATCGGGAGGAGATAGTCGAGCACCGCATCAGGGCCGAGGTCGATCGATTCCTTGACGAAACCCTCCTCGCGCAGCAGCTCGTACACTGCCTCCGCGTCACCCGCCAGCGCCAGCCGCAAGGAATCACCGATGGTCTGCGGCAGACCACCCGGCAACCGGTCCACCGTGCCGAAGTCCAGCACCCCGAGCCGCCACTGCCCGGCTTCGCCGGCCTCGTCGGTCACGCCTGTCTCACCGATTTCGCCGGTCTCGTCGTCCGGGGACAGCAGCCGGAAGTTGCCCGGATGCGGGTCCGCGTGCAGCAACCCGGTGCGCGCCGGCCCCGAGAAAAGGAAACGCGCCAGCAACTGACCGGCCCGGTCCCGCTGTTCCGGCGTGCCCTCCGCGATCACATCGGCCAGTGGAACACCGTCCATCCACTCCGTCACCAGCACCTGGTCGGACTGGTGCACGACACCGGGGATCACGACATCCGGATCGGCCGCGAACTCCTCCGCATGGACCCGCTGCGACCGTGCCTCCTGTTCGTAGTCCAGCTCCTCCGAGACCCGGTCACGCAGCTCCGTGATGAGCGGCTTGATGTCCATTCCCGGGATCAACGGGCCGAGCAGCCGGGCGAACCTGCTGAGCTGGGTCAGATCCGAGAGCAGCGCCTCTCCGGCGCCCGGATACTGCACCTTCACCGCCACATCCCGCCCGTCGTGCCACACCGCCCGGTGGACCTGACCGATCGAGGCGGCGGCCGACGGCTTGTCATCGAATGCGAGGAACAGCTCCCGCCAGTCCTTGCCGAGCCGCTCCTCCAGCACCGCGTGCACCGTGCCGCTGGGCAGGGGAGGCGCGGCTTCCTGCAGTTTGGTGAGCGCCGCCCGGTACGGTCCGGCGACCTCCTCGGGCAGCGCCGACTCGAAGACGGACAGGGCCTGACCCAGCTTCATCGCCCCGCCCTTCAACTCCCCCAGGACCTTGAAGAGCTGATCCGCGGTGCGCTGCTGGACCTCCCGGGCGACCAACTCCGCGGACTTCCCGCCGATCCGCTTGCCCAGGCCCCACGTGGCGCGGCCTGCGAAACCCAGTGGCAGGGCGGCCAACTTGGCGGTACGGGTGACCGCTTTCCGGGGTAGATCAGACATGAGCCCCTCCAAATCCCAGACTGCCGTACCGCGTGCGACGGTTACCCGGCCATTGTGTCGTGTACCGCGTCGGCCACGGAGGCGCGCTCCCCCTCAGTGTGCCCAGCCGCTCCGCAGCAGCAGCCGAGATGCGCCCCGATCCGCTCGGACCGCCAGTCCAACAGCGGCAGCGCGGCCTCCCAGCGGGTCCCCGTACTGGCCGGCAGCTCCCCGTCCAGAAAGGACAGCGCGTGGGCGGCCGCCAGACCGGCCACCGCCGCCGCCAGTCCCAGGTCGCAGGCCTGGACAGCGTTCCGCCGCCCGGACTGCCACTGCGAGAGCATCCTGGACCAGTCCTTGTCCCGCTCCGCACGCGTCAGCGCCAGACATCCCGCGCACGCCGTGCCCCCGGGCAGAACCAGGGGCCCGACCACTCCCGTCGCCTCCATCACTCCGGCATAGAGATGGGGAGTCCCCGAAGCGATCCACGGTTCCGCCGGGCGCGGGTCGGGGGCGTACACCGCGAGACCGTCACGAGGGGCGACCACGATCAGGGACAGCCCCGGCTCGCCACCCGCCGAGGCCTCAGCCGTCTCCGCCGTCCGGGGAGCCGAACCGGCAGCGGATCTGCGCACCAACTGCCGGGCCGCGGTGGCTCTGCGCTCCCCGACGGCTGTCGGTGGAAGCCCACCGGGTGAGACGTCCCACGGCTCGGTGCACCCGCCGTCCAGGACCTCCACCCTGCCCACCCCGGATCCGGACAGCACCGCCGCGATCGTGGCACCGACCCGCCCGGCACCCCGCACCTGTACCCGCATCGCCCGGCGGGCCGCCAACCGCCGCATCCCGCCACCCGGCTCGGGATGGACGACGGAGAGCGACGCCAGATCAGGGCGGTGCCGCTCCATGGCATCGGGCCGGTTCCGTAACGCATCGGTCTCCGGGCCGGCGGCCCGCACATCGTCGATCAGGCCGGCCTCCATCAAGCGGCCGACCAGTGTGTCCACTTGATGGTCCGACAGATCCAGTGCCCGGGCCTCTTCACGCAGCAGCGGCAGGCCGCGCGTACCGTCGAGCAGTTCCAGAAAACAGCCCATGGCGATATCCATCGGGCCGAGCTTCACCGCATGAGCGGCGGTCACCCCGAATTGCACGGTGCCCTGTCTGCACCACGCGCGGCGCAGTGCGGGCTTCAACATCGGATACACGCCTTCCCCCCGGTCTGTGTTCCATGATCTCTGTGCGTGGGCTGTGGCCCGGATCTCCGCGAGATCCGTTGCCAGAATGCAGGTCGGCGGCGAAGTGTGCAGAAAGTTATCCACAGGCATGGGGTATTAGTCGTTCAAATGGTGCATGGCGTGGAGTGGATCGCGCGCGAACCGTCCCGGAGGCGGGACTTCCCCCACTGCCACCGGGTAACGTCATGGCGTGCCCGCCGACCCGTCACCCGGACTCGCCGGGGAGACCCCCGCGCGCAGTGCCGGAACCCCTCAGCGCAGCGTGGTGGACCGTCCGCCCCGCGCCTCGGCAACGAGCGCGGTCGAGGTCCGCAGGAGCACCCGCCGCAGCAGAACGGTCTCCGCTTACCGGGAGGGTGACCGCACCATCGTGCTCATCCCCGCCCGGATGTCCGAGGCCGAGGAGCAGCGCTGGGTGAACGTGATGCTCGACAAGCTCGCGGCCCAGGAGAGCAAGCGCATCCTCGGCGACAGCGAACTGACCGAGCGCGCCGAGCGGTTGTCCGCCCAGTATTTCGAGGGCCGGGCCAGACCCGCGTCCGTGCGATGGGTGACCAATCAGAACACCCGATGGGGGTCCTGCACCCCGGCTGAGGGCAGCATTCGCCTGTCGCACCGGCTGCAGGGCATGCCCGAGTACGTCGTCGATTACGTACTGGTCCATGAGCTGGCCCATCTGCTCGTCCCCGGCCACGGTCCGCGCTTCTGGCGGCTGCTGGAGGCATATCCCCGCACCGAACGGGCCAGGGGATACCTGGAGGGTGTGGTGGCGGCCGACCGGCTGCCGCATCTGCCCGCCGCGCGCGGTGAGTGACGGTCAGCGGTTCTGTACCGGGTCTGTACCGACTTAGCTCAATGCCGGAGTTTGCGGTTAGCCTGGCGCGACGCATTCACATTCGGGATGGGGGACGGTCGTTACGCATGGCGAGGGAATTCCAACGCGGCCACAAGGCCAAGATCAGCGATCTCACACCGGGGACGGACCTGTACGTAGGTGTGCAGATCGCCGGCCCGGGACTGACCTTTGACATCAGCTGCTTCGGCCTCGATGCCAATGAGCAGCTCTCCGACGACCGGTATTTCATCTTCTTCAATCAACCTAAATCGCCCGAGGAGTCCATTCAGCTCCTCGGCGCCCAGGCCGGTGACACCGAGTCGTTCCGTGTCACGCTGGACCGCATCCCGGCGAACATCCACAAGCTGTCGTTCACCGCGACGGTCGACGGCGCCGGACAGATGTCCCAGGTCGGCCCCGGCTACATCCGGATCGTCGCGGGTGGCGAGGAAGTCGTCAGGTACGCCTTCAGCGGTTCGGAGTTCACCACCGAGCGTGCGGTGATGCTGGGCGACTTCTATCTGAAGGACGTCTGGCGGTTCGCCGCCGTGGGCCAGGGATTCGACGGCGGCCTCGACGCGCTGCTGAAGAACTTCGGCGGCGAGGTCGCCGAAGAGGCGCCCGCCGCACCTCAGCCGCAGGCCGCCGCCCCCTCGTTCGCCCCGCCCGCCCAGGCGGCCGCACCGGCACCCGCCCCGTCCTTCGGTGCCCCGGCCGCGCAGGCCCCGGTTCCCACGCCGCAGCAGCAGATGCATGCCGCGCCGACGATAGCGGCCCCGATGGCACCGCACGGCGGCATGGTGCCGCCGCCCGCCCCCGCCCCGGCTCGCTACGGACAGCCGCCCCAGCCGCCCCAGCAGCCGCAGTTCGGGCAGATCCCCGGTCAGCAGCCCGCGCCCGTCGCTCCGTACGGCCAGCAGGCTCCTGCCCCGTACGGCCAGCAGCCCCCCGGAATGCAGCCCCCCGGTATGCCCCAGGGCGTTCCGCAAGGGGTGCCGCAGGCCGGGGCCGGGCTTCAGGCCGCGCTCCAGCCGTACAAGGAGACGGCGACCGGGCAGCGTTGGACCCCGCAGAACCAGCAGCTCATGCGGGTCGACCTCACCATGGGCGGTACGCCCGTGCTCGCCCGTCAGGGCAGCATGGTGATGTACCAGGGCAAGGTCGACTTCGGTTACAAGGGCGCCGGTTTCGCCGGCCGCATCGTCGGCAACGCAACCGGCCAGGAAATGCAGCTGATGCGCTGCACCGGTCGCGGACAGGTCTTCCTCGCCGAGGACGGCTCCCATCTGCACGCCATCGAACTGCAGGGCGACGGCATCTGCGTCTCGGCGGAGAACGTCCTCGCCTTCGACGAGTCGCTGCAGCACGAGGTCCGCAGGATCGAAGGCCACGGCATCCCCGGCGGCGCCCTGTTCACCATGCAGTTCCAGGGCACCGGCACGGTCGTCGTCAAGACTCACGGCGTCCCCGTCGTCCTGCCCGTCACCCCGACCACCTTCGCCGACTGCAACGCCGTCGTCGCCTGGTCGTCGGCGGCCCAGGTGATCATCTCGAGCCAGGTCCGGCTGCGCCGCAACGCGTACCCGGGACACAGCGGCGAGACCGTGAACCTTCAGTTCCGGGGCGCCCCCGGCAACTTCATCGTCGTCCAGCCCTACGAGGTCTGAGGGAGCCCGTCATGAACCAGCAACTCGCGGGCTACGCCCCGACCCCCGTCACGGCCCGTATGGAGAACCACGGCCGCACGATGCTCAAGGTCGCCATGGCCACCGGCCAGGACCTCTACGCCCGTACCGGCTCGATGGTCGCGTACGAGGGCTTCATCCAGTACGAACCCAACCCGCCGGCCGTCCGTCAGATCGCCTCCCAGTGGATCACCGGCGAGGGTGCGCCGATCATGAAGTGCTCCGGCGACGGACTGCTCTACCTCGCCGACTACGGCGCCGATGTGGTCGTCATCAACCTCAACAACGACTCCCTCTCGGTCAACGGCACCAACGTCCTCGCCTTCGACGGCCATCTCACCTGGGGCGTGGAGCGGGTCAAGGGCCTCGCCAAGTTCGCCGGTCAGGGCCTGTGGAACGTCTGCATCTCGGGCACCGGCTGGGTCGCCATCACCTCGCGCGGCACCCCGATCGTCGTCGACTGCGGACGCGGCGAGGACGAGACCTACGTCGACCCGGACGCCCTCGTGGCGTGGTCCCCGAACCTCAAGGTGAAGGGCAAGCGCAGCTTCAAGGCCTCCTCGCTCATCGGGCGGGGCAGCGGCGAGGCGTACCAGATGGCTTTCTCCGGTCAGGGCATCGTCGTCGTACAGCCGAGCGAGGACAGTACCGACCGCCTGCGGATCCGGGACTGAGGGGGAGGGAGAACACACCATGCAGAGTCCGCTTTTCAGTTACACGGAACAGCAGTCCCAGGACCGGTACACCGTCCAGAACCCGCAGCTCCTGCGGGTCTCGCTGACCGGCCACGACGACGTCCTCGCCCGCAAGGGCGCCATGGTCGCCTACCAGGGACTGATGGAGTTCGACGGCGAGTACCAGTCGCACGGGCAGCGTCGCGCCCGCGCGAGTACCGGCGAGGGCCTGGAGCTGATGCGCTGCTCCGGGCAGGGCACCGTCTACCTCGCCAACCTCGCGCAGCACATCCACGTCGTGGACGTCGACCGCGACGGCATCACGGTGGACAGCGCCTACGTCCTGGCACTCGACTCCTCGCTGCACACCGAGGTCATCGCGGTGGACAGCCAGTACGGCATCTCCGGCACCGGCAAGTACCAGCTCAACATCTCCGGCACCGGCAAGGTCGCCCTGATGACCTCGGGTCAGCCGCTGATGATGCAGGTCACGCCGGACAAGTACGTCAACGCCGACGCCGACGCGATCGTCGCCTGGTCCAGCTCGCTGCGCGTGCAGATGCAGGCCCAGACACACTCCTCGGGCGTCTGGCGGCGGCGTGGCAACACCGGCGAGGGCTGGGAGCTCAGCTTCCTCGGCCAGGGCTTCGCCCTGGTCCAGCCGAGCGAGGTGCTGCCGCCGCAGAACCACGAGATCGGCCAGGGTGTCCGGGCGCAGTACGGCATGGGCCAGCACGGTGCCCACGGTCAGAACCAGAACAACGCCTGGAACTGAGCCGCCGCGCACCCGTACCACACCGGTAAGGGGCGGCCTCCCTGGAGACCGCCCCTTACCCGTGCCGCATGTCGTGCCTACTGGCGCTGCTCCAGCGCGGCGCGGGCACGCGTCATCAGGCGTACGACCGATGTGTCGGCCACCGACGCGACCTCGTCGTACGCGAACCAACGCAGGTCCAGCGACTCGTCACTGATCTGCTCCGTCGCGCCCGACGGCGCCAGCGCCGCGTACTGCACGTCCAGGTGCCAGTGACAGGGCGCGGGGATCCGGTGGCGGTCCAGCTTCACCGGTCCGCCCGCGAGCAGGGTCAGGCCTCTGATGCCGGACTCCTCGGTGGCCTCCCGCAGGGCCGCGGCGGCCGGCGTCGTGTCCTGCGGTTCGCAGTGGCCGCCCATCTGCAGCCACATCTGCAGCTTGCGGTGCAGGGTGAGCAGAACCCGGCCCCGATCCGGATCGATGACCAGTGCGCTGGCCGTCAGGTGTCCGGCTTCGCAGGCCTTCCACATGCCGTCGGAATGCTGAGCCAGGTGATCCAGATAGACCTGGCGCAGTTCCTCCTGGGCCGGGTCCACCGGGTTCTCGTACCCCTTCAGTACGAGAACGGCTTCGTCGTACAGGCTCACTGGTCGGTGTCGCCCTTGCCGTCGCCCTCGCTCTTTCGGTCGTCCGTTCCTCCGGAGCCCGACTCGCTCGTGCCGCCCGCTGCGGCCTCGGGCTTCTGCGGACCCTTCGCGGCCTCGCCGAGCATCTTGTCCAGCTCGGAGAAGTCCAGCTGCTCGTGGTGCACAAAGCCGTCCGGATCGTCCAGGTCCTGGGCGGTCGGCAGCATGTCGGGATGCTCCCACAGGGCGTCGCGGCCGTCGAGACCGCGGGCGTCCGTGAGCGACGCCCACAGGCGCGAGGCGTCACGCAGCCGCCGCGGACGCAGCTGGAGGCCGATGAGTGTGGCGAACGTCTGCTCGGCCGGCCCGCCGGAGGCGCGGCGCCTGCGCATGGTCTCGCGCAGCGCGTCAGCCGAGGTCAGACGGGACTTCGCGGCCTCGTGCACCACGGCGTCCACCCAGCCCTCGACCAGTGCGAGCGCCGTCTCCAGCCTGGCAAGGGCG
The DNA here is from genome assembly GCF_042884935.1 of Streptomyces sp. NPDC058092. Lineage (NCBI taxonomy): Bacteria > Bacillati > Actinomycetota > Actinomycetes > Kitasatosporales > Streptomycetaceae > Streptomyces > Streptomyces sp. NPDC058092. The sequence continues at coordinate 456,104 of NZ_JBHVSY010000001.1, forward strand.
GCCTTCTGCTCCGGGGTGTCCTCCGGCTGGAACATGCCCTGCTGAAGTGCGTCCTGCAGCTGCTCGGGCTGCGACGGGTCGAACTGGCCGACCACGTCCTCCAGCTTGCTGGTGTCGACCTTGATGCCGCGCGCATACCCTTCGACGGCGCCGAACAGATGCGAGCGCAGCCACGGAACATGGGCGAAGAGCCGCTGGTGGGCGGCCTCGCGCAGGGCGAGATAGAGCCGCACCTCCTCCTGCGGCACGCTCAGGTCCTTGCCGAACATCTCGACGTTCAGCGGAAGGAGCGCGGCCTTGCCCGCCGGGCCGAGCGGCAGCCCGATATCGGTCGAGCCGACCACCTCGCCCGCCAGCACACCGACCGCCTGGCCGATCTGCTGGCCGAACATCGCGCCGCCCATCGACCGCATCATGCCGATCAGCGGGCCCGCCATCGCCTGCATCTCCTCGGGCAGCACGTCACCCATGGCCAGACCGACGCGCTCGGCCACCGGGTCGACCAGCTTCTGCCAGGCGGGGAGGGACGCCTCGACCCACTCCGCACGGCTCCACGCCACGGTCGAGACCGAACCGGAGGGCAGCGACGTCACCCCGTCCAGCCAGAGATCGGCCAGCCGCAGCGCCTCGTCGACCGCGGACCGCTCGGACGGGCCGACGCTCACGTCCTTGGTGCCGTCCGGCGTGCCCTGCGAGACCGTCTGGCGGGCGATCTGCTTGGCCATGTCCCAGTTCACGGGACCGCCCTCGTAGCTCAGCATCTGGCCGAGCTGCTGGAAGGCCGCCCCGAGGTCGTTGGGGTTCATCGTGCCGAACATCGCCGCGAACGGGTTGTCCCCGCCCGCGCCGGGCCCGAAGCCGAACGGGTTCGCCGGCCCGCCCGAACCCTGCCCACCTCCGGTGGGGTCCTTCTTCTTGCCCTCGTCGCCGTTTTCCGGCTCCTCCGGCGGAAGGCCGAATCCGAATGGGGTGTCACTCACGGGTTTCCTCGGCTCGTAGGGCCGCCGGCTCGAACCGACGGCGACTGCCCGACATCACCATCCAGCGTAGACACCATAAGTCCGCTTGGGGCCTCAGTGCTCCGCCTGCTCCCGGCCTGCGGCAGGATGGACGCCACCTGGTACGTACGCGTCATTCGGGTACGTACTGAAGACAACCGCTGGAGACGCCCGGTGAGTTCCCCAGATCCTCAGGTTCGCGCAGCGCGAAACCTGTCCGACCCCTCGACCGAGAACAAGTCCGCAAAAAACCGCTCCAGGAGCCGTGGCCCCGTCGTCGCGGTCACCGGAGCCGCGGGGGGCGTCGGTGAGCTGCTCACCGCGCGCCTCGCGGCGTCCGAGGAGATCAAGCAGGTCATTGCCATCGATGAACGCCGCGGAGAGGTCTCCGAGGCGACCTGGCACATCCTCGACGTCCGGGACCCCGCCATCGCGGAGAAGCTGCGCGGCGCGGATGTCGTCGTGCACCTGGCACTCGATCTCGACCTGGAGACCGACCCTGCGGCCCGCACCGCCTACAACGTGCGCGGTACCCAGACCGTGCTGACGGCAGCCGCGGCCGTGGGGGTCCACCGGGTCGTCCTGTGCACCTCGGCCATGGTCTACGGGGCGCTGCCCGACAACGACATCCCGCTCGCCGAGGACGCCGAGCTGCGCGCCACGGCCGAGGCCACCGGCGTCGGCGACCTCCTGGAGATCGAGCGGCTCGGCCGACGCGCGCCCCGCGCCCACCCCGGACTCAACGTGACCGTGGTCCGGCCGACCGTCCTGGTCGGCGGTACGGACACCGCGCTGACCCGCTACTTCGAGTCGCCGCGCCTCCTGGTCGTCGCCGGATCGCGCCCCACCTGGCAGTTCTGCCATGTCGAGGACCTGGTCACGGCCCTGGAGTTCGCCGCGCTGGAGAAGATCGACGGCGAGTTCGCGGTCGGCTGCGACGGCTGGCTGGAACAGGAGGAGGTCGAGGAGCTCAGCGGCGTCCGCCGGATGGAGCTGCCCTCCGCCGTGGCCCTCGGCGCCGCCGCCCGGCTGCACCGGATCGGCCTCACCCCGTCCCCGGCGGGCGATCTCGCGTACACGATGCACCCCTGGGTGGTCAGCGTGAGCCGGCTGCACGACGCGGGCTGGCGCCCGGGCTGGACCAACGAGGAGGTGCTCGCGGCGCTCCTCGAAGAGGTGGAAGGCCGGCACACCGTCGCCGGACGCCGCCTCGGCCGCAAGGACGCGACCGCGGCAGGCGCCGCCGGTGCGACCGTGGCGCTGCTCGGCACGGCCGCCCTGGTCCGCCGGGCCCGCAAGGCCCGCCGCCGCATCTAGGGCCTTTCGTGTGGATCATGCCGGGCTCGCGTGCCCCGGCACCGCGCCGCGCCGCGTTGTCGTCGGTCTTCCCCAGCTCTCGGCTCCGCTCGACCAGGGGGAGACCCCATCGGGCTCCTTCCTCCGCCTTGCGATGCACGGCACCACGGTGACATCAGCCGCTCCGCGGCGGACCGCTCCCTGATCCGGCCTGATCCGAACGAAAGACCCTGAGGTCCCGGCAGACCGCGGACGTCCGCGGACCGCGGGACGTCTGTAGGAGACTCCAAGGCCAGGGTCGGTCCGCCGGTGGAAAACGCTATTCCACGATGTCGGTGCCGTACGGCACCATGGGCCCATGGCTCCCACCCACGACCACCCCGGCGAGCGGGCGGCAACCGACCCCGTCCGGCTGCTGGCGATTCGAGAGACGCCGCTGTCGGTCGACGAGATCTTCCGGGCCGTCGGGGACGACGCCGCGGGCGGCACGGCGCTCTTCGTCGGCACGGTGCGCAACCACGACGGCGGTCAGGACGTCGGTGCGCTCGGGTACTCCTGCCACCCCTCGGCGCAGGACGAATTGCGGCGGGTGGCCGAGAAGGTCGCCGCGGACTTCCCGGTCCGGGCACTGGCCGCCGTCCACCGTGTGGGTGATCTCCGAGTGGGCGACCTCGCCGTCGTCGTCGCCGTCTCCTGCCCGCACCGTGCGGAGGCGTTCGAGGCGTGCCGCAAGCTCATCGACGACCTCAAGCACGAGGTTCCGATCTGGAAGCACCAGCGGTTTTCGGACGGCACCGAGGAGTGGGTCGGCGCCTGCTGAGTGCAAGCCGATCGGGTGGTCGTCCGCCCCGATTTGCGTAACCGCACCCCTGCCGTGAGCGTTGGTCCTGCAGATGGTTAATCTGCTGATCGGTCAGTTGCGGTCGCTCACGGGGTAGGGAGGTCGTAATGGCAGCACTTGCCTGGTTGTTGATTCCGCTTTTCGCTGCGTTCGGCGCTGCGATATGGGGAAGCTGGGCCACCCGTAATCGTACGGCCGGTGATGTTTCAGAACTCGCCGGGTATGCCCGGTTCCGTGAGGCGATGGAGAAGTCGCACTCCGGTTCCGACGTCCTCTGACTTTTCAGCCTTTTCAGCGAACGTACGCAGTCGCCAATCCGCCTCGTGGCGCCGACTGCCGGCGCCCTCCGGCACGGCGCCATCCCCCATTCCCCGCCCCGTCCGGACCGGCCCCGACGGTGCACTGACAGACCCTTCCCGTACTGTCGTTCCATGCCACGCCGCACCGCGACGATGCTCGCCTCCACCCTCATCCTCATCGCGCTGCTCTGCGCAGGCGTGCTGATCAAAGTGCCGTATTCGGAGATGTCTCCCGGGCCGACGGTGAACACCCTCGGCAAGATCGACGGCGAGCCGGTCCTGCAGATTTCCGGGCACAAGACGTACCCGACGTCCGGCAACCTCAACATGACGACGGTCAGGGTCACCGGTGCCGACTACAACATGAACCTCGTCGAGGCCGTGTACGGCTGGCTGGCCCACGACAGCGTGGTGGTACCGCACGACACCCTGTACCCCGGCGGCAAGACCGAGCAGCAGTCGACGCAGGAGAACGCCGAGGAGTTCAGTCAGTCCCAGGAGAGCGCCAAGGTCGCCGCCCTGACCGAGCTGGGCATCCCGGTGTCGTCACGCGTCGTGGTCTCCACGGTCATCAAGGGCAGCCCCGCCCAGGGCGAGCTGCACGCCGGCGATGTGATCAAGCAGGTCGACGGCACGGCGGTGGAGCAGCCCGGGGACGTCGCGAAGCTCGTCACCCGCCACAAGCCCGGCGAGGACGTCACTTTCACGATCATCCCGGCGAAGACGGCACAGGAGGCCGAGAAGGCCGGCAAGGAGCCCGAGGGCACCCGGAAGATCGTCATCACCACCGCGAAGGCCCCCAAGGAGAACCGCGCGATCGTCGGTATCCAGGCCGGGACGGACCACACGTTCCCGTTCCGGATCGACATCAAGCTCGCCGATGTCGGCGGCCCGAGCGCCGGCCTCATGTTCTCCCTGGGCATCATCGACAAGCTGACGCCCACCGACCTCACCGGCGGGAAGTTCGTCGCGGGCACCGGCACGATCGACGACAAGGGCAAGGTCGGCCCGATCGGCGGCATCAACATGAAGCTGGTCGGCGCGCGTGACGCGGGCGCCAGGTACTTCCTGACACCGGACGAGAATTGCAGGGCCGCCGCCTCCGACACCCCGAGCGGACTCACGCTGGTGAAGGTGAAGACGATCGACGACGCGAAGAAGTCGCTGGAGAAGATCAAGGCAGGGGACACGGCCGGCCTGCCGAGCTGCTCGGCGGGCTGACCACGCCCTTCAGGTCCTGTCCGGCCGATCAAGGCCGGACAGGACCTCGGCGGTGACGCGGTGGGGTCAGGCCTCGAAGGTCGCGGCCAGTGCGTCGGCCAGTCCGGGCACCAGGCCGGCGCCGGTCCGCACCTCGCTCGGGGAGTCTTTCTCGCGAAGCCGTACGGCTGCCTCGCGCGTACCGTCCCTGAGGGCGGCCACCGTCATCCGCACCTCCTGGCGCTCCGGGTGCTTGGCGACCCACTTGGTCAGCTGGGCATCGCTGAGTCCCTCCGGTACGGAGGCCTCGGCGGACGGCGGCAGCATCAGCCGCTCCACCGTCATCGCGCATCCGACCACCGAGTCGGGCCAGGCGATCGTGGCGAGGAATTCGTCCAGGGCGGTGCCCGGCGGAAGCTCCTCCTGCTCGATGGGGGTGAGTGAGGTGGTCGGGGAGTCGGTGCTGTCGAGACCGAGCTGGGCGGCGAGGCCGGGCTCCTGGGTCCGCAGCCGGGCTGTGTCGACGAGAGCGAAGAGCCGGGCCGGCTGGTCCCAGCCGAGACCGGAGATGTACTCGTCGATTTCGAGTACGGCGACGGTGAGGGGGCTCGCGGCCATCGGGGGGCCTGAGGGGGAAACGTTGGGCATGGCCAACATCCTGCCTCCTTCCGCCCCGGGAGCGGGAACTAGGTAAAGCCTCAGTAAGTTGGATAGGTGGGCTCTACGATCGCTGGGCCCGCTTCACACGACCCGCGAACTTCGAGGTGCGCACGTTGGCTTTCCAGATGCCGGACCGCGGCGGAGGCCCGACCGGGCCACGGATCAGAGTCGGCCGCCCGTCCCGGCGCGCCCGTACCCTGCTCATGACACTTGGCGTCCTGGCGGTTCTCGCCATGGCGTTCGTCATGTTCGCCGGGTTCTGGACGGACTGGCTCTGGTACCGGTCGGTCGCCTATTCGTCCGTCTTCACCACCACCCTGTGGACCAAGATCGGGCTGTTCCTCGTCTTCGGACTGCTGATGGCGATCGCCGTCGGTCTGAACATCTGGCTCGCGCACCGGCTCCGGCCGCCGCTGAGCGCGATGTCCCTGGAACAGCAGAGCCTGGACCGCTACCGGATGAGCCTGGCCCCGTACAAGAAGTGGGTGCTGCTCGCGATCACCGCGCTCGTCGGACTGATCGCCGGAGCGTCCGCCTCCGGTCAGTGGCGTACCTGGCTGATGTATGTGAACGGCGTGGCGTTCCACCAGAAGGACCCCCAGTTCCATCTGGACGTCTCCTTCTACGCCTTCGACCTGCCCTGGTACCGCTTCCTGCTGGGCTTCGGCTTCGCGGCCACGGTGCTCTCGCTGGTTGCCGCCGCGCTGACCCACTATCTCTACGGCGGGCTCCGCATCACCAGCCCCGGCGCGCGGGCGACCGGCGCGGCCACCGGCCATCTGTCGGTGCTGCTCGGCGTCTTCGTCTCGCTGAAGGCCGTGGCGTACTGGCTCGACCGATACGGCCTGGCCGTGAAGTCCAGTGACTTCAAGGCCACGGACAACTGGACGGGCCTGCGGTACGTCGACGCCAACGCCTACCTTCCGGCGAAGACCATCCTGTTCTGCATCGCCGCGATCTGCGCCGTGCTCTTCTTCGCGACGCTCTGGCGCCGCACCTGGCAGCTCCCGATGATCGGCTTCGGTCTGATGGTGCTCTCGGCGATCCTGATCGGCGGGCTGTACCCGGCGATCGTGCAGAAGTTCCAGGTCCAGCCGAACGAGCAGGCCAAGGAAGCCCCGTTCATCCGGAAGAACATCGAAGCGACGCGTGACGCGTACGACATCGACAACGCTCAGGTCGACGACTACTCGGGCAAGAGCACGACGAACGACGACGCCAAGCTGCGCGCGAGCGCGGATACCGCCGCCAGTTACCGGGTGATGGACCCCAACGTCGTCTCCCCGGCCTTCCAGCAGCTCCAGCAGAAGAGGAACTACTACCAGTTCCCCAAGACGCTGGACGTGGACCGCTACAAGGACGCCGCCGGCAAGGACCAGGACACGGTCATCGGTCTGCGCGAGCTCAACCTCGACGGCATCCCCAAGCGCAACTGGATCAACGACCACTTCACCTACACCCACGGCTACGGCGCCATCGCGGCCAAGGGCACGACGACCGGCAAGAACCCGAAGGGTTCACCGGACTTCACCGAGTCCGGTCTGCCGACCTCGGGTGAGCTCGGCAAGTACGAGCAGCAGATCTACTACGGCGAGAAGACCGAGCAGTACTCCATCGTCGGCGGGCCCCAGAAGGAGCTCGACTACGAGGAGGACGGTGAGAAGACCACCAGCTACCAGGGCGACAGCGGGGTCAGTCTCTCCAACGCCTTCAACCGCGCCGCGTACGCGGTGGCGTTCAGCGAGCCGCAGATCCTCTACTCGGGGGCCATCGGCGACGGTTCGCGGATTCTCTACAACCGCACGCCCAAGGAGCGCGTCGAGGCGGTCGCCCCGTGGCTGACCATCGACGGCGACGCCTACCCGGCCGTGGTGAACGGCCGCATCCAGTGGGTCGTCGACGCGTACACCACCACCAACGGCTACCCGTACGCCTCGCGTACGACGCTCGGTGACACCACGGCCGACTCACTGACCACCAACCAGCGTGCGGTCGTCGCCCAGCAGAACCAGGTCAACTACATCCGCAACTCGGTGAAGGCCACCGTCGACGCGTACGACGGCAAGGTCAAGCTCTACGAGTGGGACACCGAGGACCCGGTCCTCAAGACCTGGCGCAAGGCGTTCCCGGGGACCGTCCAGCCCAAGGCGGACATCCCGCAGGAGCTCAGGGAACATCTGCGCTACCCGCAGGACCTGTTCAAGGTGCAGCGCGAGCTGCTCACCCGCTACCACGTCACCAACCCCGCCCAGTTCTACAGCGGCAGTGACGCGTGGCAGGTCCCGGACGACCCGACCAACAAGGAGTCCGGTGCCGTCCCGCCGTACTACCTGAGCATAAAGATGCCGGACCAATCGGCCCAGAAGTTCTCGCTGACGACGACGTTCACCCCGAAGGGGCGGCCCGACCTCGGGGCGTTCATGGCGGTGGACGCCGACGCGGCCAGTAAGGACTACGGCACGATAAGGCTGTTGAGAGTCACCACCACGGTGAAGGGCCCCGGCCAGGTACAGAGCGAGCTCAACGGCAACGACGACGTCGCCGAGTTCGTGAGAAACCTCAAGGGAACCGACTCCGACATCGAGTACGGCAACCTGCTGACGGTGCCCCTCGAAGGGGGCTTCCTCTACATCGAGCCGGTGTACACGCGCGGTGGCACGCAGAACTACCCGCTGCTGCGCAAGGTCGCCGCCTCGTACGGGTCGAAGACCGTCTTCGAGAACAGCCTCGGGGAAGCGCTCAATGCGGTCTTCGGGGTGACGGGCCCCGGCACCACCCAGCCGCCCACGGAGACCACCCGGCCACCGGGCGAGACGACGCAGCCGCCGGCCACTGGTGACGCGGCGCTGAAGAAGGCGATCGCGGACGCGCAGAAGGCCTATGCGGAAGGCGAGGCAGCCCTGAAGAAGCAGGACTGGAGCGCCTACGGCAAGGCCCAGGCGGATCTGCAGGACGCCCTGCAGCGTGCGGCGGCTGCCCAGCCCAAGTCGGGCAGTGAGAGCAGCGCCGGCGGAGCGAACAGCGCGAGTAATGCGAACAGTTCGCACGTTTCGGACAAAGCGTCCGAAGTTGGTAGTGGTGGCTGAGTGACTCGGTAAAGGCTCACCCTCGCACCGTGGTACGGTTTGAACACAACGGCGCGGGGTGGAGCAGCTCGGTAGCTCGCTGGGCTCATAACCCAGAGGTCGCAGGTTCAAATCCTGTCCCCGCTACTGAAAGACGAAGGCCCGGATCCTTTCGAGGATCCGGGCCTTCGTCGTGTCGCGGCGACATTCTTGTGCGGTGTGTGTGAAGGGCGGTTCGTGGGGCGCGAGTTGGGCCCGGACGTGTTTGACTTATCTCTCTGTGGGCATGTCGACAAAACGCTGAAGTGACCTCACTGGCCGCGATATACCAGGTGTACGCGGGTTACAGGTGGTGCGACGATGGTATTTATGGGGGACAGGGCAACTCTGTTGGAGACAGGGCGGTTTGTGCAGCACCGCGCTCATCGGCCGGATAGCGTGATGAATGCGGCTTTTGGTGTAGCCGCCGCGGAGAACGACGAGACCGCTGAGAACACTGGGGCCTCCGGGAACACTGAGACTTCTGGGATCATTGGGACGACCGAGACCGCCGAGACTGCGGGGTGTGCCGCGACCGTCGAGAGCGCAGAGAACACGGAGAGCACGGCGAGCGCCGGGGCCATGGAGGCTGCGGAAGGTTCCGGGCCCCAGGAGACCCGGGAGAGCCCGGAGAGCGCCGAGAGCGAGGCGCGCCACCGTCGCGCGGCCGACGCCGGGGACACCACGTCGATGAGCGTCCTCGGGGCCCTGCTGCTGCGCCGCGGTGATCTGGACGGCGCCGAGCCCTATCTGCGGGCGGCCACCGCCGACGGGGACCGGGCCGCGGCCAACAACCTCGGCGTCCTCCTCCACCAGCGCGGTTACGTCGACGACGCGGCCGGCTGGTGGCGTATCGCGGCCGTCGCGGGCTCCGCCGCTGCCGCACACGCCCTCGGTCGCCACTACCGGGAGCGCGGCGACGAGCCCGGTGCCGAGTACTGGCTGCGGCAGTCCGCCGAGCAGGGCCACGCGCTGGGCGCGTACGCCCTCGCGGACCTGCTGGAACACCGCAGCGACGTCGGTGCCGAGCGCTGGCTGCGCGCCGCCGCCGAGCAGGGACACCGGGAGGCCGCGTACCGCCTCGCGCGCATGCTGGACCGCAACGCCGCCGACGACCCGCACGACGCCTTCGGCCGCCCGGGGCTGGGCCCCGGCCTCGGCTCCGGGGCAGGCACGTGCGCCGCCGATCGTCCGGGTGTCGCCGGCCGCTCCGCGGCGCGCAGGGACGACGGCCCCGTGGCAGGTCCGGCGACCGGGCGCGTGGGCGAGGCCGAACAGTGGTACCGGCAGGCCGCGGCGCGCGGCCACCGGCGTGCCGCCCTGCACCTCGGCGCCATCCTCGAGCGGCGCGGCGAGCCCAGGGAGGCCGGCCGCTGGTACCTCATCTCCGCGAAGGCGGGCGAGGCACGGGCCGCCTGCGCGCTCGGCTTTCTGCTCCGTGACGCGGGCGACGAGGAGAGCGCTGCCGTGTGGTGGCTGCGCGCCGCCCAGGACGGCGACGGGAACGCCGCCAATGCCCTGGGTGCCCTGCACGCCGCCCGTGGCGAGCAGCAGACCGCCGAGCGCTGGTACCGCGCCGCCATGGACGCGGGTGACGTCAACGGCGCCTACAACCTGGGGCTGCTCTGTGCGGCGCAGGACCGTACGCCGCAGGCCGAGCAGTGGTACCGCCGCGCCGCGTACGCGGGCCACCGCGAGGCCGCCAACGCGCTGGCCGTACTCCTGCTCCAGGCGGGCGACGCGACCGGCGCCGAGCCCTGGTTCTCCAAGGCCGCCGAGGCGGGCAGCGTGGATGCGGCCTTCAACCTCGGCATCCTGCATGCCGGACGCGACGAGGACCGTGCGGCACTGGTCTGGTACGAGCGCGCCGCGGCGGCAGGCCACACCGAGGCCGCCCTCCAGGTGGGCATGGCCCTGCTGCACCGCGGCGAGGAGCAGGAGGCCGAGCGTCATCTGCGCTGCGCGGCGGGCGGCGGCAGCGCCGAGGCGGCCTTCCGGCTGGCCGGGGTGCTGGACTCGCGGCAGCCACCGCCCGGCCCTCCCGCGCTCGGCGAGCCGATGCCGGAGAAGACCGAGTGCGAGGAGTGGTACGAGCGGGCCGCCGAACAGGGACACCGCCGTGCCCAGGTGCGGGTCGGCATGCTCGCGGCGGCCCGTGGCGACGTGGACAGCGCGGCCCGCTGGTACCGCGAGGCCGCCGAGTCGGGCAGCCGCAACGGCGCTTTCAACCTCGGGCTGCTGCTCGCCCGAGAGGGCAGCGAGCGCGAGGCCGCGCTGTGGTGGAGCCGCGCCGCCCGCGACGGGCATGGCCGGGCCGCCCTGCGCCTGGCTCTGCTGGCCGCCCGCCGTGGCGAGCTCGCCGAGGGGCAGCGCTGGTGCGCGCGGGCGGTCGAGTTGGGCCCGGCAGAGGTCGCCGAGCGCGCCGCCCGGCTGCGCGAAGCGCTGCACCAGGAGCTCACCGCGTAAGGCCGAGCGATCGAGGCTGCGCGAGGCCGAGCGGCAAGGCCGGGTGACTCGGGCCGGTGCGGCCAGGTGGGTGAGCAGTGGGGCTCGGCGCGGGGCGGGGAGGCGGTCCGGCGCTTCCATGACGCCCCGTGCCGGACTGCCTCCCCGCCCCGCGCCGGAACTGATTTGCGCTGGTCCGGAGCGGTGACGTACTGTGGGGATCACAACGACGCGGGGTGGAGCAGCTCGGTAGCTCGCTGGGCTCATAACCCAGAGGTCGCAGGTTCAAATCCTGTCCCCGCTACTGAACGCAGAAGGCCGGATCCTCCAGAGGATCCGGCCTTCTGCGTATGCCCGTGCATGCCAGTCAGCGCGAGTGGCCCACCGCCTCCGTGTACATCGCCCGGTCCACGGCCTTCGCCTCCGGCACCGGGGCGCCTTTCGAGACACCCGCGTCCGCGTACGCCTGCTGCAGCCGGTCCGTCGTGCCCTTCCGAATCTCCCAGTCCATCCGCATCGACGGGGTCGACCGCAGCGTGGCCTCGTCGGTCTTCATCAGCTTCGCCAGTTCGGCGACGAACGCGGGGTCGGCCTTGTACGCGTCGGCGAAGTAGGTGTTCACCGTCCGGATGTAGGCGCGGAGGAAGGCGACGCCGGCGTCCGGGTCCTTGTTCAGCAGCGTCGGTCCGAAGAGCAGGCCGCCGAGCGGTTCGCCGAGCGGCTGGCCGCCCAGGAACGCGTACCTCTTGTCGCCGTCCACCTTGCGCCAGACCGGGTCGAGCAGCCAGGCGGAGTCCACGCCGCCGTTCTCCAGCGCGGTCAGCACGTCCGCGGAGCCGAGCTGTTGGAAGCCGATCTTGTCGAGGCCACCGCCGTGCGTCTTCAGGGAGGTGTCCATCGGGTAGGCGATGACCGAGCCCTTGCCGATCATCGTGCCCATCTTCCGGCCCGCCATATCGACGTGATCGGCGCTCTCGCCGTCCTTGAGACGCACCCACAGGCCGCTCTTGGAGGTGGGGTCGGGCGAGAAGTTCCCGGCCACCCACCTGATGTCGAAACCGCCGTTGATGCCGTTCATCACGGCCGCCTCGGGAGCCGCCCACTGGGCGTCCACATCGCCTTTGGCGAGCAGCGGCAGGGCGTCCGGGGTGGGCAGCACCTTCAGCTCGACGTCCAGCCCTTCCTTGGCGAACTCGCCCTTCGCCACCGCGACCTGGAGCGGAGCGACGTACTCCGCGCTCAGGGTGCCGGTGGCGACGGTGATCTTCCGCTTCTTCGCCAGGGGCCGGGCCGCCGGGGCCCCCTTGTCACAGCGGGCCGGTTTCCGGTCGGGGGCGAGGTCGGCAGGGTCGCTCCAGCTGCCGGCGCCGCAGCCCGCGACGGGTGTGACGGTGCGCGGCGCGGCAGCGGCGCCGTCGTCGGCGGAGTCCTTTCCGGCGCAACCTGCCGTGCCGAGCAAGGAAACCGTGATGAGTGCGACGGTGCAGGTCAAGGGGGTACGTGTACGCACAGTGCCTCCGTACGAAGAACGTGGGGTGAGCTGTTCAGGACTGGCCGCGGCCGCGGTCGCGCGGGGCCCACGGGGTGAGCAGCCGCCCGGCGATCCGCACCACTTCGGAGAAGACGACACCGAGGACCGCCACGCACACGATGCCGACGAACATCACGTCGTTCTGGAACAGCGCCCGGGAGTCGAAGATCAGATGGCCCAGCCCGTCGGCCGCCGCGATCTGTTCGGAGGCGACGATGACCAGTACGGCCACCCCCGCCGCGATCCGCGCCCCGACCAGGACCGCGGGCAGCGACGCGGGCAGCAGCACGTGCCGGAACATCTGCCAGGGCGAGGCGCCGAAGACCTGACCGGCGTCACGGTGGCCGACCGGGACGGCCAGCACGGCCGCCATGGTGGAGATCCAGACGAAGAAGAAGACGGTCGCGGCGACCAGAGCGATCTGCGGCCCCTCGCCGAGGCCGAACATATTGAGGAAGACCGGCAGCAGGGCCAGCTTCGGTACGACGTACAGGGCGTCGAGCAACGGCTCCAGCGCCGCCCGTACGAGGGAGAGCGAGCCCATCAGCAGCCCGAGCGCGTATCCCGCGACGGTGCCGATCGCATAGCCGCCGAGGACTCGCTTGAGCGTGGCCCACACATCCGGCCACAGTTCACCGGCGCCCGCCCGGTCCCAGCCGTCCGCCAGAATGGTCGAGGGGGCGGGGTAGACCCGTTCGTCGATCCAGGACTGTGCCGCGGCCAGCTGCCAGAGCAGCACGAGCAGCAGCGGTACGGCGACGGCGAGCGTGATCTCCAGGGCGCGGCGCCTGCGGTGGGTGCGCACCGGATGCAGCTCCTGCGGGCCCGGCCTGCGGATCAGCACCCCGTCGTCGGGTTTCGTGGCGTGCACGGTGGTGCTCATGCCGGAACCGCCTCCCTCCGCACCTCGCCGCGCAGCAGTTCCCACAACTCGCTCTTCAGCGCGGTGAACTCGGGCGCCGACCGGACCTCGCCGGTGCGTGGCCGGCCGAACGGCGGGCGGCGCTCGGCGATGATCCGCCCCGGTCTGGCGGACATCATCAGCACCCGGTCCCCGAGCACGATCGCCTCCTCGAGGCTGTGGGTGATGAAGAGGGTGGTGGTACGGGTGGTCTGGGTGAGGTCGAGCAGCTCGTCCTGGAGGATCGTGCGCAGCTGCGCGTCGAGCGCCGCGAACGGCTCGTCCATCAGCAGCATCTCGGGTTCGACGGCGAGGGCGCGGGCGATCGCGACCCGTTGCCGCATTCCGCCGGAGAGGGCGGCCGGATACGCCCCGGCGAAATCGGAGAGCCCCATCCGGGCCAGCCAGTCGCGTGCCCTGGCATCGGCCTCCTTGCGCGGTACGCGTTGGATGTCGAGGCCGAACCGGACGTTGGCCAGCACGGTCTTCCAGTCGTAGATCCCGTAGTCCTGGAAGATCATCGCCGCCGGGCGGGGCGATGCCGTACGGATGGACAGCTCGCCGGAGCTGGGGCGGAGCAGTCCGGCGGCGATCCTGAGCAGCGTGGACTTGCCGCAGCCGGAGGGGCCGACGAGGCAGGTGAACTCGCCCGGTGCCACGGAAAGATCGACGGGGCCGAGGGCGGGCAGGGCCTTCGCGCCGCGCCCGAAGGAGCGGGTGAGCGCGTCGGCGCGGAGTTTGGGACGGGTGGCCGAGGCGGGCGCCGGGACCGGAGCCGGAGCCCGGCCAGGGGTCGGGGCCGGCGCTGTGGGTGGGGTCGGGTGCGGATCTCCCACGGGTCTCTCCTCGCGCGTATCGAGGTGCGGATCCGCCGCGGGGCGGACGTGATCGCCGCCGACGATATGACGACCCATCAGATTCGGGAAGGGGGTGCGCGCGTGGTGGGCTCGGGGGCGGGTGTCACCCCCCGTGGCTGTTCATGCGAAAGGCCCCGGTGCGCGTGATGCTCGCACCGAGGCCTTCCGTGGCAGAACTCAGCTCGTCGCGGCGCAGTTCGGGCAGATGCCGCGGTAGGTCACCTCGACATTGGAGACCGTGAATCCGAACCGCTCGTCGCTCGGCAGATCCGCCAGCGGGTCGCCGGCCGGGTGTACGTCGCGGATGGTGCCGCAGCGCGCGCAGACGAGGTGGTGGTGGGGACGGTGCGCGTTCGGGTCGTACCGCTTGGCCCGGCGATCCGTGGAGACCTCTATGACCTCACCGAGCGTCACCATCTCACCCAGGGTGTTGTAGACCGTGGCGCGGGAGATCTCGGGCAGCTTGGCAACGGCGCGGGCATGGACCTCGTCCGCCGTCAGGTGCACGTGGTCCCCGTCGAGGACCTCGGCCACGACGCGCCGCTGGGCGGTCATGCGCCAGCCGCGTCCGCGAAGTCGTTCCAGCAGGTCACTCATAAGCACAAGCCTAACAGTGGGGGGACCAGGTCCCGAACCGATGTGACTTTGGATGTTCGCTTGACTTGGACAATGTCCATTGTAGGATCGGGAGCGGCGCAGGCCAAGGGACAGGCTGTGCAGGACATGACGAATGTGCAGGAATGACGCAGGAGGCGCACGTGACGCAGGGACCGCTCACCACGGAGGCCGGCGCGCCGGTCGCCGACAACCAGAACAGCCAGACCGCTGGCGTCGGCGGTCCCGTGCTGGTGCAGGACCAGTCGCTGCTGGAGAAGCTCGCGCACTTCAACCGTGAGCGCATTCCGGAGCGCATCGTGCACGCCCGCGGCGCCGGCGCGTACGGCACGTTCACGCTGACCCGCGACGTCTCGCAGTGGACGCGGGCGAAGTTCCTCTCCGAGGTCGGCAAGCAGACCGAGACGTTCCTCCGCTTCTCGACCGTCGCGGGCAACCTCGGCTCGGCCGACGCGGTGCGTGACCCCCGCGGCTTCGCGCTGAAGTTCTACACCGAAGAGGGCAACTACGACCTCGTCGGCAACAACACCCCGGTGTTCTTCATCAAGGACGCCATCAAGTTCCCTGACTTCATCCACACCCAGAAGCGCGACCCGTACACCGGCTCGCAGGAGGCGGACAACGTCTGGGACTTCTGGGGTCTGTCGCCCGAGTCCACCCACCAGGTGACCTGGCTCTTCGGCGACCGCGGCATTCCGGCCACGCTGCGTCACATGAACGGGTACGGCTCGCACACGTACCAGTGGAACAACGAGGCCGGCGAGGTCTTCTGGGTCAAGTACCACTTCAAGACCGACCAGGGCATCAAGAACCTCACCCAGGACGAGGCCAACAAGCTCGCCGGTGAGGACCCCGACAGCCACCAGCGCGACCTGCGCGAGGCGATCGAGCGCGGCGACTTCCCGTCCTGGACGGTGCAGGTCCAGATCATGCCGGCGGCCGAGGCGGCCACGTACCGCTTCAACCCGTTCGACCTCACCAAGGTGTGGCCGCACGCGGACTACCCGCCGATCGAGATCGGGAAGCTGGAGCTCAACCGCAACCCGGAGAACATCTTCGCCGAGGTCGAGCAGTCGATCTTCAGCCCCGCGCACTTCGTGCCGGGCATCGGTCCGTCCCCCGACAAGATGCTCCAGGGTCGCCTCTTCGCGTACGGCGACGCCCACCGCTACCGCGTCGGCATCAACGCCGACCACCTGCCGGTGAACCGCCCGCACGCCACGGAGGCGCGCACCAACAGCCGCGACGGCTACCTGTACGACGGCCGCCACAAGGGTGCGAAGAACTACGAGCCGAACAGCTTCGGCGGCCCGGCCCAGACGGACCGGCCGCTGTGGGAGCCCACCCCGGTCACGGGCGAGATCGGTACGCACGAGGCCCCGAGCCACGCGGAGGACAGCGACTTCGTGCAGGCCGGAAACCTCTACCGGCTCTACTCCGAGGACGAGAAGGCCCGGCTGATCGACAACCTCGCCGGGTTCATCGCCAAGGTGTCGCGCGATGACATCGCCGAGCGTGCGATCAACAACTTCCGCCAGGCGGACGGCGACTTCGGTAAGCGTCTGGAGGCCGCGGTCCAGGCCCTGCGCGGCTGACCAGGACGCCTGTCGTCGGCGGTGGGCCGGTTCCCTCTTCGGAGGGGGCCGGCCCACCGGTCGTTCACGGGGGTCAGCCGACGAGTTCCGCGTGAGGCCGGCGCTTGGCGGGCGTCCAGCAGCGCAGGATGTCACGGACCGAGACGATACCTACGGGCCCGTGGTCGTCCAGCACGATCAGGTGGCGGAACCCACCGTGCGTCATGGCCTCCGCGGCCTCTGCCAGGGTCCAGGTGGGTGCGGCGAAGACCACGTCGGTGGTGGTGTGGGCGGAGGCGGTCTCGACATCGGGATTCCGGCCCGAGCCGACCGCGTTGAGGATGTCGCGCTCGGTGAGAATGCCGACCCCGCTGGTATCCCGGTCGAGAACGACCGCGGCTCCGACGCGCCGGACCGACATCAGCCGGGCGGCCTCGCGGAGCGTATGGGCGGGTCCGATGGTGAGGACCAGCGTGCTCATGGCGTCACGGACGAGCATGAAAAGAGCCACCTCCTTCGTGAAGCGACTGTGTGAGTCGATTCACAAGTTCACAAGCGGGGGGACTCTCAGAGTTGCATCGATGCGGGACCGGGACAAGGGGGGACGGGATCATCCGAGGGGCGTGCGGTGGTGCGCACCCCCCGGGGGGCGTGATCCGGATCAGTAGCGCTGGTTCAGATAGCCCAGCAGCTCGTGGTGGAGCAGCCCGTTCGAGGCCGCGGCGTTACCGCCGCCGGGGCCGGACACCCCGTCCAGGCTGGTGAACTCCCCGCCCGCCTCCTGGACGATGATCGCGTTGGCGGCCATGTCCCAGAGCGAGAGCTCCGGCTCCGCGCAGATGTCGACCGATCCCTCGGCGACCATCATGTACGGCCAGAAATCCCCGTACCCGCGAGTGCGCCAGCAGGCCCTGGTCAGATCCAGGAACCCGTCGAGCCGGCCCTGCTCCTCCCAGCCGCTCAGCGACGCGTACGCGAACGAGGCGTCCGCGATCCGCTCCACCTTCGACACCTGCAGCCGGGTCGCGGAGGTCAGGCTGCGGCCGGAGAACGCGCCCGCGCCCTTCGCCGCCCACCAGCGCCGGTTCAACGCGGGCGCCGACACCACGCCGACCACCGGCCGGAAACCTTCCTCACCGGCCTCCATCAGCGAGATCAGCGTCGCCCAGACCGGCACGCCGCGCACGTAATTCTTGGTGCCGTCGATCGGGTCGACGACCCAGCGACGCGGGCCGGTGCCCTCGATCCCGAACTCCTCGCCCAGGATCGCGTCGCGCGGGCGGGCCCGATGGAGGTGACCGCGGATCAGTTCCTCGGCGGCCTTGTCGGCCTCGCTCACCGGCGTCATGTCCGGCTTGGTCTCGACCTTGAGGTCCAGAGCCTTGAACCGGTCCATCGTCGCCGCGTCGGCGGCGTCCGCCAGCACATGGGCGAAGCGCAGATCATCGTGGTAATCGGGCATGCCGTCACAGTATCGACCGCAGGTGAACAGGGCTACCGGACCTCGGGCCGCGCGGACCATTGACAGTCCACGGGAGCGCGTCGACGCTGGGACGCGGAGCCCTTGGCGCGGGAGGCGACGATGCCCACGGCGCGAGACGCATTGCTGGACGCCGCCCTCACGGCGCTGGCCACCCTGCCCTGGTCGGCGGTGCGCATGGTCGATGTCGCGTCCGCCGCCGGGGTTTCCCGGCAGAGCCTCTACAACGAGTTCGGCAGCAAGGACGGTCTGGCCCGCGCCCTCGTCCGGAGCGCGGCCGACGGCTATCTGACCGGTGTCGAACGGGCGCTGGGATCAGCGGGCGGTACGGGGGACAGGCTGGCCGCCACCGCCGTGTGGACCGTCCGCGCCATCCGCGCGAACGCCCTTGTCAGGGGATTGCTCACGGGCTGCTGGGGCGACCGATTACCCCGTCCCGTGCGCCCAGCCATGCCGACCGCCTCGCGCGTGCCCGCCCAGCGGCGCGCCGACGCCGGGACGCCGACGCCCGCCGAACTGCTCGGCGAGGTCCAGGAACGCGCGGTGGCCGCCCTCGACGAGGGACGGCCCCCGCCCGACATCGAGGCACTGGCCGCGACCTGCGAGATCGTGCTCCGGCTGGCACTCGGCTACGCACTGGTGCCGGCCCTCCCGGGGACGGAGGCCGGGACGGGGCCCGAGTGGGAGACAGCGCCGCTGGTGCGCGAGCTGGTGGAGCGGCTGCCCGCCGGGTGAACACCGGTCGGGCCCGGGGCCTGACCACGAGGTCAGTGGGACGAGCCCGAGAGCTGCAGCCCGATCACACCGATGATCACCAGGGAGATCGAGATCAGCTTGAGGGTGGAGACCACGTCGTCGAGGAAGACCATGCCGTAGATCGCGGTGCCCGCGGCGCCGATGCCCGTCCACACGGCATAGGCGGGCCCCACGTCGAGCTTCTTCAGCGACAGCGTCAGCAGACCGAAGCTGCCGAGGGCGAAGACGCAGAACGCGATGGTCGGCCAGAGCCGGGTGAACCCGTGAGAGAGCTTCAGACAGACGGCGAAGCCGGTCTCCAGAAGCCCGGCGACCACGACCAGCAGCCACGCCATCGTCAGTGCCCTCCCACGTCGGTGACCGCCATGCCTCGCTGGGCGTGATTATGCACTTACCTGCGGCAGCAGATCGCAAACGTGCCGGGGTCAGTCGCCTTCGCGTCGTTCCCGGGTGGAGAGCAGCCGCCGCAGCGAGTCCAGCCGCGCCGGATCGGCGTGGCCGTCCGCCACCCAGGCGTCCAGCGCGCATTCCGGTTCATGGCCGTCGTGGGTGCAGCCGCGCGGGCACTCCTCGGTGCCGGGCTCCAGGTCCGGGAACGCGTGGATCACCCGGGACGGGTCGATGTGGTTGAGCCCGAAGGAGCGCACACCCGGGGTGTCGATCACCCAGCCGCGGTAGTCGGGCAGCGGGAGCGCCAGCGCCGATGTGGTGGTGTGCCGGCCGCGGCCGGTGACCGCGTTGACGACCCCCGTCGTACGGCGTCGGTCCTTCGGCACGAGCGCGTTGACCAGCGTCGTCTTTCCGACGCCGGAGTGCCCGACGAAGGCGGTGACCCGGTCGTGCAGCTGCTCGCGGACCCGCTCCGCCGCGTCGCCGTTCTCCAGCTCCTCGCGGCTGGTGACGATGAACGGGACGCCCAGCGGGGTGTACGCCTCCAGCAGCTTGTCCGGGGAGGCGAGGTCGGACTTGGTGAGCACGAGGAGCGGGGAGAGCCCGCCGTCGTACGCGGCGACCAGACAGCGGTCGATCATCCGCGGGCGGGGTTCCGGATCGGCCAGCGCGGTGACGATCGCCAGCTGGTCGGCGTTGGCGACGACCACCCGCTCGAACGGATCGTCGTCGTCCGCGGTCCGGCGCAGCACCGAGCGGCGCTCACCGATGCGGACGATGCGGGCGAGGGTGTCCTTGGCGCCGGACAGATCACCGACGAGGGAGACGGTGTCACCCACCACGGCGGCCTTCCGGCCCAGCTCGCGGGCCTTCATCGCCATGACCGTACGACCGTCGACGAGGCAGGTGAGGCGGCCGCGGTCGACGGTGAGGACCATGCCTTCCTCGGCGTCCTCGTGCTTCGGACGGGTGTGCGTACGAGGGCGGTTGCCCTTCGGGTTGGGGCGGGTCCGGATGTCGTCCTCGTCGGGGTTCTTGCCGTAGCGGCGCATCTCTCAGGCCCCGAGCATTCCGGTCCACATCTGCGGGAAGTCCGGCAGGGTCTTGGCAGTTGTCGCCACGTTCTCGATCTCCACTCCGGGGACGGCAAGGCCGATGATCGACCCCGCGGTGGCCATCCGGTGGTCGTCGTACGTATGGAAGGTACCGCCGTGCAGCGGTCGCGGGCGGATGTGGAGCCCGTCGGCGGTCTCGGTGACGTCGCCGCCGAGCTCGTTGATCTCCTTGGTGAGTGCGGCGAGCCGGTCCGTCTCGTGCAGCCGCAGGTGGGCCACGCCGCTCAGGGTGGACGGGCCGTCCGCGAGGGCCGCGACCGCCGCGATGCCCGGGGTGAGCTCGCCGACCTCGCCGAGGTCGACGTCGATGCCGTGGACCCGGCCCGAACCGGTGAAGGTGAGCCCGTGCTCGGTCAGCTCGCAGCTGCCACCCATCGCGGTGAAGATCTCCCGCAGTGCGTCGCCCGGCTGGGTGGTGCGCTCGGGCCAGTCGGGGATGGTGACCCGGCCGCCGGTGACCAGCGCGGCCGCGAGGAACGGCTGGGCGTTGGAGAGATCGGGCTCGACGGTCAGATCACGGCCGAGCAGGGCGGAGTGGGAGACCCGCCAGACGTTCGGCTCGCCGCCGGTCTCCGGCTCGTCGACCTGGGCGCCGACGGCCCGCAGCATGTCGACGGTCATCCGGATGTGCGGCATGGAGGGGAGCCTGGCGCCGGTGTGGCGCACCTCCACGCCCTGGTTGTAGCGCGGCGCCGACAGGAGCAGCGCCGAGACGAACTGGGAGGACGAGGAGGCGTCGATCGCCACCGCTCCGCCGTCCAGCGCACCGCCGCCGTGCACGGTCATCGGGAGCGAGCCGCGTCCGTCGTCGTCGATCCGGGCGCCGAGCACCCGCAGCGCGTCGATCACACCGCTCAGCGGGCGCTCGTACGAACGGGAGTCGCCGTCGAAGTGGACCGGTCCGTCGGCGAGGGCCGCGACCGGCGGCAGGAAGCGCATGACCGTCCCGGCGTTGCCGACGTCGATCGTGGTGGGGCCGTGCAGTCCGGCCGGGATGATCCGCCAGGCCTCGCCGGAGCCGTCCGGGCCGCCCGCGACGGTGGAGCTGGACGACACCGTCTCCTCGATGCCGACGCCCATTGCGCGGAGCGCCTCGGCCATCAGCAGGGTGTCGCGGGAGCGCAGCGGGCGGCGCAGCCAGCCGGGCTCGGCGGCGAGAGAGGCGAGGACGAGCGCGCGATTGGTGACCGATTTCGATCCGGGCACGGTGACGGTCGCGTCGACGGCTCCACTCGCATGCGGGGCGGGCCAGAGGGCGGGGTGCACGGAACTTTCGGTCATGGACCTCACTTTAGACCGACCGGCAAATGGGGGGCGGCGTCGCGGGGCTGGGCACGCGCTCCCCCAAGGCCTTAAGGGCCAGGGGGGACCCCCTCCGGCGTTGTCGTCAATCACCATGGCTCCTTCCCCAAGCTCTCGGCTTCGCTCGAGCAGGGGAGACCCCATCTGCCTCAGTCCTCCGCCTTGCAGCTGCACGCACCCAGCCCCGCTCCTTCTCCCACCCCCCATTTACCGGTCGGTCTTCGTGGTTCACCGCAAACCCGAATCTCGACCAAATGGGATGAAATCGTGATGTAACGCAAGTGTGGTATGACTCGCCGGGCCGCGCCGGCCCCTCCGCGGCCGGAGTTCACATGCCCAGCAGCCAGCGCCCGCCGCCGATCAGCGAGCAGAGCGACACCGCGTGGAAGAGGAACAGCCAGAGCGCGGCCGGTACGTCCGTCAGCCGCGACAGCTGGTCCGCGTCCGAGTCCGGCGCACCGCCGTGCCGCCGCTTCGACTGGAGCTCGAAGGCCGGGCGTACGCCGCCGAGCAGCAGGAACCACACCACGGTGTACGCGAACAGTGACTGCACGGCCGGCGAGGCCAGCCAGGACACCAGCAGGAAGGCCGATCCGGTGAAGATCACCGCCAGCGCCCCGTACACATTGCGGATCATCACCAGCATCACCGCGAGCAGCGCGGTGGCCAGCCACAGGAACAGCGTGATCCTGCCGTTGACCAGCAGCCACGCCCCGCCCAGGCCCAGCAGCGGCGGGGCGGTGTAGCCCGCTGCCGCGGTCAGGATCATCCCGATGCCGGTCGGCCTGCCGCGGCTGACCGTCAGCCCGCTGGTGTCCGAGTGCAGCCGGATGCCGGACAGCTGCCGCCCGGTGCACAGCGCGATCAGCCCGTGGCCGCCCTCGTGCGCGATGGTGATCGTGTTGCGGGTCAGCCGCCATATGAAATTGGGTACGACGGCGATCAGTGCGAGCGTGCCGGTCACCACCACCAGCCACTGCTCGGGGAGGGGCTGGGTGCCGAAGACGCGGTCCCACAGATTGCCCAGATCGGTGCTGTCCATGGTGGGGGCGGCTCCTTGCGGTATCGGCGTCCTGCCGGCGTGACGGTCGTGGCAGTCTGGCACTTATGTGCGGACGGTATGCAGCGAGTCGGCGGCCCGAGGATCTGACCGGACTCTTCCAGGTCGAGAAGTGGGAACCGGCGGAGACTCTGGCGCCCGATTGGAACGTGGCGCCGACCAAAGAGGTCTACGCCGTACTGGAACGTCCATTGAAAGACGCAGACGATCAGCGTCCGGTTCGCCAGTTGCGTGCCCTGAAATGGGGGCTCGTGCCGTCCTGGGCGAAGTCCCCCGAGGGCGCCGCACGCATGATCAACGCCCGTGCGGAGACCGTCCACGAGAAGCCGTCCTTCCGCCGCCCCTTTGTCTCCCGGCGCTGCATCGTGCCCGCCGACGGCTACTACGAGTGGGTCACCGGCGCGGATGAGCGGCAGCTGGAGGAGAAGGGGAAGAAGAAGCGGCCGCGGAAGCAGCCGTACTTCGTGACACCCGCCGACGGATCGGTCTTCGCGATGGCCGGGCTGTACGAGTTCTGGCGCGACCGGACCCTGCCGGACGACCACCCGATGGCCTGGTGGGTGACCTGCTCGGTGATCACGACCGAGGCGGAGACCACCCCGCTCGCCGTCGCCCCCGCCGACGGCCCCGCCACGCTCGCCGACATCCACCCCCGGATGCCGCTGATGCTGACCCCGGACCGCTGGGACGCCTGGCTCGACCCGTCGCGCACCGACATCGAGGAGCTGAAGGGGCTGCTCGCGCCACCGCCGGGCGGGCTGATGCGGGCCTATCCGGTGGCCACGGCCGTCAGCAACGTCCGCAACAACGGCCCCGAACTGCTGGAAGAGCTGGCCGCGCCGGAGGTGAGCACGCTCTTCTGAGCTCTCGGCGGGGAGGATGGGGTACGTGAGTACTACAGAGACGGGCCGCCGGTCCGAGGCGGCCGAAATGGTCGACACCGTGGCCGGGCCGGCCAGGATCACCTGGTTCCCCGCGACGGGTACGACGAAGACCGGGAGCGCCCGACTGGTGCTCGCCGTCAGCCACGGCGCGGGCGGCGGCGTCGAGACCCGTGACCTCCGGGCCCTGGCCGCCGCGCTGCCCGCCCACGGGGTGACCGTCGCCCTGGTGGAGCAGCCGTGGCGGGTCGCCGGCAAGAAGGTCGCGCCCGCCCCGAAGACCCTGGACGCCGGGTGGCGGGGCCTGTGGCCCGCGCTGACCGCCGCGGGGCTGCCCGTCGTCGCGGGAGGGCGCAGCGCCGGGGCGCGGGTGGCCTGCCGGACGGCGACGGAGCTCGGCGCCCACGCCGTACTCGCGCTCAGCTTCCCGCTGCACCCACCGGGAAAGCCGGAGAAGTCCCGCAAGGACGAGCTCCTCGGGTCCGGCGTACCCACGCTCGTCGTCCAGGGCGGCAACGACCCGTTCGGGCGGCCCGCCGAATTCCCTCCGGGGGAGTACGAGCTCACCGAGGTGCCGTACGCAGACCACGGGTTTGCCGTACCGAAGAAGTCCGGCCTGACCGAGGACCAGGCCATGGAAATCCTGACCACCGCCGTGACCGGATGGCTGTCCGCCCTCGCGTGACGCACCCCTGACGCACCCCCCGGGAATGTTGAGCCAGGGGCCACTGTTGTGGGTGTCATCGGTACATCAACGTCGTATGTGGAGAGGGAGTCCGTCGCATGGGTTCGACCATCTGCCCGCGTCGCTCGAACGCCGCTGACCTGGAGTGGACGGTCCTGCATGCGGCGAAGACCACTCCCGAGCGGGCACTGAGCGGATCGGATCGACAGCCCGCCTCGAAGCAAGGTCGACTATTCTCCGATTCGAGCGGGTCCGGTTTCGGCTCCGCCACAGCGTTGGAGGAGGTGGGTCCGGTCACTGGGACCGACACAGGGACCGACGACGGCCGCGCGCAGGAGACGACCGCCGAGCGCAACGCGCGCTTCGAGCGGGACGCTCTCGGTTTCCTCGACCAGATGTACTCGGCCGCGCTGCGCATGACGCGCAACCCCGCGGACGCCGAGGACCTGGTCCAGGAGACCTATGCCAAGGCGTACGGCTCCTTCCACCAGTTCCGCGAGGGCACGAACCTCAAGGCGTGGATGTACCGCATCCTCACCAACACGTTCATCAACTCGTACCGCAAGAAGCAGCGCGAACCCCAGCGCAGCGCCGCCGAGGAGATCGAGGACTGGCAGCTGGCGCGCGCCGAGTCGCACATGTCGACCGGTCTGCGCTCCGCCGAGTCGCAGGCGCTCGACCACCTGCCCGACTCGGATGTGAAGTCCGCTCTGCAGGCGATCCCCGAAGAGTTCCGCATCGCTGTGTATCTCGCCGATGTAGAGGGCTTTGCCTACAAGGAGATCGCGGACATCATGGGGACTCCCATCGGTACGGTGATGTCCCGACTGCACCGGGGCCGCCGCCAACTGCGCGGCATGCTGGAGGACTACGCCCGTGAGCGCGGGCTCGTCCCGGCCGGTGCCGGAGAGTCGGACGATCGGAAAGGCTCGGGCTCATGAGCTGCGGAGAGCCGCACGAGACGGACTGCTCAGAGGTCCTCGATCATCTGTATGAGTTTCTCGACCACGAGATGCCCGACAGCGACTGCACCAAGTTCGAGGTGCACTTCGAGGAGTGCTCCCCGTGCCTGGAGAAGTACGGTCTGGAACAGGCCGTGAAGAAGCTGGTGAAGCGCTGCTGCGGCCAGGATGACGTGCCGAGCGATCTGCGATCCAAGGTGATGGGCCGGATCGACCTGATCCGCTCGGGGCAGGCGGTGCCCGAGCAGGACGTGACGGCGTCGGAGTCCGGTCAGCCGACCGCCGCCAAGGAGTGATGCCCGGCGGGCGCCCCGCGTAGCGGCGCCCCCGGTATCAACCGCGTCTCCGCCACATCACCCGAACGTGCTAATCGGGCTCGTTGACCGCCGGTCGGACGCACAACTCGCTAGCGTGGCGCCTCCATTGAGCATGTGGGGGAGGCGGGCGGCGGTTGAGAGCCACACGGGGGGCGGCGCGCGCGTACATCCTGGCGGCCGTGGTCGGCGCCCTGTTCTGTGTGGTCCCCGCGCTGCGCCCCGGCGCCGGGACCCCGTGGGTCACCGTCGGACTGCTCGCCGGCCTCTATCTGGTCTGCGAACTCCCCGGGCGCTGCCCCTTCTTGGGCAGCTCCGTGCCGATCCGTGCCGGATCGTTCTTCCCGCTGCTGCTGGCCGCCGCCTTTCTGCTGCCGCCCGCCGCGGCCGCCCTGGTCGCGATACCCGGCTCGCTGGCCGGCCGGGTGGAGACCCCGCCCGCCACCGCACGGCGTGTCTGGCGGGCCGCCCAGCTCGCCGTCACCGTCTGGGCGGCCTCGTCCGTCCACGGTCTGCTCGGCGGAACCGCCACGCTCGGTGCCGCAGGCAGTGGCTCCGACCGGCTCCCCGACCTCCCGTACGCCCTGCTGCCCGCCTGCGCCGCCGCCCTGGCGTTCAGCCTCGTACTGACCGCGCTGGACGGCTCGATCCTGGTCGCCGCCGAACGGCTGCCCGTCCGGCGCGCCTGGAGCGGACTGCCGACCCGCTCGCTGGGACCGCATCTGGTGCACGGACTCGCCGGGCTGATGATGGCCGTCCTGTGGCGCGGCCCGTACGGACCGCTGTCCGCGCTCATCGTCCTGCTGCCGATGTACATCTCCTGCTGGGTCTTCGCCCAGTACCACCGCGAGCACGCCGCCCACCGCGCCACCATCAGGGCCCTGGTGCAGGCCGTCGACATCAAGGACACGTACACCCGCGGTCACAGCGAACGGGTCGGTCGGGCCTCCGTCCTCATCGCCCGCGAACTGGGCATGGACCAGGGCCGCCTGGAGGTCCTCCGGTTCGCCGGGATCCTGCACGACGTCGGCAAGCTCGGCGTCCCGACCCGGGTGCTCCGCAAGGACGGACCGCTCACCCCGGAGGAACGGCGGGTGATCGAACTGCATCCGGAGTACGGTCACGAGATCGTCCGCGGGATCGGCTTCCTCGGCGAGGCACGGGCCGCGATCCTGCACCACCACGAACGGCTCGACGGCAGCGGCTACCCGTACGGGCTCAGCGGGCGGGAGATCCCCGAGTACGCCCGGGTCGTCGCGGTGGCGGACGCCTTCGACGCGATGACGTCGACCCGGTCGTACCGGCGGGGGCGGCCGGTGCCCGCCGCGCTGGAGGAGCTGAAGCGGTGCGCGGGCACGCAGTTCGATCCGCGGATGGTGCGGGCGCTGGTGCGGGCGCTGGACCGGCACGGCTGGTCGGCGGCGACGACCGTGGTCACGGCGGACGAGGCGATTCCACGGCCCCGGCGGGAGGGGGTGCCCGGCCCCGCGGCTCCCGCCGACGGACTCGGCCGCGCCACCCCGGGCCCGCAGCCGTCCGCGGACCGTCCCCGGTGACCCGGGCCGCCCGAGGACGGCGGACGGCGCTGCCCCCCGCCGTCCTCGCCGTCCATGGCGCCGCCGCCGTGCTCGCCGCCGCCGGGCTCGGCCACACCCTCTGGGACGGCGTCCACGAACCCGGCCACGCCCTCGCCTTCGGAGTGCTGATCACGGTCGGCGAACTGGCCCGCTGGGGCGCGCTGCCCGGCGAGCGCGAGCCCGCACCCCTCGGGGCCGCCGGAGCACTCGCGTACGCCCTCCTCGGCCGCAGCGGCGGCGCGCCCACCACCCACGGCGTCCTCCAGGTGATCGCCGTCCTCGCCGCGGCGCAGCTCGTCGCCTGCGTCCCCCAGGTGGCGCGCGGCAGCGGACCCGCGCCCGACCGGGTGGCCCGCCGCATCCTGACGGTCACCTTCGCCGCCGTGTGCTTCCAGCCGCTGCACAACTCCGGCCGCATCCTGGACCGGTTCGGCGAGGGCCCGTACTTCGTGCTCTTCATGCTCCTGCTCCTCGCCCTGACCGCCCTGTGCGACGCCGTGCTCGCCGCCCTGCTGCTGCGCTCGCGCACCGGCCATCCGTACGGGCCACTGCTCCGCGACGAACTGCGCGCGCTCATCGGCATCGGCTCGGCGGTCTGCGCGACCGGGGTCGTGATGGCCCTCGGGGTCGCCGTCGCCGGCCTGTGGGCGCTGCCCGTGCTGTGCGTACCGCTGCTGCTGACCCAGGTCTCGTTCCGCCGGTTCGTCGCCGTGCGCACCACCTACCGGCAGACGATTACCTCGCTCGCCCGGTCCACCGAGATCGCCGGGTACACCCCGCCCGGGCATGCCCGCAGGGTCGCGACGCTCTGCACCGCCGTCGGCCGTGAACTGGGGCTCTCCGGGAGCGAGCTGACCGTGCTGGAGTACGCGGCCCTGATGCACGACATCGGCCAGCTCTCCCTCGTCGACCCGGTCCCGGACGGGGCGACGGCCGCCCTGCCCACCGCCGAGCAACGCCGGATCGCGCTGCTCGGCGGGGCCGTGGTGCGGCAGACCGGGGTGGACGCCGAGGTCGCGGTCGTGGTGGAGCGGCAGGCCGACCCCTACCGCGAGCAGCCGCTGTCCGCCAGGATCGTCAGGGCCGTCAACGCATACGACGACCTCTGCGGGGAAAGTCTCATCGGGCCGCTGGGTGCGCTGGAAGAACTCAGGCTCGGGACCGGTCACGACTACCAGCCCGAGGTCGTGGAATCACTGGCCCGAGTCCTGGCCCGGGGCGGTCTGACCCCCGTCCCGCCCGGGTAACCCATGGGTAATGAGCGGGCGTCCGGCCCGGCATGGTTGGATGCGAAGAAGAGCGGAAAACGAGGGTGTCCAGTCGGGACAGGCGGGAATCGTGAGGATCTTCGGGAAGGTACGGCATCGGCCCTCCGCCTCTTGGCGGCAGGCCACGGACCGCGCGTTCACGCTGATCGGCGACGGCCGGTACGAGGACGCGGGCGCGCTGCTGACACGTGCGGCGGACCTGGAACCCTGGCTCTCCGAGTCATGGTTCAACCTTGCGCTGCTGCACAAATTCCGGCATGACTGGGAACAGGCGAGAGCCGCCGGCCTCAGAGCCGTCGCGCTGCTCGACAAGGAATCCGGCGCTCCCGACTGGTGGAACGTCGGGATCGCCGCCACCGCACTGCAGGACTGGCCGCTGGCGCGCCGCGCCTGGCAGGCGTACGGCCTGAAGGTGCCGGGCACCGGCCAGCACACCTCGGCGGCCAACAGCGAGCCCGTCGGCATGGAGCTGGGCAGCGCCGCGGTACGGCTGTCGCCGGAGGGCGAGGCCGAGGTGGTCTGGGGGCGCAGGCTCGATCCGGCCCGGATGGAAGTGCTCTCCATCCCGCTGCCGTCGTCCGGCCGCCGCTGGGGCGAGGTCGTCCTGCACGACGGGGTGCCGCACGGCGAGCGGGTCACCGCGGCCGGGCCCTCGTACCCCGTCTTCGACGAGATCGAGCTGTGGGCCCCGTCCCCCGTACCCACCTGGGTGGTGCTGCTCGAAGCGGCCACCGAGGCGGACCGGGACGCGCTGGAGCAGCTGGCGTCCGACGCCGGGTTCGCCGCCGAGGACTGGTCGTCCTCCGTGCGGCTGCTCTGCCGGGCCTGCTCGGAGAGCCGGATGGAGAGCGACGAGGGCGACGGCGAGCACCTCGATCCGCACGACCACAGCGAGCCGGGGCATCCGGGCCCGCTGGGTCACCGCACCGCAGGTGAGCTGTGGGTGCCCGAGCGCGAGTGCGGGATAGCGGCACCGGCCGGGCTGGTGCGCGGACTGCTGGACGGCTGGGTCGCGGACAGCCCGGACAGCCGTGAGTGGCGGGATCTCGAAGAAGTCTGCTGATCGGTGCCCGTAGGCTGTACGGGCACCGATCGCGGTGCACGGGTGCCCGGGCCCCGGACCTTCGGATGCCCGGGTTTCAGGTTTTGAGGAAGGCGTACGGCGGACATGGCGCAGCAGGAGACGGACGAGCAGATCAGGGTCGACGACGAGGGTTTCGTCGTGGACACGGAGGACTGTGAGGCGCGCGAGGCGGCCTGTCGCGAGCGCGGCACCTCCCGTCCGATCACGGTCGTGGGCAACCCGGTGCTGCACAAGGAGTGCCGGGACGTCACCGAGTTCGACGACGAGCTGGGCCGGCTGATCGACGACATGTTCGCGAGCCAGCGGACGGCGGAGGGCGTGGGCCTGGCCGCCAACCAGATCGGCGTCGACCTGAAGGTCTTCGTCTACGACTGCCCGGACGACGACGGTGTGCGGCACGTGGGTGCCGTCTGCAACCCGGTGGTGGAGGAGCTGGCCCCCGAGGACCGGGTCCTGGACGACTCCAACGAGGGCTGCCTCTCCGTCCCGACGGCGTACGCCTCGCTGGCCCGCCCGGACTACGCCGTGGTCCGCGGCCAGGACGCCAAGGGCAACCCGGTCAGGATCCGGGGCAACGGTTACTTCGCCCGCTGCCTCCAGCACGAGACGGACCACCTGTACGGATATCTGTACATCGACCGGCTCTCGAAGCGCGACCGCAAGGACGCGCTGCGGCAGATGGCGGAGAACACGCCGCGCTACGAGATCGTGCCGAACGACTGAGCATCCGGCCGCTGCCGCCGGGCGGGCCCGGTCTCCCTTGCGAGGGCGACCGGGCCCGCTGGTTCTCCCACCTCGACGGATCGTCAACCGCCGTTCGCTCGTGTGCAGTTGACGCGCGTTGACTCGTCCGACAAGCTCTCTCACCACATCTTCGTCATGATAGGGAGCCCCCACATGCTCAGACGCGCCGCACGACTCCTGCTCGGCCTTGTCATGACCATGGCTTTCGCCTGCGGTGGTGCCGTGGTCACCGCCGGCACCGCACAGGCCGACGGCTGCTACACCTGGACCCGCACACTGTCCCCCGGCGCCACCGGCAACGACGTCGTCCAGCTCCAGATACGGGTGGCCGGCTACCCCGGATACAACTCCGTACTCGCCGTCGACGGCTCCTACGGACCGGCCACCACCGCCGCGGTCAAGCGCTTCCAGGCCGCCTACGGCCTCGCCGCCGACGGCATCGCGGGCCCCGCCACCCAGGCCAAGATCTATGAGCTCCAGGACAACGACTGCACCCCGATCCACTTCACCTATGCCGAGCACAACCAGTGCAATGCGACCTGGGCCGGTGGTGCCGTCGCGGCGGGCACGGCGAAGGCCAACGCCCTGAGCACCATGTGGAAGCTGGAGGCGCTGCGGCACGCGCTCGGTGACCAGTCGATCCGGATCACCAGCGGCTTCCGCTCCTCCTCCTGCAACAGCGCGGTCGGCGGCGCGTCCAACAGCCGCCACCTGTACGGGGACGCGGCCGATCTCGGAGCCGGACCGCACGCCCTGTGCACCCTCGCCAAGGAGGCCCGCAACCACGGCTTCAACGGGATCCTCGGCCCGGGCTACCCCGACCACGGCGACCACGTCCACGTCAACCAGGGCCCCAGCCACTACTGGTCGGCGCCGAACTGCGGAATCTGACACACGAGTGCCCCGTACGGCGCGCATCGGCGGCCGTACGACTGTCACGCGCCCCGGCCGGTCAGCGTGAACTCGCCGTCGCCGGCCTGCCATTGCCGCAACGAGGGCAGCACTTCCGGCGGGGCAGCGGCGGCGAGGGCGTCGTCGGCCGAGGCGCTCTGCCAGGGCAGCAGCGCGGCGGCGAGTGCAGCCACCACAGCCCCGATGGTTCTTCGTCTTGCCATCCGCATCCTCATGCGACCGACCCTCTTGGGACACGATGGCCGCGGTCCATGGACAGATGTGGTGAACGGTTCGACGAATGATTGGACGTCAGGCCTGTTGCAGATCAGGCCACTGCGGACATCGCACCCGGGCCGCGGAAGGTCCGCCGGTACGCGTTCGGCGTGGTGCTCAACGACCGTACGAACTGATGACGCAGGGCGGCGGCCGTTCCGAAGCCGGTGCGCCCGGCGATCGTATCCACCGTTTCATCGGATGTCTCCAGCAGGTGCTGTGCCAGCAGAACCCGCTGGCGGAGCAGCCAGCGGTACGGGGTGGTGCCCGTCTCCTGCTGGAAGCGGCGGGCGAAGGTGCGCGGCGACATGTGCGCCTGCGCGGCCAGCTGGTCGACGGTCATCTCCTGGTCGAGGTGGCGCTCCATCCAGGCCAGCGTTTCCCCGACCGTGTCGCACGGGGTGCGGGGCAGCGGCCGCTCGATGTACTGCGCCTGGCCGCCGTCGCGGTGCGGCGGGACCACCATGCGGCGGGCCAGCGTGTTGGCGACATCGGGGCCGTACTCCTGCCGGACCAGGTGCAGACAGGCGTCGATCCCGGCCGCCGTGCCCGCCGAGGTGATGACCGGGCCCTCGTCCACGTACAGCACATCGGGTTCGACGACGGCCCGCGGGAAGCGGCGGGCCAGCTCCGCCGTATGGCGCCAGTGGGTGGTGCAGCGGCGCCCGTCCAGTAGCCCGGCCGCGCCGAGCACGTACGCGCCGGAGCAGACGCTCATCACGCGCGCGCCCCGGTCCACGGCCCGGCGCAGGGCGTCGAGGACCTCCTCGGGGTAGTCCCGCCGCGCGAAGTCGCTGCCGGCCGGTATGGCGATGAGGTCGGCCTCCTCCAGGCGGTCGAGGCCGTGCGGCGTGCTGATGCTGAACCCGGCGTGGGTCCGCAGCACGGGGCCCTCGGCGGAGACCACGGCGAAATCGTGCACCGGCAGGCCCACGTCGCTGCGGTCGAGGCCGAAGACCTCGCACAGCACGCCCAGTTCGAAGGGATGCACCTCGTCGAGCAGCAGAGTGGCGACATTGTTCAGCATGGAGTCAGTGTGGCAGTAATTCGATGCTCCATGGCAGTCCTGCCACTGCCGGATCGGGTCCGCGCGGACGAGAGTGGAGTCATGAGCACATTCATGAACCTCCTGGGCATAGCCGCACTTTTCGCTCTCGTCCTGCTCCCCGCGCTGCTCGGACTCGCCCGCGAACGCCGCATCGACCGTCGGCTGCGGGAGGCGGAACGGGGGCGGCGGGCGGAGCCCCCGGAAACGCAGGCCGCACCCGTTGCGCGGCGCCCGTACGTGCGGGGCTGGGCGAGGATCTAGCCCGGTACCTCAAGCGCCGGACGGGCTCGCCCCGGCGAACCTTCTTGGGGTCATGGGCGCCCGAGGGAGGTTCGGGCATCGCACAGCGTTACCTCCAAGCCGAGCCGTCGTTCATATGACTGTGAGTCGAACGATGGCACGTGTCTGTGGGGGTTGTGAGCTGTTGTCGGTTTGCTGCGTTGAAGTGCTTTGTAGTGAGCAGGAGTGAGTCCTGCCGGCGGGTTCGTTGGGGTGGGAACGGGGGTTCTGGGGCCGAATGGGTGACCTTGGTGGCTGGTGCTCGTTGGGCTGGGTAGTGCGTGTCCGGTCTTGGGGGAGGGGGGGTGTGGTGGGTGGTGTGCGGGAGTTGGCGGCGCCGTTCGTGGTGCCCGGGCCGTGCGGGGTGGCGGTCCGGGACCGTCTCAAGCACGTCACCCCCCAGGACGAGAAGGTTCTGCGTGCAGTCGGTGAGCACCAGGGGCGTCTGGCTTCGCGTGATCTCAGGGCGCGTTGTGCGGATGGTCTGGAGCACAGCGCGGACACTTGGGCGTCGCGTAAGAGGGACCTGACCGCGCAGTCGTCGTCGCGGATCGCGGGTGCGATCACCAAGGCCACGCACGATCAGTGGGCGCTGGCGCGCCGTTGCCAGGCGGCGTATATCCGGAATCTGGAGGCCGGGATCGGAACGCTGCGGCACCGCCTGTCCCTCCCGATCGGGCAGAAGGGCACCAAGCGGGCCGGGGGTGGCTACCGCTCCCGGGGTGAGTGGT
Source organism: Streptomyces sp. NPDC058092 (assembly GCF_042884935.1). Taxonomy (NCBI): domain Bacteria; kingdom Bacillati; phylum Actinomycetota; class Actinomycetes; order Kitasatosporales; family Streptomycetaceae; genus Streptomyces; species Streptomyces sp. NPDC058092. Next base: position 489,268 of record NZ_JBHVSY010000001.1, read on the forward strand.
TTCGCAAGTCCCGCCGTCTCGCGGCGCTGGAAGCCCGGCACACCGCCGCCGTTCGTGACCGGCAGGCCGGACGCGTCCGGGTGGTGCGGGGCGGCAAGCGCCTCCTCAACACCCGCCACCACCTCACCCAGGCCCACCTCACCGAAGAGCAGTGGCGAGAACGCTGGGAAGCGGAGCGCTGGTTCATCGCCGCCGACGGCGAGTCCGGGAAACGGTTCGGGAACGAAACGATCCGCGTCACCCCGGACGGCGAGGTCAGCATCAAGCTGCCTGCCCCGCTCGCGCACCTGGCCAACACCCGGCACGGCCGGTACACCCTCATCTCGACCGTGGCGTTCGCGCACCGGGGCCAGGAGTGGGCCGACCGCATCGAAGCGAACCGGGCCGTCGCCTACCGCATCCACCTCGACGTGGACCGTGGCCGCTGGTACCTCACCGCGTCCTGGCAACGCCCCGTCGTCCAGACCATCCCGCTGGAGACGGCCCGCGCCCGGGGCATGGTCGGCGTCGACACCAACGCCTACCACTTCGCCGCCTACCACCTCGACCCACACGGCAACCCCGTCGGCGACCCGCACCGCTTCCCCTACGACCTGTCCGGCACCACCGCTCACCGCGACGCCCAGATCCGCCACGCCCTGACCCGCCTCATCAACTGGGCCAAGCAGGCCGGTGTCACCGCGATCGCCATCGAAGACCTCGACCTCACCACCGAGAAGACCCGCGAGAAGCACGGCCGCAGGAAACGGTTCCGGCAGCTGATCTCCGGCATCCCGACCGGCAAACTCAAGGCCCGGCTCGTCTCCATGGCCGCCGAACAGGGCCTGAGTGTGGTCGCGGTCGACCCGGCCTACACCTCGATGTGGGGTGCCCAGCACTGGCAGAAACCGCTGGCCACCCCGCACCGCAGAATGTCCCGTCATGATGCCGCCGGCATCGCGATCGGACGACACGCTCTCGGACACCCGGTCCGGGATGGGGTATCCCCTGCTCGAACGTAGTTGAGAGCTTGGGGAAGGACGGCACCGCCCCCACACGACCAATGGGGTATCCCCTGCTCGAACGGAGTTGAGAGCTTGGGGAAGATCGTGCGGGGCATCGGACCGCCCAGGCCCCACCGGGCACCCGGGGGCGTGACGGAATCCGCCCACCTGCAACGGACCACGCCCCTGGAGACGTGCTGCCGAGCGGGAAGAGAAAGCGGGGACCGAGTGCATCCAACACCGTTCGGGATGCGCCCAGTACACAGCGGTGGGTCCAGGACCCACTCATGCACACTGGCTAGGAACGGTGCTGTCTCTGCAGTCGTCAAGGAGATAGTGGTCCATCCTCTGCCCAAGGGGCGCCCCCGGAACGCACCCTTCGATCCCGCGTTCATCGAAGTGGTACTCCGGGGCGACGGCTGATCCCGGCGGGCTGTCCTCCGAGATATTGCGAAGGACAGCCGACCAGATGGTGCGATCAGAAGTCCTCGTCGAAGTCGACCTTGCCCTCGACGGCCACCTGGTACGCCGACGGACGGCGCTCAAAGAAGTTCGTCAGCTCCTGGACACCCTGCAACTCCATGAACGAGAAGGGGTTCGACGATCCATAGACCGGAGCGAGACCGAGCCTACGGAGGCGATCGTCGGCCACGCACTCCAAGTACTGCCGCATGGAGTCGGTATTCATTCCAGGCAGGCCGTCACCGCAGAGGTCGCGGCCGAACTGGAGCTCAGCTGCGACCGCTTCCTCGAGCATCGCGGAGATGTCCTTCTCCAGCTCCTCGTCGAAGAGGTCAGGCTCCTCCTTGCGGACCGTGTCGACCACCTCGAATGCGAAGCTCATGTGGCAAGTTTCGTCCCGGAAGACCCAGTTCGTCCCCGTGGCGAGACCGTGCAGCAGACCCCGCGAGCGGAACCAGTAGACGTACGCGAACGCGCCGTAGAAGAACAGCCCCTCGATGCACGCCGCGAAGCAGATCAGGTTCAGCAGGAAGCGACGGCGTTCGGCCTTCGTCTCAAGACGCTCGATCTTCTCGACCGAATCCATCCACTTGAAGCAGAACTGCGCCTTCTCACGGATGGACGGAATCTCCTCGACCGCGTCGAACGCGGCGGAACGGTCGTCCGGATCGGGCAGATAGGTGTCCAGCAGCGTCAGATAGAACTGGACGTGCACGGCCTCCTCGAAGAGCTGCCGCGAGAGATACAGCCGCGCCTCGGGGGAGTTGATGTGCTTGTACAGCGTCAGCACGAGGTTGTTGGAGACGATCGAGTCACCCGTCGCGAAGAACGCGACGAGCCGGCCGATCATGTGCTGTTCGCCGGGGGACAGCTTGGCGAGGTCGGCGACGTCGGAGTGCAGATCGACCTCCTCCACCGTCCAGGTGTTCTTGATCGCGTCGCGGTAGCGCTCGTAGAAGTCCGGGTAGCGCATGGGCCGCAGGGTCAGTTCGAAGCCCGGGTCGAGCAGGTTCTTGTCGCGCGCGGTCTTCTCGGAGTTGGTGGAGCTCATTACTGACAGGCCTCGCAGGACTCGGGGTTTTCGAGAGAGCAGGCGATCGCGTCGGCGTCGGGCGCCGAGGCCTGCTGTACGGGAATGGGGACGGTGGCCGCGGCCCGGCCGGAGGCCGCACGGGCGATCCGGGTCGCCGGGCGTGAGCGCAGGTAGTACGTCGTCTTCAGCCCCTGCTTCCAGGCGTACGCGTACATGGAGGAGAGCTTGCCGATCGTCGGCGTCTCCATGAAGAGGTTCAGCGACTGGCTCTGGTCGAGGAACGGGGTACGGGCCGCCGCCATGTCGATCAGTCCGCGCTGCGGGATCTCCCACGCCGTGCGGTACAGCGCCCGCACGTCAGCCGGGATCCAGGCGAAGCCCTGCACGGAGCCGCTCGCCTCGCGCAGCGCCTCACGGGTCCGCGCGTCCCACACGCCGAGCTGCTTCAGCTCCTCCACCAGATACGCGTTGACCTGGAGGAACTCACCGCTGAGCGTCTCGCGCTTGAAGAGGTTGGAGACCTGCGGCTCGATGCACTCGTACACACCCGCGATCGAGGCGATCGTCGCCGTCGGCGCGATGGCGAGCAGCAGCGAGTTGCGCATCCCGGTCTTCGCGATCCGGGCGCGCAGCGCGTCCCAGCGCTCCGGCCAGTTCAGCTCGGTGTCGTAGTGGTCGGGGTGCAGCACACCGCGCGCGGCCCGCGTCTCGGCCCAGGCCGGCAGCGGACCCGACCGCTCGGCGAGCTCGCAGGACGCCTCGTACGCCGCGAGCATGATCCGCTCGGAGATCTGTGTGGAGAGCGCGCGGGCCTCGGGGGAGTCGAACGGCAGCCGCAGCCGGAAGAAGACGTCCTGCAGGCCCATGGCCCCGAGGCCGACCGGGCGCCACTTCGCGTTGGAGCGGCCGGCCTGCTCGGTCGGGTAGAAGTTGATGTCGACGACCCGGTCGAGGAAGGTCACGGCGGTACGGACGGTGGCGTCCAGCCGCTCCCAGTCGATGGAGCCGTCGGCGACGAACGCACCGAGGTTGACCGAACCCAGGTTGCAGACGGCCGTCTCGCCGTCGTCGGTGACTTCGAGGATCTCGGTGCACAGATTCGACGAGTGGACGACGCGGCCCGGCTCGGCGGTCTGGTTCGCGGTGCGGTTGGAGGCGTCCTTGAACGTCATCCAGCCCTGGCCGGTCTGCGCCAGGGTCCGCATCATCCGGCCGTACAGCTCACGGGCCGGCATCGACTTGCGGGCCAGCCCCTTGGCCTCGGCGGCCCGGTACGCGGCGTCGAACGCGTCGCCCCACAGGTCGACCAGCTCGGGGACGTCGGCGGGCGAGAACAGCGACCAGTCGCCGTCCGCGTCGACCCGGCGCATGAACTCGTCCGGGATCCAGTGCGCCAGGTTGAGGTTGTGCGTACGCCGCTGGTCCTCGCCCGTGTTGTCGCGCAGCTCCAGGAACTCCTCGATGTCCGCGTGCCAGGTCTCCAGGTAGACGGCGGCGGCGCCCTTGCGCCGGCCGCCCTGGTTCACCGCGGCGACCGAGGCGTCGAGCGTCTTCAGGAATGGCACGATGCCGTTGGAGTGCCCGTTGGTGCCACGGATCAGCGAACCGCGGGCGCGGATGCGGGAGTACGAGAGACCGATGCCGCCCGCGTGCTTCGAGAGCCGTGCCACCTGGTGGTAGCGGTCGTAGATCGAGTCGAGCTCGTCGAGCGGGGAGTCCAGCAGATAGCAGGAGGACATCTGCGGGTGCCGGGTGCCGGAGTTGAACAGGGTCGGCGAGGACGGCAGATAGTCGAGCCGGCTCATCAGCCCGTACAGCGCCGCGACTTCGTCCAGGGCACGCTCCGAGTCGTTCTCGGCGAGCCCGGACGCGACTCGCAGCATGAAGTGCTGGGGTGTCTCGATGACCTGGCGGGTGTGCGGGTGGCGGAGCAGATAGCGGCTGTGCAGGGTCCGCAGCCCGAAGTAGCCGAAGCGGTCGTCGGCGCCGTCGGCCAGCGAACGCTCCACCAGCGAGTCGAGGGCGGCCGCGTGCAGCGCGACGAACTCGGCGGTGCGGTCCGCGATCAGGCCCTCGCGGTGCCCGACGGCGACCGAGGCGGAGAAGGAGACGGCGCCCTGGCCGGCGGCCTCGTCGGCGATGGCGAGGGTCAGGAGCCGGGCGGCGAGCCGGGAGTAGGCGGGGTCCTCGGAGATCAGCCCCGCGGCGGCCTCGGTGGCCAGCGCGCGCAGCTCGGCCTCGTCCGCCCGGGCGCTGCGGCCGCGCAGCGCGGCGGCGGCGACGCGACCGGGGTCGGTGTCGGGCAGATCGACGGTGAGGTCGGTCAGGGTCCGCAGCAGTGCGGTTCCCGGTCCGTCGTGTGCGGTTGCCTCGGACTCGGCCGCTTCGGACACGGCGGCTGAAGCCGGATCGGCTGGCGCGATGGTCACGTGGTGCTCTCCCTCGCTCGGCTCGGGGCCGGCGGGGAACGGGGCGGCCGGACAGAGGCGGGCCCGGGTCTGGGCAGCACTCCGTACGGCGTCCACCGGCCCAACCGCGAGGCCCGGACGTCTGGCATCCGGTTCGGTCGAGCCGGATGCGCTGTCGGCAGGTCCTCGGACTTACTCGGGGGTGCGCAAAAGCGCACCGAACACACCGTTGCGGGACAGTTCCGGATTCGCACCGGATTCCCCTGCGGCGACAGCGAGCATGAGCATACATGTGGGGGCCGCCCGATGAGACAGCCCCCACATGTTGTGTCGCGCAACGGAATTCGGGACGCGCGTACGGCCCGCCGCTGAGGGCAGGGGCGGCCCGCCGCGCCCCGCTGAAGGGGGCTCGACGGGCCGTCGTACGGCTGTGGGAGCGGCCGTCAGTGGCCGCCGCGTGCCCCTGCTGTGGCCGGTGGGAGCTCCACCTGGACGCCCCGGTCGCCCGCGTCGGCCGTGTAGTCGGCCGGCGAGGTCTCGTCGACCCCGACGGGCGCCTTCACGGCGTTCAGGACGAAGGTGAGCACCACCGTCACCACCACGTTCAGCACGAACGCCGTGAGACCGATGTAGCCGATCTCGCCGATGCCCGGGATCTCCTTGGACGACCCGCCGAAGTGCGCCTGGGTCGGGCTGGCGACGCCGTACGCGGCCACCGTCCCGTACACCATGCCGACCGCCCAGCCCGCGAGCAGCGCCCAGCGGTGGAACCAGCGGGTGAACAGGCCGCCGACCAGGGCCGGCATCGTCTGGAGGATCCAGATCCCGCCGAGCAGCTGGAAGTTGATCGCGACCGTCTTGTCCATGGTGAGGACGAAGGCGAGCGCGCCGACCTTCACCAGCAGCGACACCAGCTTGGAGACCTTGGTCTCCTGCTCCGGGGTCGCGTCGGGCTTCAGGAAGTCCTTGTAGATGTTGCGGGTGAAGAGGTTCGCCGCGGCGATCGACATGATCGCGGCGGGCACCAGCGCGCCGATGCCGATGGCGGCGAACGCGACGCCCGCGAACCAGTCCGGGAACATGTTCTCGAACAGCTGCGGGATGGCCAACTGCCCGTTGTCGACCTTGATCCCGGCGGCGATCGCCATGAAGCCGAGCAGCGCCAGCAGGCCCAGCATCAGCGAGTACAGCGGCAGGATCGTGGTGTTGCGCCGGATCACATTGCGGCTGCGGCTGGAGAGCGTCGCCGTGATCGAGTGCGGATACATGAACAGCGCCAGCGCCGAGCCCAATGCCAGGGTGGCGTAACCCCATTGACCCGCCTCGCCCGGTGCGAGCGCGCCGCGCGGCTTGCCGGTCGCCGGATTGGTCTGCGAGAACGCCTCGCCGGCCTTGGCGAAGATGTCGTCGAAGCCGCCGAGCTTGATCGGGATGTAGATGATCGCCACCGTGATGACCAGATAGATCAGCCCGTCCTTGACGAAGGCGATCAGCGCGGGCGCCCGCAGACCGGACGAGTAGGTGTACGCGGCGAGCACCGCGAACGCGATCAGCAGCGGCAGGTCCTTGATGAACCAGTGGGTGTTCTCGCCACCGCCGACGCCCATCACGTCCAGCACCGCCTGGATGCCGACGAGTTGGAGCGCGATGTACGGCATCGTGGCGAGGATGCCCGTGACGGCGACCGCCAGCGAGAGCCCCTTCGAGCCGAAGCGTCCGCGGACGAAGTCCGAGGTGGTCACGTAGCCGTGCTTGTGCGAGACCGACCAGAGCCGCGGCAGGAAGGTGAAGATCAGCGGGTACACGAGGATCGTGTACGGCACGGCGAAGAAGCCGGCTGCGCCCGCCGCGTAGATCGCCGCGGGCACGGCGACGAAGGTGTACGCGGTGTACAGGTCGCCGCCGAGCAGGAACCAGGTGACCCAGGTGCCGAACGACCGTCCGCCCAGGCCCCATTCGTCGAGGCTGGCGTCGTTCTCGGCCTTCCGCCAGCGTGCGGCCAGGAAGCCCATGACCGTGACGGCCAGGAAGAAGAAGATGAAGACGCCGAGTGCGACGCCGTTCACGCCGTCCTTCATGCCGACGCACCCCCCTTGCGGGCGCGCTGGTCACGCTGCCACAGCTTGTACGCGATCATCGTGAGCGCGGTGGAGATCAGCACCCAGAGCATCTGGTACCAGTAGAAGAACGGAATGCCGATGAAGGTGGGGTCCACCTTCGCGTACGAACTCACCCAGAGCATCGCCACGAACGGCGCGATGAGACAAAGGGCGATGACCACCCGCACCGGTGTGACGGTCGGTGGTTTTCCTTCTGGGTCTGCTGGCATGCGGCGACTCCGTCCCCTCGCTGATCACCTGGTGTAATGCGCAGGAAATCTAGGGGAGGCTTCTGGTCACCGTCACCCCCTGTCCGCATTGCGGTCCGGCAACAGTCTCGTGAGCGGGCGCGAATGTTCGGAATGTTGCCAAACGTACGAGAGTTGGTCCGGATCAAGGCGTGCGAACGGCCCCCGTGGAGTGACGGATTCCACGGGGGCCGATGCGGCTGTGCGTACGGGGTGCGGTGGCCGGAAGCAGCCGGTCGCCGTGGCGGGTTCAGTCCGTCGGCCGCTTCAGGCGGGCCACGAACTTGTACCGGTCGCCGCGGTAGACCGAGCGCACCCACTCCACCGGCTCGCCCCGTCCGTCCAGCGAATGCCGCGAAAGCATCAGCATCGGAAGGCCCACATCCGTACCGAGCAGCCCGGCCTCGCGCGGTGTGGCGAGCGAGGTCTCGATGGTCTCCTCGGCCTCGGCCAGCCTGACGTCGTACACCTCGGCGAGCGCGGTGTAGAGAGACGTGTACTTCACCAGCGAACGGCGCAGCGCCGGGAAGCGTTTGGCCGAAAGGTGCGTGGTCTCGATCGCCATCGGCTCACCGCTGGCGAGCCGGAGGCGCTCGATCCGCAGTACGCGGCCGCCGGTCGTGATGTCGAGCAGCCCGGCCAGCGTGTCGTCGGCCGTGACATAGCCGATGTCCAGCAGCTGGGAGGTCGGTTCGAGTCCCTGGGCGCGCATGTCCTCGGTGTACGAGGTGAGCTGGAGGGCCTGGGAGACCTTCGGTTTGGCGACGAAGGTCCCCTTGCCCTGGATGCGCTCCAGCCGGCCCTCGACGACCAGTTCCTGGAGGGCCTGGCGCACGGTGGTGCGCGAGGTGTCGAACTCGGCGGCCAGGGTCCGCTCCGGGGGCACGGGAGTGCCCGGCGGCATGGTGTCCGTCATCTCCAGGAGATGTCGCTTCAGCCGGTAGTACTTCGGGACGCGCGCCGTCCGCGTGGTCGCGCCCGTCTCGTTCTCCGTACTGCCCCCGTCGGCACCCATGGCCCGCCTTCCCGACTGCTGCGTTGCTGCCGTCACCGGCTCCTCCGTCTGTCGCGGCTCACATGGTGGCACGGTCCGGTCACGGGTCGTCGCCCTCCCTTAGATGTCGGTCCTATAACGGACGCGAGTGCACTTCTTATACACCCTTGACACCCCTAAAGGTCTAGGCCAAGCTCCCGGTACTGGTCTAAACCATTAAAGACCAGGTCCAGCCCCAGCAGTACTCGTCGAATGTCTTCGCGGTGGGCGGGGTTGCAGTATCCCTGAGGAGGGTTTGGCGTGAAGCGCAAGCTCATCGCGGCGATCGGCGTCGCGGGCATGATGATCGGCCTGGCGGCGTGCGGGTCCGACGACGGCGGTAGCGACAACGTTAAGAAGACGAGCGCCGGCAGTTACGAGGGCCAGACCCTGACTGTATGGACGATGTCCGGCTCGAACCCGCCCGGTTGGACCAAGACGGTCACCGACGAGTTCGAGAAGAAGACCAAGGCCAAGCTGAAGATCGAAGTCCAGGACTGGAACGGCATTCAGCAGAAGGTCACGACGGCCCTCTCCGAGTCCAACCCGCCGGACGTCCTGGAGATCGGCAACACGCAGACCCCCGCGTACGCCAAGACCGGTGGCCTCGCGGACCTCGGTGACTTGAAGAAGGAGATCGGCTCCGCCTGGGCCGACGGCGTCAACCAGCCCTCCGTCTACGACGGCAAGCAGTACGCCCTGCCGTGGTACGTGGGCAACCGCGTCGTCATGTACAACAAGAAGGTCTTCAAGGACGCCGGTATCACCGAGACGCCGAAGACCCGTGCCGACCTCTTCAAGGCGTTCGACGCCATCAAGCAGAAGGGCGACGCCGAGCCGATCTACCTGCCCGGCCAGAACTGGTACTTCTTCGACGGTCTGCTCGTCGGCAAGGGCGTTTCGCCGGTCAAGAAGGAAGGCGACAAGTACGTCTCCAACCTGGCCGACCCGAAGGTCGCCGAGGCCATGGACGTCTACAAGCAGTACCAGTCCTACTCCAAGGCGCCCAAGGACAAGGACGAGGCCACCCCGCAGCAGGCCGAGGTCTTCGCCAAGGGCAAGACCGGCGCCATCATCGCGATGGGCTACGAGGCCGGTACGGCCATCAAGGCCAACCCGAAGCTCAAGGACGACATCGGCTTCTTCACCATCCCCGGTGAGACCGCGGACAAGCCCGAGGGCGTCTTCCTCGGTGGCTCGAACCTCGCCGTCGCCGCGGGCAGCAAGAAGCAGGATCTGGCCAAGGAGTTCCTGAAGATCGCGCTCTCCGAGGCGAACGACGGCGCGCTCATCAAGGAGGCCGGCTGGTCTCCGAAGAACGACGCCATGCAGAAGTACACCGTCGGCCAGCCCGCCGCCGAGGCGGCCGGCCCGGCCGCCGCCAAGTCCGGTGGCACCACCCCGCTGATCCCGGAGTGGGCGCCGGTCGAGAACCCGCCGAACCCGATCAAGACCTACATGACGCTGGTCCTGCAGGGCAAGTCGCCCGCCGACGCCGCCAAGAAGGTCGAGGGCGAGCTCAACAAGCGCCTCGGCCAGCAGCAGTAGTCGCAGTAGCGCGTTCCGCGCCGGGGCGGCGGGTCTCGACCCGCCGCCCCGGCTGTACGCACCGTTCCGTGTAGGGCTTTGTTGGAAGAGATGGCGAGCATGGCAGTGCAAACCGAACCCTCGGATGTGGCCAAGACGGCCGCAGCCCGCGGGCAGGACGGGAAAACACCCGTCGGGCAGCACGGGGGCAGCAAGCGGAAGGTGGGTATCGGCGCAGCGCCGTACCTGTTGATGGTTCCCGCGCTCGCGGTGACGGCGATCTTCCTCGGGTACCCCCTGGCGAAGAACGCCATGCTGTCGTTCCAGAACCTCAACATGGGACAGCTGATCCAGCATGTCACCGAGTGGAACGGCTTCAAGAACTACCAGGAGATCCTCACCGGTGAGGACTTCTGGAAGGTCACGGTTCGCACGATCGTGTTCACCGGCGTCAACGTCGTCCTGATCATGATCATCGGCACCCTGGTCGGCCTGCTGCTCGCCCGTCTCGGCAAGAAGATGCGTCTCACCCTGATGGTCGGCCTGGTGCTCGCCTGGGCCATGCCGATCGTCGCCGCGTCCACCGTCTTCCAGTGGCTGTTCGCCTCGCGCTTCGGCGTCGTCAACTACGTGCTGGACAAGCTCGGCTGGCACTCGATGGCCGACTTCAACTGGACCGGATCACAGTTCTCCACCTTCTTCGTCGTGACCCTGATGATCGTCTGGCAGTCGATCCCGTTCGTGGCGATCAACCTCTACGCGGCGACCACCACCATCGCCAAGGAGCTGTACGAAGCCGCGGCGCTCGACGGCGCCGGCGTCTGGAAGAGCTTCACCTCGGTGACGTTCCCGTTCCTGCGGCCCTTCCTCTACGCCACGACCTTCCTCGAGGTCATCTGGGTCTTCAAGGCCTTCCCGCAGATCTTCACCATCAGTGAGGGCGGCCCCAACCGCCTCACCGAGACACTGCCGATCTACGCCTTCGTCGAGGGTGTCGGAAACCAGCACTACGGCATGGGCGCGGCGATCTCGCTGCTGACCATCCTGATCATGCTGGGGCTGACCTCGTACTACCTCCGCATCGTTCTCAAGCAAGAGGAGGACGAGCTGTGAAGCGCTCACTGCTCGGCCGCATCTGGCCCAACGCAACGGCGATCGTCCTCTTCGCCGCACTGGTCTTCCCCGTCTACTGGATGTTCAGTACGGCGTTCAAGCCGACCGGCGACATCATCACCGAGGCACCGGTCTGGTTCCCGACCGACGTCACGTTCGAGCACTTCAAGACGGCGTACCACGCACCGAACTTCCTGACCCTGGTCAGGAACTCGCTCACCGTCACTCTGCTCGCCGTGATCTTCTCGCTGATCATCGCGCTCTTCGCGTCGTTCGCCCTGGCCCGGATGCGGTTCAAGGGCCGCAAGGGCATGATCCTGGTCTTCATGATCGCGCAGATGGCGCCGTGGGAAGTCATGGTCATCGCGATCTACATGCTGGTCCGCGACGCGGACATGCTCAACAGCCTGGTCCCGCTGACCCTCTTCTACATGGTGATGGTGCTCCCCTTCACGATCCTGACGCTGCGCGGCTATGTTGCCGCGGTGCCCAAGGAGTTGGAGGAATCGGCCATGGTCGACGGCTGCACCCGCCCGCAGGCGTTCGTCAAGGTGATCCTGCCGCTGCTGGCCCCCGGCCTGATGGCCACCTCGCTCTTCGGCTTCATCACGGCGTGGAACGAATTCCCGCTCGTCCTGATCCTCAACAAGGACCCCGAGGCCAAGACGCTGCCGCTGTGGCTCTCCCAGTTCCAGAGCCAGTTCGGCGACGACTGGGGTGCCACCATGGCCGCGGCCTCGATCTTCGCCATCCCGATTCTCATCCTCTTCGTCTTCCTGCAGCGCAAGGCCGTCAGCGGCCTCACCGACGGCGCCGTGAAGGGATAACGCACCTCCATGACCACCCTGATATCCACCACGGACACCGTCACCCGCGACGCCCTCGCCGTCCTGCAGCCCGGATTCACCGGCACCACCGCCCCGGACTGGGTGCTGCGCCGGGTCGACGAAGGCCTCGCCTCCGTCGCGCTGTTCGGCCGCAACATCCGGACGGCCGAGCAGGTCGCCGCGCTCACCGCCCAGCTCAGGGCCGAGCGCGAGGATCTCCTCGTGGCGATCGACGAGGAGGGCGGTGACGTCACCCGCCTGGAGGTGCGTACCGGCTCCTCCTTCCCCGGCAACCTCGCGCTCGGCCACGTCGACGACGTGGCGCTGACCCGCGCGGTCGCCCAGGAGCTGGGGCGCCGGCTCGCGGAGTGCGGCGTCAACCTCAACTGGGCGCCGTCCGCGGACGTCAACTCCAACCCGGGCAACCCGATCATCGGCGTACGGTCCTTCGGCACCGACACCGAGCTCGTGGCCCGGCACACCGCCGCGTACATCGAGGGCCTCCAGGCCGCCGGAGTCGCCGCCTGCACCAAGCACTTCCCGGGGCACGGCGACACCGCGATCGACTCGCACCACGCGATGCCGCGCATCGATGTGGACCTGGAGACGCTGCACGCCCGTGAACTGGTGCCCTTCCGGGCGGCCGTCGCGGCGGGTTCCCAGTGCGTGATGAGCGCGCACATCCTGCTGCCGGCCCTCGACCCGGACCGCCCCGCGACGGTGAGCCCGCAGATCCTCACCGGTCTGCTGCGCGAGGAGATGGGCTACGACGGCCTGATCGTCACCGACGCCGTGGAGATGCAGGCCATCGCCGGGACGTACGGCATCGAGCGCGGCTCCGTCCTCGCGATCGCCGCGGGGGCCGACGCCCTGTGCGTCGGTGGCGGCCTGGAGGACGACGGCACGGTGCAGCGGCTGCGCGACGCGCTGGTCGCGGCGGTGCGCAGCGGTGAACTCGCCGAGGAGCGGCTCGCGGACGCGGCCGCACGGGTACGCGCCCTCGCGTCCTGGACACGAGGGGCCAAGGGGGCCGGTTCGGGGCCGGGCGCGGCAGCGCAGGAGGGGACCGGGCCCGGCACCGGAATCGGCTCGGACATCGGCCTGATCGCCGCCCGCCGCGCGGTGAAGAGCACCGGCTCCGCGGGGCCGCTGACCGAGCCGGCGTACGTCGCGGCGTTCACCTCCGCCTCGAACATCGCGGTCGGCGACGAGACCCCGTGGGGCGTCGCCGCGGAGCTGGGCCGGCTGGTGCCGGGCACGGAGACCGACACGTACAGCGGCGAGACCGTGGAACCCGCGGCCGCGGTGCTGAGGGCCGCGGGGGAGCGGCGCATCGTCGTGGTCGTCCGCGACGCCCACCGCCACGCCTGGATGGCAGGGGCCCTCGACGCCCTGGTGGCGGAGCGACCCGACACGGTCGTGGTTGAAATGGGCGTCCCGCAGGCACCGCCCAGGGGCGCCCTGCACATCGCCACCCATGGCGCGGCGCGCGTCTGCGGCCTGGCGGCAGCGGAGATCATCGCCAGGGGCACGGAAGCCCGCGGGGCCTGAGCCCCGAGGCCCGGGAGCGGGGCGTGACGCGGCACGAGGGGCCACGTCACCCCCGCCTCGGGCCAATCGAGCCCGTCGCTTCCGCCTCCGGCAAGTCAGGCCCGCAACTTCCGCTTCGGGCCAATCGAGCCCGTAACTTCCGCCTCCGGTAAATCAGGCCCGTAACTTCCGCCTCGGGCCAATCGAGCCTGTCGCTTCCGCCTCCGGTAAATCAGGCCCGTCACCCCCGCCTCGGGCCAATCGAGCCTGTCGCTTCCGCCTCCGGTAAATCAGGCCCGTCACCCCCGCCCCGGCAAATCAAGCCCGTCCGGCGATTGAGGACAAACCCCGTCTCCCGGGTGGGGATGCCTCCCCGTGACGCGGGTCCGAATCAAGCCCGTCCGGCGATTGAGGACAGAGCGCGTCCCAGGACGCGCCACGGCACACGAGAGGGCCCGCGGCACCCACCACAGGTGCCCACGGCCCCCTCGCCGCGTCCGGGACGGCTACAGCCCCTGCCACAGCGGCTTCGCCGCATACGTGGCGCGGAAATAGTCCGCCAGCCTCAGCTTCGACGCCGCGGCCTCGTCCACCACTACCGTCGCGTGCGGATGCAGCTGCAGCGCGGACGCGGGCACGATCGAGGCCACCGGTCCCTCCACTGTCTGCGCCACGGCGTCCGCCTTGCCCTCGCCGGTGGCGAGCAGGATCGGGTGGCGGGACTCCAGGATCGTGCCGATGCCCTGGGTGATCACGTGGTGCGGCACCTGCGTGATGTCGTTGTCGAAGAAGCGCGCGTTGTCGATCCGGGTCTGCTCGGTGAGCGTCTTGATCCGGGTACGGGACGCGAGCGAGGAGCACGGCTCGTTGAAGCCGATGTGCCCGTCGGTGCCGATGCCGAGGAGCTGCAGGTCCACGCCGCCGGCCTCGGCGAGCGCCTTGTCGTACGCCTGGCAGGCGGCCAGGACGTCCTCGGCGGAGCCGTCGGGGCCCATGAAGGACGCCTCGGACAGGCCGAGCGGTTCGACGACCTCGCGCAGCACCACGGAGCGGTAGGACTCGGGGTGGCCCGCCGGCAGCCCGACGTACTCGTCGAGCTGGCAGATGCGGGCGCGCGAGGCGTCCACGGCGCCGGAGCGGACCTTGGCCGCCAGCGCCTGGTAGATGGGCAGCGGGGTAGAGCCGGTGGCAACGCCGAGAAGGGCGTCGGGCTTGCGGCTCAGCAGTGCGCCGATGGCCTCTGCGATGAGTTCGCCGCCTGCCTTGGCGTCCGGGACGATGACAACTTCCACGCGGGGCCTGCCGATCTGAAGAGTCGAGCCAATGTGGTATAGACCAATCGCGGTCCAATCTAGCAGAACCAGGTATCACGGACACGGCAGCCTTGCCCGCCCCGGCCGCACCCCGCCGGCGGGTGCCCGGATTCCCGTGGCCGACGGGGCGACGGGCGTTCCTGACGCACCGGAACGCTTCCCCCGGGGCCCCGGAATCCGCAGGTGGGTGCTCGACGCGTCCGCCACGGTCTCCGCCAGGGAAACGGTCTCCGCCAGGGAAGGCGAGCAGCCGGGCCCGATCATGTCCGGCGAGATGCCCGAACAGGATGCCGCGCCGTGCCGCATCCTCGGCCGGGGCGCGCCCGGGAGCCGCGAGGTGGCCACCGGGATCGCGGCGAAGAGGCCGCACTTCGCCCCCTTGCCGCCCGCGGTATGCCGGACGACGCAGCGCTCTGCGCCAAGTGCCTGTGGGAGATCCGGCTCGGCCTGCCCTGCGGTCCCGCCTCGATGTCCATGTCCACCACGACGGCGTACGGCGCCGAGCCGGACCTCCGGGACGTCCTGGTCATCACGGTCGGCCGGTCCGGCGTCGACCCTGCCCGGCCCGTGGAAACACCCGCGGGCCGCGGCGCCAGAACGGGACCCTCGGCCCGTACGGCACCGCAGCCCGGAGTAGGACCGGCCACCGCCTGGGCGCCGGACGGTCCGCTCGGCCGGCGGTGTGCGGTGCCCCCGGCCGGGGAGAGGTACCTGCGCGGTCAGGGCAGAGAGCGCGGGTACCTCGATCCACTCTCCTGTGCGGGGAGAGCGGAAGCTCTGTCTTGAGCATTGTGGACTAGACCATTCGCCCGTGTCCATCCGTAGGAGCACCGCAATTTCCCGTGCTCATACTCCTTGCACGTACGGCCGGGCCGCTCGGTTCGGAACCCGTACCCATCCGCGGGTACGCTCGCATACGTGCCCTCCATGAACGACCTCGTCCGCCAGCACACAGCCCTCAGTGACACCGACCTGGAGTGGCTGCATCTGCTGGTCTCGGAGTGGCAGCTGCTCTCCGACCTCTCCTTCGCCGACCTTGTGCTGTGGGTCCCCACCCGCGACGGCACCCGCTACGTCTCCGTGGCCCAGATGCGGCCCAACACCGGCCCCACCTCCTATCAGGACGACATGGTCGGCCACTTGGTGCCGCGCGGCCGCCGTCCGTTGCTCGACGCGGCGCTGGACGAGGGCCGGATCGTGCGCGAGGGCGACCCGGAGTGGCGTGAAGAGGTTCCGGTACGCGTCGAGTCGATCCCCGTACGCCGTGAGGGCCGGGTTCTCGGCGTCATCGCCCGCAACACCAACCTCCTGACCGTACGGACGCCGTCCCGGCTGGAGCTCACCTACCTCCAGTCGGCCTCCGACCTGGCCCAGATGATCGCCGCCGGGACCTTTCCGTTCCCCGGCCAGCAGGTCGACATGGACGCGTCGCCGCGCGTCGGCGACGGGCTGGTCAGGCTCGACGCCGAAGGGGTCGTCCAGTACGCCAGCCCCAACGGCCTCTCCGCGTACCACCGCCTCGGCCTCGCCTCCGACCTGGTCGGCCAGCACCTCGGCGGGATCACCGCCGAACTGGCCCCTTCCCGCGGCCCGGTCGACGAGGCCCTGGTCAAACTCGCCAGCGGTTACGCGCCCCGCGAGTTCGAGGTCGAGTGCGCGGGCGGGGTGATCCAGCTCCGGGCCATCCCGCTCAAGCCCAAGGGAGTCCGGATCGGGTCCCTGGTCCTCCTCCGGGACGTCACCGAACTGCGCCGCCGCGAGCGGGAGTTGATCACCAAGGACGCCACCATCCGGGAGATCCACCACCGGGTGAAGAACAACCTCCAGACCGTTGCGGCCCTGTTGCGGCTCCAGGCCCGCCGGATGGACTCGGCGCAGGGCCGCGAGGCGCTCAACGAGGCGGTACGGCGGGTCGGTTCGATCGCCATCGTCCATGAGACGCTGTCCCAGAATCTGGACGAGCGGGTGGAGTTCGACGAGATCGCCGACCGGGTGATCGCGATGGTCGCCGAGATCTCCCCGGGCAAGGTCACCTGCCGGCGTACGGGCCGCTTCGGCATACTCGACGCCGAGGTGGCCACACCGCTCGCGATGGTGCTCACCGAAGTTCTGCAGAACGCCCTGGAACACGCGTTCACCCTCGCCGAGTCCGGCACGGTGGAGGTGTCGGCGATACGCGGAGGTTCCTCTGTCGAGGCGCGGCTGCTGATCACCGTTCAGGACGACGGCTGCGGTCTGCCCGAGGGTTTCGACCCGCAGCGCGCCGGCAATCTGGGGCTCCAGATCGTCAGGACACTGGTGGAAGGCGAGTTGGGCGGGACCTTCGGTATGGTCCCGGCCCCCGAGCGCGGCACCCAGGTCGTCCTCGACATCCCGGTCCGCACGGAGAAATAGCCCCGGTGGCCGGCCGGCCGACGCGAACACAGCAGTGAGCCCGGACCGTCGATCACGGTCCGGGCTCACTGTTCATGCATGCGCTTCGGGGGTACTGCGCGCTGCGACTCGGGGGGCGGGGTTGTGCGTACGCTCTGTACGCGCCGCCTGGCTGAGGCTCGTAGCGGTGGCGTCGGATCAGGCGCTGGCGTTACGCGCCCGGTTGCGAGCCGCACGGCGCTTCATTGCGCGGCGCTCGTCCTCGCTGAGGCCACCCCAGACGCCGGAGTCCTGGCCGGACTCGAGCGCCCACTGCAGGCACTGCTCCATGACGGGGCAGCGACGGCAGACGGCCTTGGCTTCCTCGATCTGCAGCAGCGCAGGACCGGTGTTGCCGATGGGGAAGAACAGCTCGGGGTCTTCCTCACGACAAACGGCGTTGTGACGCCAGTCCATGGCTGCTACCTCTCCTTGGTATTACATCAGTTGCTTGTGAATGTGAACGCTTTCACGAATCCCCCCGCAGGTGAAGGGCCGACGCCCAGATGAACTGGTTGTGGTCCTGTGAAGTGAGGAGGGGTTCTGGCTCTCAGTGGAGGCCGTTGTTGCGGGCCGTCCCGATCGCCATGTAGAGATTCGCAAACCTCAGCGGCGGATACAACCCCTTCTGGAAAGTTTTTTTTGATTCCTCGGTGTCGACTAGGTCACAGCCGTACTTCTATGGGGTGGAGTCCAGCCCAAACGTTCGAGTTAAAGGACTTTGGTCCCTTCCACTCACACAATCACACGCAGTGCACGGCGTACGCCTGTGAACGTCACGCTGGTACGTACTCCCAGGTGGTCGCCGTCCATCTGGAAGGGCAGTGGCGCCTTTGAATGCAAGGTGAAGTCCGTGAGGTCATGAAGTGAAACGGCATGCTTGCCGCGCGGGCCCTTGTCGGGGCTCGAAGTGAGCAGCTGGGTGCCGTAGCGGGCGACCGCCGGAGCGGACAGCCGCTTCAGTCCGAGCACGTCCAGACCGGTGTCGAAGGTGGCCTTCGGGGACGCGAACATGGGGCGATTCCCCAGGTAGGTCCAGGGGGCCGTGTTGGAGATTATGGACAGCGCGAGGTCCGTGACCGGTTCCTGTCCGGGCGTCTCCAGTGTCATCAGCCCGTGCCGCCGGTGCGGCTCCTCCAGGAATTGCCGGACCACCTGGCGTACGTACAACGCGTGTGTCGAGCGCTTGCCGCGTTCGCGCTGCTGTTCGACCCGCCCGACCACGCCCGCGTCGAATCCGAGTCCGGCGCAGAAAGTGAACCAGCGCTCGGGGACCGACTCGTCCTGTGTACCGGGGGTGCCGGCCGCCAGTCCGAGACCGACCGTGCGTTCGGTGCGGTTGGCGAGCGCGTCCAGGATCGCGCCGGTCGCCTCCACGGCGTCGTTGGGCAGGCCCAGGGCGCGCGCGAAGACATTGGTGGAGCCGCCGGGAACCACCGCGAGGCTCGGCAGGTTGTCCAGGTCGGGGCCGTTGTGGAGCAGACCGTTGACCACCTCGTTGACCGTGCCGTCGCCGCCGAGGGCGACCACCAGGTCGATCTCGGCGGAGTCCGCGGCCTGCCGCCCCAGGTCCCGGGCATGGCCCCGGTACTCCGTGGTCACGGCCTCCAGCTTCATCTCGCTGGCCAGCGCGTGGATGAGCACGTCACGCGTCCGCGCACTGGTGGTGGTAGCAGCTGGATTGACCACAAGAAGTGCGCGCATGACGGCCAGACTACCTACCGCGCGGTACAGCTCTGAAGTCCTGCCTCATGACCTTCACGCTCGGTGACGGCCCGGGCGCGTTCCCACCCCGGCTTCGCTTTCGCGGCGCCGGGATGCCAACCTGCATGGGTGAGTACTCAGCAGAACACGCCTTCCTCGTCGTCGCCTTTGCCGTCGGTCGAACCGGCGAAGCCGAGCAGGATCACACTCGTGGCCGGACTCACCGCCCTGGAGGGGTCGGCGCTCGTCCTCGGCGGGATCTACATGCTGGTCATGGGACTGCTCGGCCGCCCCGAGAGCCCGCAGCAGGCGGAGATGGGCGGCCTCACGCTGATCGCGCTCGGCCTGATCCCGCTGATCGCCGCGCGCGGCCTGCTGCGGCGACGCAGCTGGAGCCGGGGCCCCGCGCTCATCACACAGATCATCGCGCTCCCGGTGGCCTGGACGCTGCTGAGGTCCCACGGTGCGCTGATCCCGGCCGGGATCGTCCTCGCCGCGGTGGTCCTGACGGCGCTCTACCAGCTGGTCAGGCCGACGACGATCGACGCACTCGGCATCCGCCGCCCGGGCACCTCCTCGGAGGCCACGTCCGGCGGCACCACACCGGACGCCTGAGCCGGGACCCGGGTGAGGCGGCCCTCAGAGGCTGTCGGGTGACCTCTGACCGGGCGGCCACGCCCTGGCACGCACGCTTCCCGCGTTGTCGTCGGTCGACGACGCTCCGCGTCGCCTCCCTCCTCCGCCTTGGAATCGCACGCACCAGACCGCGTCCGCTTTCCGATCCGAGGTCACCCGACAGCCTCTCAGCCGCCGCCGACCGCCCGGGCCGCACGGGCGTTGACGCTCCCGTTCTCCCGCGCTCGCTACGGCCCTTCGCGCTACTCCTCGACGAGCAGCCGCTCGCGCAGCTGCGCCAGTGTGCGGGCCAGCAGCCGCGAGACGTGCATCTGCGAGATGCCGACCTCCTGCGCGATCTGCGACTGGGTCATGTTGCCGAAGAAGCGCAGCAGCAGAATCCGCTTCTCGCGCGGCGGCAGGTCCTCCAGCAGCGGCTTGAGCGACTCCCGGTACTCGACGCCCTCCAGCGCCTCGTCCTCGGAGCCCAGCGTGTCCGCGACCGCCGGGGACTCGTCGTCCGTGTCCGGCACGTCCAGCGAGAGCGTGCTGTACGCATTGGCCGATTCCAGGCCCTCCAGGACCTCTTCCTCGGAGATGCCCAGCCGCTCCGCCAGCTCGTGCACCGTCGGCGAGCGGCCGTGCTGCTGGGAGAGCTCGGCGGTCGCCGTGGTGAGCGAGAGGCGCAGCTCCTGGAGCCGGCGCGGCACCCGGACCGCCCAGCCCTTGTCGCGGAAGTGGCGCTTGATCTCGCCGACGACCGTGGGCGTCGCGTACGTCGAGAACTCGACGCCGCGGTCCGGGTCGAACCGGTCGACCGACTTGATCAGGCCAATCGTGGCGACCTGGGTCAGATCGTCCAGCGGCTCGCCGCGGTTGCGGAACCGGCGGGCCAGATGCTCCACGAGCGGCAGATGCATCCGCACCAGCTGATTGCGCAGCTCCGCCTTCTCGGCCGACCCGTCGGGAAGCCGGCGCAGTTCGATGAACAGCGCCCGCGCCCCGCTGCGGTCGTGTGGATCGTGGTGCCCGTGCTCGCTCATCTGGCCTGCCCGCTCCGCCTGCGACTGCTCCACCGCGATCGTACGGCCCGCAGGCCCGTCCGCCCCGTCCTCCGGATGGGGCAGGGCCTGCTGCTCCGGGATGCCTGCTGCGCGCACCACCCCTGGTCGCATCGTCTCGTCCCGCACAGGACCGTCCCCGTTCCCGTTGCTCACGCCGGCCCGGGTCCCGCGCCGCGCTGTTTGTACAGGCTGATGCTGACCGTTCGGTCGTCGGCCACCGAGGAGTCGACCTTTCCGGCCAGCGCGGAGAGCACCGTCCACGCGAAGGTGTCGCGCTCCGGCGCCCGGCCGTCGGTCGTCGGCGCCGACACCGTCACCTCGAGAGAATCCTCGACGAGCCGGAAGACGCAGCTGAGGACGGAGCCCGGCACGGCCTGCTGAAGCAGGATCGCGCAGGCCTCGTCGACCGCGATGCGAAGATCCTCGATCTCGTCGAGAGTGAAGTCCAAGCGCGCTGCGAGACCGGCCGTGGCCGTACGCAGCACCGACAGGTAGGCACCCGCAGCGGGCAGCCGGACCTCTACGAAGTCCTGATTCCCGGGCTCGCCTGCGATCTGGGACACCCTCACCTCCAAGGTGGCACAAACTCATTCGAGGATCCGGGAAGGGTGCCCCGGAGCCATGCGGTACGTCTTCGGTTCTGGCCCGGCGACGCTATCGCGATCCATGATGCCGTGTCGCCAGGCCCCAACCCATGACTGTCACTCATGGTAAGCCCATGAGCACACACGGTGGGTAGGGGTCTGCAGCGGTCAATTACGAACAACCGGCGCCGGTTTGACGTACCCAGACGTCAGACGATCGAACCGTCTTCGAAGCACCAGCGCCAGCTTTCGCCCGGTTCGAAGCTCCGCATCACCGGATGGCCGGTCTCCTTGAAGTGCGCCGTGGCGTGCTGCAACGGTGACGAATCGCAGCAGCCGACATGGCCGCAGGCCAGACAGAGCCGCAGCTGAACCGGGTGGCTGCCCGCCGCGAGGCAGCCGAGGCAGGTCTCGCTGAGCGGGGCCGGTTCGGGTCGCGGCAGCTCGGACACGTGCGGGCATTCACTCATGATTGTCAGGTTACGACGGATGCGAGGACCGTGAAATGGACGCATTGCCGCTGGTGGCACTGGTCGCTGCCAGTGCGGCTGTGGCGGGGGCCGCCCGCCGCACCCCCGTACCGGCCCCCCTGCTGCTGGTCGCGGCGGGGCTGATCGCCTCATATCTGCCCGGGGTGCCGACGTACACCCTGAACGCGCACGTCGTGCTGCCGCTGCTGCTGCCGCCGTTGCTGTACACGGCGGCCGTCGACAGCTCGTACCTCGATCTGCGGGCCAATCTCCGGCCGGTCGCACTGCTCTCCGTCGGTTACGTCCTGTTCGCGACCGTCGCGGTCGGGTGGCTGGCGTACCGCCTCGTGCCCGACCTGCCGCTCACGGCCGCGCTGGTGCTGGGCGCGGTCGTCGCCCCGCCGGACGCGGTCACGGCTGCCGCGATCGCCCGCCGGGTCGGGCTGCCCGGCCGCGTCACGACGATCCTGCAGGGCGAGTCCCTGGTGAACGACGCCACCGCGATCACCGCCTACAAGGTGGCGCTCGCCGCCGCCGTCGGCGAGGGCATGAGCTGGGGCGCCGGGATCGGCGAATTCCTCCTCGCCGCGGTCGGCGGCGTCGTGGTCGGCCTGGCGCTGATGGTGCCGCTGCACTGGCTCCGTACGCACCTCAAGGAAGCCCTGCTGCAGAACACGCTGTCGCTGCTCATTCCCTTCGTGGCGTACGCGGCGGCCGAACGCGTGCACGCGTCCGGGGTGCTCGCCGTGGTCGTCGTCGCGCTCTATCTGGGCCACCGTTCCTGGCAGGTCGACTTCGCGACCCGGCTGCAGGAGGCGGCCGTCTGGAAGATGGTCGCGTTCATCCTGGAGTCCGCGGTCTTCGCGCTGATCGGACTTCAGCTGCCCTTCGTACTGAAGGGGCTCGGGACGTACGCGGTGGCGGACGCCCTCTGGTACGCGGTGGCCGTGTTCCTCGCCGTCGTCGTGGTCCGCTTCATCTGGGTCTATCCGGCGACGTATCTGCCCCGGTGGCTGTCGAAACGGATCAGGAAGCGCGAGCCGGAGACGAACTGGAAGGCGCCGCTGATCGTCGGCTGGGCCGGCATGCGCGGGGTCGTCTCGCTCGCCATCGCCTTCTCCATCCCGTTCGTCACGACCGACGGGCACGCCTTCCCGGCCCGCAACCTGGTGCTGTTCCTGACCTTCACCACCGTCATCGGCACCCTCGTCGTCCAGGGGCTCAGCCTGCCGCTGCTGGTGCGCGTCCTGAGGCTTCCGGGGCGCGACGCGACGGCCGAGACGCTGGCCGAGGCGCAGGCGCAGAGCGAGGCGTCCACGGCCGCCGAGACGCGCCTGGAGGAGCTGCTCACCGACCGGCGCAACTCTCTGCCGGGCCCGCTCACCGACCGGCTCCGCACCGTCCTGGAGCGCCGCCGCAACGCCGTGTGGGAGCGGCTGGGCGCGGCCAATCCGGTGACCGGGGAGTCGGTGGACGACACGTACCGGCGCCTGGCCAGGGAAATGATCGACGCCGAGCGCGAAGTCTTCGTACGGCTGCGGGACGAGCGGCAGATCGACGACGAGATGCTTCGCACGCTGCTCAGACGGCTCGACCTGGAGGAGGCGGCGGCCTACCGGGAGGAGTCGGGCGCACCTTAGGGATGTGCCTTCAGCGCATGGTGCTCATAAGGGGTGACCACGGCCGGCCCGTGATGACGGCCGCGACCGTGGTTCCCGAAGGGAACGTGCCCTCCTCGGCCAGTGCGGTGAGCGCGTAGAGCAGCTTGGCGACGTAGAGCCGCTCGACGGGCAGTCCGTGCCGCTGCTCGAAGTCGTCCGCGAAGGCGTGCAGCTGCGGGGTCGTACGGGCGTAGCCGCCGAAGTGGAAGCGCTCGTCCAGGGACCACGACCCGGCCGGTCCGCCGAACGCCTCGTACTGCAGTTCCCGTACCGCGTCGCCGAGGAAGCCGCCGCGCAGCACCGGGATGCCGAGGGCGCGCTGCCCGGGTGCGAGACCGGCGGCGAGACCGGCCAGCGTGCCCCCGGTGCCGCAGGCCACGGCCACCACATCGGCGCGGCCGCGCAGCTCGTGGCCCAGCTCCGTACAGCCCTGTGCGGCCAGGGCGTTGCTGCCGCCCTCCGGGATGACGCAGCACTCCCCGAAGGCGCTCAGCAGCCCCGCCAGGACCTCTGGATCGGCCTTCGCGCGGTACGTCGTGCGGTCCACGAAACGCAGGGTCATCCCGTCGGCGGCGCATCGGGCGAGCGAGGGGTTGAGGGGGCGGTCGGCCAGTTCGTCACCGCGCACGACCCCGACGGTGGGGAACCCGAGCAGTCGGCCGGCGGCTGCGGTGGCCCGCAGATGGTTCGAGTACGCGCCGCCGAAGGTCAGCACGGTGCGCCCGGCGGCGGCCCGCAGGTTGGGGGAGAGTTTGCGCCACTTGTTGCCCGGAAGATCGGGGTGGATCAGATCGTCGCGCTTGAGCAGCAGCCGTACGCCGTGGCGCGCGAAGCGGTCGTCCTCGGCCGGCTGCAGGGGCGAGGGGAGTACCGGCCGCAGGCGGGAGAGGTCGAGCGTTTCGGAAGGGGGCATGCCGCAATTGTCGCCGTGCGGTGGCGTGCCGTGCTGTGCGGGGAGGGGCGGGTACGGATGGGGGCGCGCGGGTCATTTCAGGCGGTCGTGGATCCGGTTCCTCATGAAGTCCATCGAAAAGCCGCGGGGGTCGACCTTGCCGGGCTGCCACTCCTTGTGGCCGATCACCGAGCGGGATGTCCAGCCGTGGTGGCGGAAGATCGCGGCAGCGGCCCTCTCGATGGCTTCGAGCTGGGCGGCGGGCCAGGGGTCCTCGGCGGCGCCGAGATTTTCGCACTCGAAGCCGTAGAAGTGCCTGTTTCCGTCGGTATTGGCCTCGTTGTCGGACGGGAGGCGCTTCTCGGCGACGACGGCGCGCAGTACGTCGTCGTCGCCGAGCCCGGCGTGGTTGGCCCTGCCGCAGCCGACCGGATGGACCGTCCCGTCCTCGGCGATCGTCCCGTGGCAGAGCGGACCGGGCAGCTCCGGGTAGCCGTTGCGGCAGATGCGGACGGTGGAAGCGGTGCCCTTGGTGACCGTGTGGTGGATCATCACGCCGTTGACCGGATCCCAGGGCCCTTGTGGTCGCGGTTGTGGGTACGCCAGTCGCCGACCTGGACGACGGTGAGCCCCTCGTCCGTCAGGGCTTCCAGGAATGTGCTCGCGGACATGGGTGACGGCATGGCCGACTCCTTGTGCGCGTGGGGGGATCGGACCTTCATCCGCTTGTACCGGAATGTCGGCGTCCGGACCATTCCCAAAGGAGTTGTTCGAGCCGGGTGCGAGCCGGTCCGGCCAATTCCGCGAGCAATGAGGGGGGCTCAGCTCTGGGCGAGCCACAGGTCGGGGCCGAACACCTCGTAGTGGATGTCGGCCGCCGGGACGCCCTGGGCCAGCAGCTGGGTGCGTACGGCACGCATGAAGGGCAGTGGGCCGCAGAGGTAGGCGTGGGTGCCGGGGGCGACCGTGAGGCCGCTCAGGTCGACCCGTCCGGTGCGGTCGGCCCGGTGGCCGGGCTCCGGGTCCTCGTACCAGAAGTGGGCGGTGGCGTCGGGGAGTTTGCCGGTGAGCTGGGCGTGGTCGGTGCGCATCGCGTGGTCGGCGGGGGAGCGGTCGCCGTGCACGACGGTGACCGGGGCGCGGTGTCCGGTCGCCGCGAGGTGTTCCAGCATCGAGAGCATCGGGGTGCAGCCGATGCCCGCGGAGGCGAGCAGGAGCGGGGCGTCCGCGGAGTGGAGCACGAGATCGCCGTACGGGGCGGAGACCCGCAGCCGGTCACCGGCCCCGACCTCGGTGTGCAGGTGACGGGAGACCTCGCCGTCGGGCGAGCCGCCGCCGTGCACCCGCTTGACGGTGATCGAGCGCAGCGGCGAGCCGGGGGCGCTGGAGAGGCTGTACTGGCGTATCTGACGGGCCCCGTCGGGGAGTTCCACCTGTACGGAGACGTACTGGCCGGGGCGGAAGTCGGGGGCGGGGGCGCCGTCGGCCGGGCGGAGCTGGAAGGTGGCGACATCGGTCGTCTCCTCGATCCGGGCGGTCACCTCCCACTCGCGCCACACATCGCCGGCGACGACGCCCTGCTGTGCGTACAGCCGCTCCTCGATCGAGATCAGGGCGCCCGCCATCAGCCAGTAGACCTCGTCCCAGGCGGCGGCGACGTCCGGGGTGACCGCGTCGCCGAGCACCGCGGCGATGGCGGCGAACAGATGGGTGTGCACGATGTCGTACTGCGCGGCGGTGACGCCGAGCGAGGCGTGCTTGTGGGCGATCCGGCCGAGCATCACGTCGGGGCGGGTGTCCGGGTGCTCGACCAGCTGGGTCGCGAAGGCGGCGATGGAGCCCGCGAGGGCCTGACGCTGGGCGCCGGAAGCCTGGTTGCCGCGGTTGAAGAGGTCGCGCAGCAGCTCGGGGTGGGCGTCGAAGAGCTTGCGGTAGAAGAGATCGGCGATGTCTCCGATGGCCGCTCCCACGGCGGGGAGGGTGGCACGGACGGTGGCGGTCGACGACTCGGAGAGCATCGGTGACTCCTGGTTCTTGAATTGGTATGTGAGATTCGTATTTTTGGACAGTGAGAAACGGGGCGATGGCGCCCGTGGTGTGGGCGGGGGTGTGTGGTGGTTCGGCCTCGGCTCAGCCGGCGGCCGGGCGGCCCCTGCTGATGCCGATCAGCAGCGGCCCCGTGGGGGAGGTGACGAGTTCGGCGACGGTGATCGGATCGAGCGAGGCGTAGAAGGCCTCCTCCGCCTGGCGCAGGGCGCCGCGCAGCCGGCAGGCCGAGCGCAGGGGGCAGGGTGTGGCGCCCTCGCACTCGACGACGTCGCCCGGCCCCTCCAGCTCCCGGACGAGTTCGCCGATCGAGGCGGACCGGCCCGCTCCGGTGAGGCTGAGCCCGCCGCCGCGGCCCCGGCGCGCCTCGATGAGGCCGAGGTGCTGGAGCTTGGCGACGACCTTCGCGGTGTGGGTGTACGGCACCTGCATGGTCGCCGCCACCTCCCGGGTGGTCGGCGGGTCCTCGTTCTCCACGACGGCGAGGCGCATCAGTACACGCAGCGCCACGTCGGTGAATCTCGTCAGCCGCATGACGCTCACGCTAGATAATTTGCATTGAGGATGCAAATTAAAGCTGCCCGCGGGCACCGGGTGGGCATTGCTGAGCGTCGTGCCCAGCCCAAAGCCCGAATAGTCACACTCTTTTGTGTAATGGCGTGCCGACTCTCCGTACTGAAAGGCTTCTTCGTGCAGGTCAGCCGATGATCGAGAGGACGTCAGATGTCCGTTGGTGAAGAGGTTCAGAACGCGCCGGTGCCGCCGCAGCAGAGTCTGGGCACGGCGGCGGCGCGGAACCTCGCGACGACCACCAAGTCCGCTCCGCAGATGCAGGAGATCACCTCACGGTGGCTGCTGAAGATGCTGCCATGGGTGCAGGTGCAGGGCGGCGCGTACCGGGTGAACCGCAGGCTGAGCTACTCGGTGGGGGACGGCCGGGTGACCTTCGTGCAGACCGGTGACCGGGTCTCGGTCATCCCTGCCGAGCTCGGAGAGCTTCCCGCCCTGCGGGAGTTCGGCGACGAGGAGGTGCTCGGTGAGCTGGCCCGCCGGTGCGAGCAGCGTGAAATCGCCGCCGGGCAGGTACTGGCCGGCGCCGGGGACGCGGCGGACCGTGTCTTCCTGCTGGCACACGGCAAGGTCGAGAAGGTCGGCACCGGCCCGTACGGGGACGAGACGGTGCTCGGGATCCACGCCGACGGGGCCTACTTCGGCGACCACGCCCTGATCGACGGCGACGCCGTCTGGGAGTACACGGCCCGTGCCGTCACCGCCTGCACGGTGCTGACGCTGAGGCGGGCCGACGTGCTGAATCTCGCCGAGCGCGCGGATTCGCTCCGCACCCATCTCGCCGGGCTGCTCAGTGTCCCGCAGCAGCGCACCAACAAGTACGGCGAGGCGGAGATCGACGTCTCCGCCGGTCATGTCGGCGAGGCCGTCGTCCCGCACACGTACGTCGACTACGAGGCGGCGCCGCGCGAGTACGAACTGAGCGTCGCCCAGACCGTGCTGAAGGTCCACAGCAGGGTCGCCGACCTCTACAACCAGCCGATGAACCAGACCGAGCAGCA
The DNA here is from genome assembly GCF_042884935.1 of Streptomyces sp. NPDC058092. Classification (NCBI taxonomy): domain Bacteria; kingdom Bacillati; phylum Actinomycetota; class Actinomycetes; order Kitasatosporales; family Streptomycetaceae; genus Streptomyces; species Streptomyces sp. NPDC058092. The sequence continues at coordinate 516,863 of NZ_JBHVSY010000001.1, forward strand.
GTTGCGGCTCACGGTCGAGGCGCTGCGTGAGCGCCAGGAGCACGAGCTGATCAACAACCGGGAGTTCGGCCTGCTCAACAACTGCGACTACGGGCAGCGCCTCCAGCCGCACGACGGGGCGCCCAGCCCCGACGACATGGACGAACTGCTCTCCCGTCGCCGCGGCTCCAAGCTCTTCCTCGCCCACCCGCGGGCCATCGCCGCGTTCGGCCGCGAGTGCAACAAGCGCGGTCTGGTGCCGGAGAGCGTGGACGTCGGGGGACACCATGTGCCGGCCTGGCGGGGCGTACCGATCTTCCCGTCCAACAAGATCCCGATCACCGACGCCCGGACCACGTCGATCATCTGCATGAGGACGGGTGAGGCCGAGCAAGGCGTCATCGGACTCCAGCAGACCGGCATCCCCGACGAGATCGAGCCCAGCCTGTCGGTCCGCTTCATGGGCATCGACGAGCAGGCGATCATCTCCTACCTGGTGACGGCCTACTACTCCGCGGCCATCCTCGTACCGGACGCCCTCGGCGTACTGGAAAACGTCGAGGTCAGCCGCTGGCGGTAGCCGCTCGGGGGCCCGGACGGCAGAGTCCGGGCCCCGTCAACCTCCGCCACCGGGCAGCCGTGCCCGGGGCGGCATCGGGAGGACGCCCCAGTGAAGACCCACCACGCACTTCAATCACCGACACCCCGGGCCCCGGGTGACGACGACCCGGCCGCCCTCGCGACCCGGGGCAATGAGGCCCCGGCCCTCCTGGAACAGACCCGGACCCTCGTCGATCCCGAACTGCGCGCCGCGGTCGACTCCTTGCCCGGATCGATCCGCCGCGTCGCGATGTACCACTTCGGCTGGCAGCAGGCAGACGGCACCCCGTCGTCGGGACAGGCGGGCAAGGCGATCAGGCCCGCCCTCGTCCTCGCCGCCGCCCGCGCGCTGGGCGGCGACCCGCAACGGGCGGTACGGGCGGCCGTCGCCGTGGAGCTGGTCCACAATTTCACCCTGCTGCACGACGACGTCATCGACGAGGACCGGACGCGTCGGCACCGGCCCACGGCCTGGGCGGTCTTCGGCATCCCGAATGCGGTCATCGCCGGCGACGCCGTGCTCGCCCTCGCCCAGCGACTGCTGGCCGAGGACACCGGCCCGGCCTCGGCCGGCGCTTCGGCACGGCTCTCGACCTGTGTCATCGAGCTCTGCGCGGGCCAGCAGGCCGACTGCGCCTTCGAGGACCGCGATCCGGACGAGGTCTCGCTCGACGAGTGCCTGACCATGGCCACCGCCAAGACGGGCGCCCTGCTCGGCTGCGCCTGCGCGCTGGGAGCGCTGTACGCCGGCGCGGGGGAGCGGGCCGTCGGCGCGATGGACGGATTCGGCCGGGAGGCGGGCCTCGCCTTCCAGCTCATCGACGATCTGATCGGCATCTGGGGGGATCCCGCACAGACGGGGAAGCCGGTCGGGGCGGATCTCGTCGCCCGCAAGAAGTCCCTGCCCGTGGTCGCCGCACTGACCTCCGGCACCCCGGCAGCGGCCGAACTCGCCGCGCTCTACCGGGGAGCCATGAACACCCCCGGCGAGGTGAGCCGCGCCGCCGATGCCGTCGACCGGGCCGGCGGCCGGGACTGGGCGCAGGTCTGCGCGGCGGACCGGATGGCACGCGCCGTCCACCACCTGTCCCGGGCGGTCCCCGACCTGGCCCCGGCGGGCGACCTCCTGACCCTGGCGGAGTTCGTCACCCGCAGGACGCACTGAGCCCGGAGAGGAGGAAGCGGTACCGGCGGCGGCAGCGGGACCGGAGGGGGCGCGGAGAAGGGAGCCGAGAGTCCGGAGCCGAGAGTCCGGAGCCGAGAACGGTGAAGGGGGCGGAGGAAGGGAACGGCGGAAGAACAACCGAGCACGGGGAACGGGGAACGGGGCAAGGGCAACGGCAGAAGGAGAACGGAGGAAGAGGAACGGGGCAAGGAGAACGGAAGGAGGAGAACGGGGCAAGGTGCCGAGGTCACAAGGCTCGTGAGGCGAAGAGGAGGGCGGCAGAGCGACTGTCATCGGCACGGGCTACAGTCCGTGCCCATGACAGATGAGTCATGGGCAGGGTGGTACCGGGACCGACAGGGTTCCGACGCCGTCATCCTCACCACCGACGGACAGCAACTCCGCCTCCGGATCAGGGGCATCGACTTCGAGGGCGAAAGCTTCGACAGTCTTGCCCCGGTGGCCGGCACGCCGCCGGCCGACGGCCTGTTCGCCCTGGTGGACGGCGCCTTGGGCGACTGCGTCCTGGAGTGGGACCTGCCGCTCCCGGTCCTCTGGGACGGAGCCGTCCATCAGGCCACGCTCAGCTGCCTGTTGTCGCTGCGCCGCCCCGATCCGTATCTCTACCTGGAGCTGCAGTTCGGCGGGGCCGCGTACAGATCCCACCGCGCCGAGAGCGACTTCGCCTCCGCGCTCGCCACGATCCAGCGCGTCCTGCCACCGGGGGTGCGCCTCCAGACCTGCATCGCCTGCGCCTTCTCCGACTACTTCCCGGCCCCCGGCCGTGGCCTTTCCGGCGGCCTCGCGTGCTTCCGGGGCGCCAAGGACGCCTACCGCGGGGCGGCCGGTGAGGGAGACGTCCTGGACCTGTGGGACCGGCGGACCGGATTCGTCCAGGAGGTCTGGAGCTGCCGCGAGTACGAACCCCGCCCGGACCGGGGTGCCGGTACGGGGCATCGGGGCGCGTTCCCGCTGGAACTGGCCTGAACATACCGGCCCGCCGGAGCGTTGCCAGTCGGCCGTATAGGCCCAGTCGGTCGGCAGGCCCAGCAGGCCCAGCAGGCCCGAATCGGCATGCGCGCCGAAGCCTGGCCGGCTGGCTGGCCGGCTGGCCAGGCACCAGCATGCCGACAAGGTTTTGCTGTAACTCCATTGTTCTACTAGCATGCAAACAATGGAGGTTTTCATGATGCGTAAGAACCTGGGCAGAGCCACCGTCGCCGCCCTGCCGTTCCTGCTCGCGCTCGTCGCCGATCTGGTGCTGCTCGCCGTCTTCCGGGACCGGCTTCCCGAACGACTGGCCAGCCACTTCCAGGCCGACGGCCGGGCGAACGGGCACATGGGGCAGGCGTGGTACGCCGTGGCCAACGTCCTGCTGTTCGCCGTGACCGGTGTTCTGTGGGCCCTCACGGTGGTGCGGGGAAAGTTCTATGGGCGGGCCTACCGCTGGCTGATCGCCGGTGGGTATGCCTTCGCCGGATTCCTCGGCTGGATCATGGCTGCCGTGCTGCTCGCCAACGTGGATGCCGGTGACGGCGCGAAGGGGGAGGCGCAAGGTGCGTCGTTCCCGATGTGGCAGCTCGCCGTCGCCCTGGGCGTCGCCGTGCTCGCCGCAGGGCTGGGGCTGGTCCTGGCCGCGCTCGGTCCCGTACCGGAGCAGCCGGCTGCGACCGGGCAGGCCGGGGACGGGGCGCGGATCTCGCTCGGCGACGGGGAGGTCGCCGGATGGGCGCGCAGCGCCGGGGGCTGGTGGCGGCCGTTGATCGCCCTCGTGCTCGTGGCCGGCGGGGTGGTGCTGCTGTTCGGCTCGGGCTGGGTGGTCGCGTTGCCTCCGCTGATCCTCGGTGTGCTGCTGGCCGTGTTCGCCCGGCCGTACGTGGTGGTGGACCGGCGCGGCATCACCATCTCGGGGATGCTCCCCTGGCCGCGTCTCAGGGTGCCGCTCGACCGGATCGAGACCGCGACCAGCCGCGACATCAACCCCCTTGCGGAGTACGGTGGCTGGGGCTACCGGATCCGCCCGGGGCGGAGTGGTCTCATGATCCGCTCCGGTGAGGGAATCGTGGCGACACTGGCCGGCGGCCGGGTGTTCGCGGTGACCGTCGACGACTCGGCGACCGGGGCCGCGCTCCTGAACACCCTGATCGACCGGCGACAGGCGGGGCGCTGACCATGCTCTTCCGGGTCGATCCCACTTCCACCGTGCCGCTCGGTGATCAGATCGCGGCGTCCGTGCGCCGCGCTGTCGCCGAGGGGACGGTGGTGCCGGGCGAGCGTCTGCCCGCCGCCCGCATGCTTGCCGAGTCCCTCGGGGTCAACGTCCATACGGTGCTGCGCGGTTACCAGCAGCTCCGCGAAGAGGGGCTGATCGAGCTGCGCCGGGGGCGCGGCGCGGTCGTCACCGGCGGCGCGTCCCCGCACCGGGCCCGGCTGCAGGAGCGCGTGCGTGAGGTGGTCGCGGACGCACGCGAGTTGGGGCTGACGGAGGACGAACTGCTGGCCCTCGTCCGTACCGCACTGGGCAGCTCGTAGGCCGGCGCGGGCCGTCCCGGATCCAGTGCGGCGGGCGTTCGGCCGCCCGTCAAAAGCGCAAGGGGCCACCCCGTCCTACGAGGTGGCCCCCGGTGCCGCTGAGCGGCCGGACCGCGGTCAGGAGGCGTTGCCTGCCAGTGCGGCCGCGAAACCGTTCTGCCACAGGTAGTTCACCTGGCTGCGCTCGCTCGCGTTGGGGTACGGGTTGGTGCACGACGGGCCGGGGCCGCCCCCCGACATCAGCTCGCTGCACGGACCCGAGTAGTGGTCCGGAAGACCGAGCACATGACCGGTCTCGTGTGCGGTGACGCGGGTCGAGTTGTACTGCTGGTTCTGTGCGTAGTCGAGGAAGATGTACCCGTTGCCGTGTCCGTCGGTGCTGGCGTACGAACCGCTCGGGTCGTTGCCCTCGTAGTAGGCGAAGTCGGCGTTCGAGCCTTGCTGCAGCCGGACGTTGGAGACCGAGCTGTTCCAGATCTGCGCACTGTTGGCTATCTGGGTGCGGAAGCTCGGCGCGTTGGCGGTGCTGTAGACGATGGTGACCGACCGGGTGCCCGGGTTCGCCGCCCGCTTCTTGGCGACGGACTTGGCGACCGCCTCGAAGAACGCCTTGTTGGCGGCGGCGCTCTCGTGCGACCCGGAGTGGGACGTGTAGCCCGCGTGCGCCTCCGAAGCGGCGGCGGGCGGTGCGGCGGATGCGGGAGAGGAGGCGATGGCGGGTGCGGTGCCCAGTGCGGCCGCGAGTCCGAAGCCGAGGCCGACCACGGCCGACATGACGGTCCTGGGGTGTCTCATGGGGTGTCTCATGGGGGGTCTCCTACCGATTGCCTGTCCGATGAACCCGTCCGGTCATCGGACTCGGACGGGTGCGGTACGGAGAGAGTGTCGGGGAGTAAAAGCCGTGGCGGATGATGTCAACCGGCGATAGCGCCGCCCTATCGCCCTTCCCGTACGGCGTTCGAACTCTCCGTCAACTCCCGATGAATTCACGCCCTTTGGTGGGATTGTGGCGTCTGGTGCGAGGGCTGCCCGCCGCCCTACGCTCGACGGTATGGAGCTTGAGGTGAGGCACCTCAGGGTGCTGTGCGCCATCGCCGACACGGGCAGCCTGCACCGAGCCGCCCGCAGACTGGGCGTGAGCCAGCCCTCCCTGACCACCCAGCTGCGGCGGATCGAGAACGCTCTGGGCGCCGAGTTGTTCTGCCGCGAAAGAACCGGCTGCCGCCCGACGTTGCTCGGTCGCGCCGTCCTGAGCCGGGCCCGCCCCCTGGTCGACGGAATGGCCGCCCTGGTCAGCGACGCGAAGGAGGAGGCCGAAGCGGTCCGCGCCTCCGGCCCCCGGCTGCGCATCGGTTGCACCGCCAGCCGGGTCATCGGCGGCTGGCTGCGCAGGCTGCGACTCCGGCTGCCCGATACGGACATCTCGCTACGGGTCGACGTATCGGCCCGCGCACTGCTGCGTACGGTCGAGGCGGGCGGGCTCGACGTCGCCTTCGTGCACGAGGTCGAGGGCTGTCCGCTGGCCGTCCCGGAGGGCCTGTCGCAGCGCGTACTCCTTGACCGTGAACCGCAGTTCATCTGCATGGCCAGGGACCATCCGGCCGCCTCCCGGCCCGTGGTCGACCTCGGCGACCTGGCCGCCGACCGGTGGATGGTCGACCCCACGGTGGACGGCGAATGGGACGGGCTGCGCCGGGTGTTCGGCGAGGCCGGGCTCGCCCCGACCGTCCTGCACGGCGACTACCTCACCGCCGCGTCCCTCGTCGTCCTCGGCGAGGCGGTCGCCCCCTGCCAGCCCACCTCCGGGCCGCGCGACGACATGGCGATCCGGCCGCTGCGCGACGACCCCCTCGCCGTCCGGCTGCTGCTGGTGTCCCGGCCGGGCGCCGACATGGCGACGGTGTACGGGGAACTGGAGGCGGCCTACCGGGAGGCGGCCCAGCGGGCGGCCGGGTACCACCAGTGGCTGCTGCGCAACCGCAGCCCGCTCGCCCGTACGCCGTGACGGGCCGGCATCCGGTTCCGCGGCGAACGAGGAAGGGTCGCCGCCCTCTTACGCCGAGAGCGAGAACCGGTACCTGCCCGGCCGCCCCTCGGGCAGAGTCGGTCCCATGAGGCTTCTGATGCTGGGTGGTACGGAATTCGTCGGTCGCGCCGTCACCGAGGCGGCGCTCGCGCGCGGCTGGGAGGTCACGGTGTTCCACCGCGGCCACCACGCGCCCCTGCCGGGCGTGACGCAACTCCTCGGCGACCGCACCACCGGCGAAGGCCTTGCCACGCTGGCCGAAGCGGCAGCCGCAGCCGCCGGACGCCGCGCGGGTGCGTACGCCTGGGACCTGGTCGTCGACACCTGGAGCGGTGCCCCCACGGCCGTACGGGACGCGGCCCGTCTGCTGGCCGGCCGGGCCGGGCGGTACACGTACGTCTCCAGCCGCTCCGTGTACGACTACCCGGCCCCGGCCGGCCTGCCCGAGGACGGCCCGCTGGTGGCCGGTGCCTCGCCCGACGCGGGCGGGGACGTCCCGTACGCCGTCGCCAAACGCGGCGGCGAACTGGCCGCGCTCGACGCCTTCGGGGACCGGGCCCTCCTCGCCCGCGCGGGACTGATCCTGGGCCCCTGGGAGAACGTCGGCAGGCTGCCCTGGTGGCTTTCGCGGATCGCCCGCGGTGGGACCGTACCGGCCCCGGGCACACCGGATCTGAAACTCCAGTACATCGACGCCCGTGACCTGGCGAACTGGCTCCTGGACGCGGCCCGCGGCGGACTGTACGGACCGTACAACCTGGTCAGCCGTCCGGGCCACGCCACGATGGGGCAGCTGCTCGACGCCTGCGTACGCGCCACCGGCTCCGACGCCGCGCTCCGCTGGATCCCCGCCGAGGTGATCCTCGCGGCAGGTGTGGAGCCCTGGAGCGATCTGCCGGTCTGGCTGCCGCCGGGTGAGCTGTACGACACCCTGCACCAGGGCGACGTCAGCAAGGCGTACGCGGCCGGGCTGTACTGCCGGCCGGTGGAGGAGACGGTCGCGGACACCTGGAAATGGCTGGAGGGACTGGGCGGCGAAGCGCCGCACCGGCCCGACCGGCCCGCGGTCGGCCTGGACCCACGGGTGGAGGCCGGCCTGCTCGCGGAAACGGCCTGACGCGCGCCCGCTGTACCCCGACACGGCCCCCGAGTGTCCCGGTGTATCGGGCTGAATCGCTGACGGACCCGCCCACACCAACACCCACCCCGACCCCGCGGACACCACACCCCCGCCCAAGCCCACCCCGACCCGCACCAGGCCGCACAAGCCTCACCCCGGCGGACAGCTCCCGAACGCGAGTTCCCATGGCGGCGAATGGATTCTCGGCAGTATCGCGGCGGTTCTGCTCGCCGCCGGACCGGCGGCCACGCTGATGGCCCGTAGGACGCGTCGACGCAGCTAGCGTTGGCCCATGGCCGAACTGTTGCTGCACCTCACCGAAGGCCCCCTGTGGGAGGCGGCCCGCGGGATCGGGACGTACGAGATGTCCACCCGCGGCCGCACCCTGCACGAAGAGGGCTTCATCCACTGCTCGCTGCCGCACCAGCTCGACGGCGTGGCCGAGATGCTGTACGGCGCCGGGAGCCGGGCCGGGGCACCCGACCAGGATCTGGTGGTTCTCGTCATCGATCCCGCCCGGCTCCCGGTACCCGTACGGTACGAGCCCGCCACGCCCGGCGGCGAGGAGTTCCCGCACATCTACGGACCCGTCCCGGTGGACGCGGTCGTGGAGGTACGCACCTGGCCGCGCAAGGAAGGCGACCGCGCATGAATCCCGCACCCCCCACAGGCCCCACGGACCAGGCCGCCCCGATCGTCGCCGTCACCGGCGCCGGCGGTGCGGTCGGCGGCCGTGTGGCACAGCGCCTCGTGCGTGCCGGAGTACCCGTGCGACTCCTGGGCCGCGACCCGTCCCGGCTGCCGGAGCTGCCCGGCGCCGTCGCCGCACCGCCCGCCCCCTACGGCGACGGGGAGGCCATGCGCCGCGCCCTCGCCGGGGCGCACACCCTGTTCCTCGTCTCGGCGCACGAGAGCCCCGACCGGGTGCGCCAGCACACGACGGCCGTGGACGCGGCGGTCGCCGTGGGCGTCGAACGGATCGTGTACCTCTCCTTCCTCGGAGCGGCGCCGGAGGCCACGTTCACCTTCGCCCGGGACCACTGGCACACCGAGGCGCACATCCGGGTCGCCGAGGTCCGCTACACCTTCCTGCGCGACAGCCTGTACCTCGCCGGGATCCCGGCGATGACCGGCGCCGACGGGGTGCTGCGCGGTCCCGGCGGCGACGGCCGGGTGGCGGCGGTGGCGCACGAGGACATCGCGGACGCCGCGACCGCCGTGCTGCTGGCCGACACCGAGACCGACAGCATGCGCCACGACGGGGTCACGTACGACCTCACGGGCCCCGAGGCGTTCACCCTCGCCGAAGCGGCCGAGGAGCTCGGCAGGGCCACCGGCCGGACCGTCACCTACGTACCGGAGACCCGCGAGGAGGCCTACGCCTCACGGGCGCACTACGGCGTGGAGGACTGGGAGGTGGCCGGCTGGGTGACGTCGTACGAGGCCATCGCCACCGGCGAGATGTCCACGGTCTCGGACGCGGTACCGAACCTCACCGGGCATCCGGCGATGAGCCTGGCCACGTATCTGAGGGAGCATCCGGACAGCTGTCGTCATCTGCTCAAGACGGACTGACCTCCCGCCGGGCGACCCCGGAAGAGGAGGAGGGGCGAGGTGAGAAAGGGAGCAGGCAGCCGATGCGCACGGAGACCCCCTGGGGCCCCTGGGACCCGCCCCCGCTCGAAGAGGCCGCCCGACTGTTCGCCCCGCTGCGCGCCCCCTGGTGGATCGCGGGCGGATACGCGGTCGAACTCGCCGTGGGCCACACCTTCCGGGACCACGGCGACATCGACGTACTCCTGCTGCGCCGCGACCAGCTCACCGCCCAGCAGATCCTGGCGGACTGGGAATGGTGGGCCGCCGACCCGCCCGGCACCCTGCGCCGCTGGCTCCCCGGCGAGGTCCTGCCGCCGTACGTCCACGACGTCTGGTGCCGCCCCGGCCCCGCCGAACCCTGGCGCATCCAGCTCATGCTCGACGAAGCGGAGGGCGCCGACTGGCTGTTCCGCCGCGACCCCCGCATCCGCCTCCCGCTCGACCGGCTCGGCCGGGTCTCGACGGACGGCGTCCCGTACCTCTCCCCGGAGGTGCAGCTCCTGTACAAGGCCAAGTCCCCGCGCCCCAAGGACGAACAGGACTTCGCGGCGGCGCTGCCGGTCCTGACCGCGGACCAGCGCGCCTGGCTGACCGAGACGATCACTCTGGCCCAGGGCGCCGGCCATCCGTGGGCGGCGCGTCTGCGCGCCCACCCGGCAGGCTGACGCGGCGGGCGCGTGGGGCGAGGCCGACCGACCACCCCCGCCTCACCTCACGTACGCACCCGCCCGGGCCGCCGCCGCCGCGGCCTCGGCGGCACGGTCCGCCGCGGTCTCGTCGAGCGGATCGCCGCTGGCCAGCAGCCGGTAGTAGAGGGGGGCCGATACGGCGCGGATCACCTCGTCCGCGTCCGTGCCGGCGGGCAGCTCCCCGCGTTCGACGGCCTCGGTGACACAGTCGGACCACTCCTTGATGCGGATCGCGTAGAAGCGGTGCAGCGCCTGGGCCGTGCGCGGGTCGCAGGTCGCCGCGGCGATCACGGACTTGAAGAGGGCGCCCTGCCGCGGGTCGGTGAGGGTGGTGACCACCAGGCGGGCATTGGCCCTGAGGTCCTCGGCCAGCGAGCCCGTGTCCGTACGGGGTGAGGACTGCTCGGCCATGTCGTAGAGCAGGTCGGCGATCAGGCCGGTGGGGGTGGCCCAGCGCCGGTAGACGGTTGTCTTGCCGACATTCGCGCGGCGCGCGACATCGGCGAGGTCCAGGCGGTCGAAGCCGTGCTCGGCCAGGGCGTCGCCCGCGGCCCGCAGGACCGATTCACGGACCCGGGCGGTACGGCCACCGGGGCGGACGGTGCCGGGCTCCACACCCTCAGACGCCATAACGGGCCTCCAGTTCCATTAATAAGCCTTCCCCTGCTACGGTGCCTTCCATATTAACGGAACCACAGTCCCGTTAAAGCCTCTCCTTGAGGAAGGTCAATCATGTCCGCACCCGGCCGGGCCCCGTCCCCCGACATCGCCGAAACGGCTCCTCCGCCCGCCCCGTCCTCGAAGACCCGCATGACAGGACGGCAGAAGCTGGTCCTCGCGCTTCTCCTCGGCGCCCAGTTCATGATCGCCGTGGACTTCTCGATCCTGAACGTCGCACTGCCGGTCGTCGGCGAGGGCCTCGGCTTCTCCCTCTCCCATCTGCAATGGATCGCCACCGCGTTCGCACTCGCCGCCGCCGGCTTCACGCTGCTGTTCGGCCGCGTCGCCGATCTCGTGGGCCGCAAACGGCTGTTCCTCGGCGGCATGGTCGTCCTCGGCCTCTCCTCCGCCCTGGGCGGACTGGCCACCTCGCCCGAAGTCCTGCTCGTAGCCCGGGTGTTGCAGGGTCTCGCCACGGCCGCCGTCACCCCGGCCGGACTCGCCCTGCTGACCACGGCCTTCAGGGAAGGCCCGCTACGGGAACGCGCGCTGGGCCTCAACGGCGCACTGATGTCCGCCGGATTCACCGCCGGGGCCATCCTCGGCGGCCTGCTCACCGATCTGCTCTCCTGGCGCTGGGCCTTCTTCATCAACGTGCCCGTGGCCGCCCTGGTGGTGGCCCTCGCCCCGGCCGTCATCACCGACTCGCGCCCCGTGCAACGCCCCCGGCTCGATGTCCCCGGAGCCGTGACCGTCACGGGCGGACTGCTCCTGCTCGTCTACGGTCTGACCCAGGCCGGTGAGTCCGGCTGGACCACGCCCACCACGCTGGCCGCACTCCTCGCGGGACTCGCGCTCCTCCTGGCCTTCCGGTCCGTCGAGAAGCGGGCCGCGGCGCCCCTGGTTCCCGTACGCATTCTGAAGCGGCGCAGCGTCATCTGGGGCAACACCGCGGGCCTGATCGCCTTCGTCACCGAGACCTCACTGGTCTTCCTGCTCACCCTCTACCTGCAGGAAGTCCTCGGCTACTCACCGCTCGCCACCGGTCTCGCCTTCGGTGTCCTGGGCATCGGCACCGTGATCGGCGGCGCGTTCGGCGGCCGTGCGGTCGGCCGCTTCGGCAGCCGCAGGACCATCGTCACCGGCGGCGTCATCCAGGCCGTCGCCACGCTCTCCCTGGTGGCGCTCGGGACGTCGGCGTCCTGGATCTGGCTCCTGCTGGTGGCCACTTTCATCGGCGGCATCGGCAACATGCTGGTGATCGTCGGCTTCATGGTCACCGCGACCTCCGGACTCCCCGACGAGGAGCAGGGCCTGGCCACCGGCCTCGCCACCATGACCCAGCAGGTCGGCATCGCCATGGGCATCCCGGTGATGAGCGCCGTCGCCACCGCCCGGATGTCCGCCCTCGGCGACACCGGCCCCGAGGGTGTCCTGTCGGGAGTCTCGGTCGCGATCCTGGTCGACTCCGCACTGGTCCTGACCGGCGCCCTGCTCGCCGGCGCCTTCCTCGGCCCGCGTCGAGCGAGCGGTGGCGCGCGACGCTGAGCACGGGCCCACCCGCCGATGACGCGAGGACGCCGGACGGACCAACCGCCGTCCGGCGTCCTCGCCTCGTCAGGCCTCGTCGTGCGCTTTTTGCAGCGCGGCGATGTCCAGCTTCCTCATGGTCATCATCGCCGCGGTGGTCCGCGCGGCCTTCTCGGCGTCCTGATCGCCGATCAGATCGATCAGCACCTCGGGGACGACCTGCCAGGAGACCCGGTATCTGTCCTTCAGCCAGCCGCAGGGCCCCTCTTCGCCCCCGTCGGTGAGACTGCTCCAGTAGTAGTCGACCTCGTCCTGGTCCGAGCAGCGGATCTGGAACGAGATGGATTCGTTGAACGTGAACTGCGGCCCGCCGTTCAGCCCGACGAACTTCTGGCCGTTGATCTCGAACTCGACCGTCATCGCCGATCCGGCGGGCCCGGGCCCTGCTTCGGTGTAGCGGCCGATCCTGCCGAGGCGGGAGTTCTTGAAGACCGAGAGGTAGTACTCCGCCGCCTCCTCGGCCTGCCCGTCGAACCACAGACATGTGGTGAAGCCCTCGGTGGTCATCGCTGTCTCCTGTCGTGAGCGCATGTCCCGTCGTGTGCGCATGTCCACCCATACCGACTGATCCCGTCCCGGAAACTCATCGGTCGCATATGGGGGGAATCGGCACCGGCGTCGTGGCCGGCAAGGGGAAGGCGGGGGAGTCAAGCCCCGCACCGGGCAAACGGCCGTGCCCCTGCCGGGTGTTGACTTTACGCTGATCGGAACGCAGGTCTCCCGAAGGACCTCGGCAACGCGGAAGGGCCCGACCGGTCGAAGCGGTCGGGCCCTTCTGATCACCCGTCCGGCCTGCGGGGTGCCGCGGCCGTCGGGGTGGGGCGATCAAGCCTTCTTGGTCTCCCAGAAGATCTTGTCGATCCAGCGGGACGCTAGTCGGGTGGGGTGCCGACCTGCGGATATGGCGCTGACCTGCGGATACATGCTCTGCCTATCTTGCAGCATCTCGCAGTATCTAGCAGGTCAATGCAACGACTCCTCTTGATCATCTCCCAATCTTTCTCCCACGTCTCCCAGCCCGCCCCGGGCACAGGAAAGACCGCCCGCTCGCCGGGGGTGCTCGGCGAACGGGCGGCCGTCCTGGATCATGATCACAAAAAGCGACACATGAGTCGCTGACACGAGATCACGCAGGTCACAGGTTTGTCGAGTGCCCCGAGACCAACCCGACCTGAACTCTGAACAGCTCCGACTGTTCGGGGACCGCGTACGGGACCTCCGCATGCAGGCCAACCTCACGCAAGAGGCTTTCGCGGAGATAACCAATATCAACCGGCGCACACTCCAGCGCATCGAACGCGGCACCAGCGATCCGTCTTACAGTGCGCTCGTTCGTATCGCTGCCGCACTTCGAATGCCGCTTGCCGACCTCGTACGCGAGTGAGCCCCGGCCGCGAGTGTGGCCGGGGCTCCGGGCAGTGCTGCCGCGTCAGCGCGAGCGGGAGGCGGTCCACCGATACGCGGGCCCGTTTGCCTTGGCGGCGGCAAGCGCGGCGAAGTACCCCTGAGGCTTTCCGGTCTCAGTAGCGAGCCGATCCCAGTCGCCCTTGTCTACCAGCGGCCAGCACCGGCTGCAGGCGAACCACGGCTGAGCGGCATGACGGATCTCTTGGATATCGCCGTCTGCCGTGATCTCCCGCGGAAAGTCCACCTCTCTCACGGGGTAGGCCCAGGAGATCTTGGGGTCCCCGCACGTATTGCAGTCTCGGGCGGGCCAACTCATCTCATACGGGGATTGCAACGGCGTGTAGTCGTAGTAGCCCATATCGGGAGGGTAGCGCTCGGCGGTCAGCCAGGACACGGGGTCGCTCCAGTGGGTGACGGGTGAGTAAGCCAGTCGGCAATGGCTTGCGAGATCGGGGCACCCGTGGTGATCTCCACGAATCCGAACTGTCCGCCCTGGTTGGCTTCGAGGAACCAGAACTCGCCCGAGATGTCGATGGCGAAGTCGAGCGCCGCGTACACCAGGCCGGCCGTCGCCATGTACCGCTGTACCGACGCGCGCAAGGCCGCAGGGATCTCCTGTATGGCCCACGTGCATTCCTCGGCCGGAAGCCACCGCCAGTCCAACGTCTGGCCGTCCTCCGGCTCGATGACGCAAGGGAACATCTGCTCCCCGACCACCGTCAGACGCAAGTCGCTGGTCTTGGCCACCTCTCTTTGCAGGCACGTCGCGGACGCTTCGACTCCGGCGAAGTCAGCGCCCGGCTCCACGCGGCACGTCGGCAGGGTGACCGGCGGGTCCTCGGGATGCCGGCCGCTGACGGACTTCACGATGACCGGCCCGTCGGCCGCGAACTTCTCGGCGGCGGCCGGGACGGTGGTGAAGATGGTGTCCGGAACGTGCATGCCCACCTGGTGGGCCGCGCGCAGTTGCCAGGGCTTGTAGCGGGACCGATTCACCGCGTCCGGGTGGTTCATCCAGGGGGCGCTGCTGGCCCGGAGAGCGCCGTAGAACGCCCGCTCGGTCTCGGTGGCCACCCATTCCGCTTGCTCGGTGGCTCCGGCCCCCGGGCGGCCGGGACGGCGCAGCCAGATGGACCGCACGTCGCCGAGGGCCAAGCACTGGCGGTCAGTGGTGATGCGCCCGGCCACCCCACCGCCCGCACTGATGCGGGCGGTGAGGGCCACACGGCCGGGAATATCGGCAGGATCCACCCGCAGGACGGGTGTCCCCTGCTGGACAAGGCGGTGGACCACCATGTCCGCGGTGACGTCTTCCTCGGACGTGAGGATGAGGACGGTCATGTCAGTCGTCGTCGTTGTGGGTCGCGCTGCCCGCCGTGGAGGTGGTGCTGGCCGTACTCATGAGGACGGGGTAGTTCACCGCGGCCAGCGTCCCGTCAGGGCAGGTGTTCATCTGGCTGGCGGGGTCGAAGGTGTAGGGCGCCGCCGGTTCCGACGGGCGGGGGGTGGCGTACGGGAGAGCGAAGGGTGTTGTCACTGCTACCTCCGTGGTTGCGTGGCTTCTGACTTCTCTCTGTGCAGCCCGCTCCGGTCAGCGCATCGGCCGGGGCGGGAGTTCTTGGGCGTGCGAACGTCAGCACCGGGCGGGCCATGATTGGCCCGGCTGGTTCCACGGCGTCGTATGCGGGGTGTAGTGGTCGCCGTCGTGCTCAGGCTCCAGGGTGCAGCGCGCGCTGGTCTTCGGGTCCATGTCCCAGCAGCAGTGCGTGATGCTGTAGGTCGACTCGGTCTTCATCGGCGGGCCTTCCGCATCGGGCCGCGGGTTTCCCGCCAGGTGCGGCCGAGCTGTACCGCTGTGGGGCAGGACGCCCCGGCGCGGCAGGTGGCGCAGCTGTAGGTGTGGCCGATCAAGGCGCGGTACGCGGCTTCCGGCGCGGCGACCGGTTCCGGCGCGGCGACCGGTTCCGTCTGGGCGGTCACGGCTGCTGGGCCTTGCACTGGTCGCACTCGCAGGCCGGGAACGAGGTACGGGGTTCTACGGTCTTGAGCGGGGTGACCTCGGCCTCCGGGCGGATGACGCGCGTTCGGCCGTAGCGGTCCACCTCGTACACCTTGATCGTCATCACGGGCGCTCGTCCCCCCGGTCGTTTGAGTGATGCTCAGACCGTAGGGGCGCGCACAGCAAACGAGGGGCAGGAATCCTGCCCCTCGCTCATGGGTTCGAACTAGGCCGCGAGCAAACCGAGTTGGTCAGCCAGGGCCGCAGCACGCTGCCGCCGGGCGGGGACCCTGGATTCCGTCTCCTCCAGCACGATCCGCCGTGCGTACCCGTTGTACTTGATCGTCTCGGGGGCTGCCTTGTGTGCCTTCTCCAGCGTGGCGAGCGCGGTCTCTGCTTGGCCGTCGAGCTGGTAGGCGCGGGCCTCCTCGATCCGGTGTCGGGCCAGCCGCGGCCGGGACGGGATCGTGGCCGTATCCGCCGCGATGACCTGTCGTACGGACTCCCCGCCGGCCCGCAGCTCCACCGCTACCGTCACTGCGTGGGCGCCCATGATGGCCTGCGAGAAGCTCGTGATCGGGTGGTAGTAGCCGGGGCTGAGCCTGCTAGAGGTGGCCTTTGCCTTGTCCCACCACCCCCATGCCGCCCCCTTCTCGCCGCGTCGGGCGGCGGTGTATCCGGCCTCGAACTGGAGGGCTCCGGTGATGGCGCGCACACGGTCGTCCGCGTCGGGGAGGAACCTCTCGAGGTAGCCGAGCGCCTCCATGGTCATGGCGTCCGCAGCGTCGAAGTGGTCGCGACCGGTATCGCGGTGAGCCTGCGCGGCCAGCCACGCGGCCACGCCGATGGCGTGCGGGTCCTCCGACTCCTGCGCCGCGACCATGCCGCGCTCGGCCACGCGCCAGAGCAAGGCGCTGTCAGGCTGGTACGCCACGAAGAACTGCGACAGCGAGTAGACCTCGGAGAGCACGGCCTGGGCCGCGCGCCGATCCACCGCCGAGTCCGACTGCCGCACAGTCAGTTGGGAATCACGGATCAGGTCGGGCAGCAACTCGCCGATGACCTCACGGTGGTTCGCCGCCTCGTGCCGGGCCGTCCATGCCTTCTCGAGCCTGGCCGCCATGTGCTCAGCCGAAGGCGCCTCCCGATCCGTGCGCAGGGCCAGCGCGTTGACCGCATCTCGGACTGCCGGCAGTCGGGAATGGCCCGGACCGATGAACAGATCCACGGGAGCGGACTGATCGCCAGTCAAGTCGGAGAGGTCCCGGACACGCAGCAGCTCGGCGATACGCAGGACCATCGGGAGCTTCGGCATGCCCATCTGTCCCGTCTCCACCTGCTTCACCCACGAGGGGGACATGCCCAGCAAGCCAGCCACCACCGGACGGGACATGCCGCGCTTCGTACGGAGAATCTGCATGCGTTGACCGAATGCCATGGGGTCGGCGTACGGGTCCGGGGTAGCATCATCTGGCATGGCCTTGCCCCTCTCTGAACAGCTCGTCACTGTCAGGGTATGGGGCAGGGCCCTTTTTGTGGTGCCCGTCACCTGATCCCAGACGCACGAAACCGCCCCCCGCGCCGGCCGAAGCCGGAACAGGGGGCGTTGTTCATGAGCGGCGGCGGTCCGCGGGAAGACCGGCCACGGTAGGGCTCGACGAGGGGGCAGGGTCCGGGTTGGACGGCGTGGTCCGGCGGCAGACGAGCGCGTCCGGGTCGCCTGGCGGTGGCTGGAGGCTGTACCCGGCCGGGCAGGTCTGCCCGTTGGCGCCATCGCGGCCGTTCGTACCGTCCTTCCCGCTCGCGCCGTCCTTTCCTGCGGGGCCGGCAGGACCAGCAGGCCCGGTGTCGCCCTTCGGCCCGGTCGGCCCCGGGACGGTGGAGTCAGCCCCAGCCTGCCCGACCTGCCCAATCGGCCCGACCTGCCCAATCGGTCCGGACGGTCCGGACGGTCCCGACGGTCCGGGGACGGGCGTAGCGGCTGGCCCGGCCGGTCCGCGGTCGCCCTTTGCTCCTGCCGGCCCCGGCGGGCCAGGGATCGGTACGGGCACTTCGGCTCGGGCGGGTAGGTCGT
This sequence comes from Streptomyces sp. NPDC058092, assembly GCF_042884935.1. Lineage (NCBI taxonomy): Bacteria > Bacillati > Actinomycetota > Actinomycetes > Kitasatosporales > Streptomycetaceae > Streptomyces > Streptomyces sp. NPDC058092. The sequence goes on from NZ_JBHVSY010000001.1 coordinate 534,300, forward strand.
CGACGGCTTGCTCGGGATCCGGCGCTGCAGGGGTGTCGCCGCGCGCCTTGACCTGTGACCGCAGGGTCCGCACGTCGGTGGCCAGTGTCGTGACCGCGTTGCCGCGCCGGTCCGCCTCGGCGGCCAGGCGGTCCGCGCGGCTCTCCGCCTGATCGATCTGGAGGAACGCCACCGCGAGGCCACCGCCGAGGAAGAGGAGCGCGGCCACGATCCACAGCAGGTAGCGGCGCCGGTAAAAGAGGCGCTCGGCCCGCGTCATGGCGTGCCTCCCAACTGGGTGACCAGCAGCCGCAGACGGGCGCTCTCTGCCCGTTCCGCCGCGAGGTCACTGCGCAGTGTGGCCAGCTCGGAGCGCAGTTCTTTCCGTTCCTCCTGTAGCTGGTCGGTCAAGCTGTTGAAGCCTGTCAATGCTCCGCCCTCCCGGGTCGCCCTGGTCGCGCCCCGGGAGCCGTACATGGCCGCTGCCGCTGCTACCGGCGAGGCCAGCAGTGCACCCAGCGCGGTCAGCATGGCAGCGTCCACACGGTCCTCCAGTGCGCTCAGACGGCAGCTCAGACGCCCCGGGCGAGGGACGCCGGGTCGGCGGCTGCGGTCAGCGTGGACGCGGTGCCCTTCCTTCCGAGTCGTCCCGCCACCCAGCCCTTCGCCGAGGACAGGGCCAGGGCCAGCGGGGCAGCCCACCACGTGGGGAGGTCGGCGAGCTCCACGACGGCCAGGCCGAGCGCGGCCTGCGCCCCGGTCCAGCCCGCGCGCTCGCCCAGGTCCAGCAGCAGCTGCTTCGTCACGGTCAGGACTCCTTCTTCAGGATGGCGACGTCGGCGCGCAGGGCGCGGACCTCCTCGAGGATGTGGGCGAGGAAGTAGCCGGCGCCGTGCTCGACTCGGCCGGACGAGGTGCCCTTCGCGGTGGTGCCGATCTCACCGATGGCGAGGAGGTTGGCGTGCAGGGCCTTCACGCGATCGTCCGTCGACGGCGCGGGGGCCGGGGCCGGCGTGGTCGGCTTCGGGGCCGGGGGCTTCTCCGGCGCGGGGGCGGTCTTGGTCGGTGACCAGCTCGCGGGGTGCTTGAGGCGCTCGGCAACGTCGGCACGGAGCTGCGCCATGGTGAAGCCGCGGGGGTCGACCTTGTCCGAGCTCCACTCCAGGTGGCCGATGACGCTTTTCGCTGACCAGCCGTGAGCCCGGCAGAGCGCGGCCTGGACGCGGACGATCGCCTGGTACTGCGCCTCGGGCCAGGGATCTTTGCCGTCGCCGAGGTTCTCGCACTCCCAGCCGTAGAACCGGGAGTTGCCATCGGTCCCGTTCGCGTTGCCCTTCGTGGGCGGGGTGGGGCGGGTGCCGTAAGACTCGGCGATGACCTGCGCGAGGACGGCCGGGTCACCGCCGCCGGCGTGGTTGGTGCGGCCCCAGCCGACCATGTGCACGACGCCGTCCTTGCCGATCATTCCGTGGCACAGCGGGCCCGGCAGGGACGCGTACCCGTCGCGGACCATCGCGACGGTGGACGCGGTGCCCTTCGTGACCGTGTGGTGGACGATCGACCCGTTGAGCGGGCCCCACGCGCCGTGACCAGCGCGGTTATGGGTGCGCCAGTTGCCGACTTCGACAACGCGAACGCCCTCGGCACGGAGCGCGGTGAGGACCACCGAGGCGGACAGGGGAGTGGCCATCAGGCCTCCAGACATGAGAAAAGCCCCGGCCGGGCGGCGCGGGGCAGTGGACGGTGCAGTGGTGTCAGGTCGGCATCCGGGCAACCCAGTGAACAGGGATGTTCGCCCACGTGTCGGGGCCCTCGGCTGCGTCGGTGAGCAGCGCGAAAAGGGTCCATCCGGTGGCCGTTACGCTGATCGGCCGGACCTCGAAACGGCCAGTAGTACCGGCCCCGGACGCAATCTCACAGTTCATGATCGGCACGACCGGGAACGGCTCGGCGAAGGTGAAGTTCTGTGTGTAGCTGGTCAGGTTGGTGAAACTGATGTTGACGACGCCGGCTTGATAGTCCTTCGCCGCGAGGCGCAGCGCGGTGATCCGCATACCGGGCTGCCACGGGGTGGCTGGTACAGCCATGGGCGCAGCTCCTTACAGGGCGACGATGGTGGGCTGAGCGAGCCGGACGTTAGTGCCCGTGGCCTGCGGTTTGATGATGCCGTTGACGGCTCGGGTGACAGCGAAGGTTTGTACGGTGCTGGCCCCGTCGAAATCCCCCCAGGACGCCACGGTCGGAAGCGTCCCGGTGTAGGCGGTTGACAGGATGGCGCGCATTCCCACCTGCCCCGTGCCTGTCAGGTCCGTATCCGTGGTCTCCAGCTGCCACGCGGTCGGCTCCGGCGCGGTGGCGGGCCAGACGCGGGCGCGGAGCGTTGTCCCTGTCACCTGGAGCCGAAGCCCGAAACGGCTGGCCGCGGTATGGGTGAGGCCGGTGGTGTTCTGCACCAGCAGCGTTTCCGTCCCGGCGAGCCGCTTTCGGAGCGTCAGGATTACCGTCTGCGTGGACGAGAACTCGACGCGGGCCACGTAGCAGTTGTTCGTGTCGGTGGCGCGAGCCACGAAGGCGAGGAACTGCCCACCTCCCGCAGCGAGCGAGGTTGTGCCCACCGTGGCAGACAGGTTGACGTTTGAGCTCGGCCCCGGCATTAGCGCCCACCGCGAGGAATTGACGGTGCCCATGGTCATCAACCCGCGACCCATCAGGGCGGCACGAACGGCCGAGGCGTACCGGTAGAACTCGGCGGTACGGGCGCCGGAATCCCGCACGGCCTTTGTGTTCTCCCCGCCGGGGAAGAAGCTGTTGCGGAGCGCGCGGGACATTTCCAGCTGCACCCCGCCGCCGCCGCTGGTGCGGTTGCAGATGTTGAGCGGGTCAGTTCCCGCGATCTCGCTCGGGGCGGTGGTAACGAGGAACCCGGCGGCCGTCAACGTGCCAGCGAGCCGGGCGACCAAGTCGGCATCGAGTCCGCCGATCGCGGTCTCGGGCACACCATCGGTGCCTACGTATCCATGGAAGGACAAGCACCGTCGCACCGCAGCCACAAGGGATTGCCCCATCGGCTCATCGAAGCGCGTCGAAGTGATGTGCAACGAGACGTTGTTGCTGGCCTTGAGCCCGGCGAACTCGTAGTACGCCATGCGCGTACCAGCTGCCGAGATCTCGCGGGCCAACTCCCCCGACCCGCCCTCGATCCCGCCACCGTGAATGGCTATTGCCGCCCAGGTCGCGCCCGCTGGGGCGACCGCGGTTCGGCGCCACGCGGTGCCCTCCTTTTCAGCTGCGGCCAACTGCGCAAAGTTGCTGTACGTGTCAGCCACGTCATCCCCCCTGTACTGCGTAGTCAGAGGCCGCGCCCCCGGTAATCGTCCACGCCTGGCCCGACGTGGCCGTACCCCAACCGTCGACCACGGACCGGTCGAAGCGGTCACCGCGGACACCGATGATGTCGGTCACGGTCATGACCTCACCACCGGCCTGGACGTCGAACGGCAGCTCGGCGAGATCCTGCGTCCATACCGGCCCTATGGGCGTTGCCACTCTGATCAAGGCGGCCGTGGCGCTGAAATCGCCCGAGACCGTCGACCCGTCCGTATCCGCCCGGCCCAAAATCGGGTCCTCGACTACGCCGACCTCCCACGGGCTGGCGGGCGTGCCGTTCATCGTGAGCGACCACGTGTACAGGTCCAGTACCTCGGTGTATCCGCGCATGTGCTGGTCGATCAGGCCCGGCGGCAGCCACGCAGGCGGGGTGCTGATCGTGATGCGGTCGCCGATGTCGAGGGCGAGAACGTCCTTGATGAGGTGCGGAGCGGCGTGCAGCCACACGGTGATCGCCGGATACCGGGCCTCGTCCACCGTACCGAGGTGTACCCGCCAGGCCGCGATCTGCTCGGGCTGGCCATCGTCGTAGAGGGACAGCGTCACGGACTCGTCGTAGAGACCCACCCCGACGGGCGGTGGAGCCACCGACAGCGGCCCCACAGTCTCGACCACGCGCCCGGACGATCCGCCCGAGCGGCTGACCGTCACGTCATTTCGGATGCGCTGGTCATCCTCGGCCGGTTCCAGCGGCGGCGGGACCTCCCCTTTTGCCGTGTAGTTGAGGGCCAGGCGCACCGGCTGGTTGTACAGCGACGCCCGGTCCCGGTACACCAGGGCCGCACGGTCCAGGCGCTCGTACAGGATCCCGCCGTCGGTGTCCTCGGCCTCCATGAGCAGGTCCAGGAGCGTGGCCGGCCGCTGCGGTCCCATGCGCTCCGAGGATGCGGAGGCGTCCCCGTCGAGCCATGTCAGATTGACCTGCCCGGATTCCTCGTTCGCGAGACGCGCCATCCGGCTCAACGCTGTCTCTCCGTTGAACCCGTTGTCGGCACCGGAGAAGACGAGCGATCCCGGGGGCGCGGTCGGCGACGCGGACGCGGCCGGGACATTGAACACAGCGAGGTGCCCGAGCGCCATGCCCTCGGTGGCCGCGCCCCAGCCGCCTGTGATGCTGCTGACACGCCCCATCGTCGCGGTGACCTGGGTGTAGGCGTAGTAGTAGACATCCGAGGAGACGTCACGCCACCGCGCGAGCAGGTTCGTCTTTCCCGAGCCCGCGTCGGCGGTGTAGATCGCCAACCTGTTCCACACCCCGGTGAACGCGGCGAGAGCGGCCGCGTTCGTGAACAGGACGAACGCCAGCACGATGTCGTCATCGTCGCGGGCCTCCACGCGGATGCCGCCCGTGGACGCGTAGACGACCGCGGTGGTCATGGCCGATCCGGTGACCTTGACGCGCAAGATCTCCGTCTGGGTGGCGGGCATGGCCGGCAGGTTGTACACGAACTCGACCTGCCATCCCGCGGCCGTCGTTCGCGGAACGCGGGCCGACAGGGTGGCCGGGTTCTTCAGCTTCGGCAGAGGAGCAGACCCACCGAGCGTGTCTTCCGCGGCGAAGTCGAAGCCGGTCGTAGCCAAGGGAGAGACCCCGGGCAGCGGCGAGTACGCGGCAAAAGTGCCCTGGTCGTCCTCCATCGGCCAGTACGCGATCAGGTTGCGGTCCGACGGGATCCGGCGCCGCAGCGTGCTGTCGAGTTCCTTCTTCCCCTGCCCCATCCTGCGCAACACCCCGCCGGCCTCGATCGGCACCCACACGTCCCGGCCTGACACGTCCCACCGGGTCGGCCATGAGCTCACCTCTCCGGTGAACCGGTACTGCCGGTTGCTGATTTCCGCGGCTCCGGTAATCGTCCAGGCCCGGCCGGCAGCGTCGGTGAACCCCGTTGTGCCAGGGACCTGGGTGCGGACGTCCGGGGCGGCGACCGCGGTTCCGTTGATGCCGGACCGAACCTCGGCCCGGTGGATTCGCCCGTTGATCGGCAGCCAGTTCGGGACGATCGTCGTTGTCGACGGGGCGAGCAGCAGCGGGGCAGTCGACGCGAAGATGCTGGTCGTGCCAGTGGCCATCAGGTCACTGCCCAGTTGCGTCCACGGGCCGTCGAGGCCGGTTGCCCAGTACAGGCGGGCAGTCCACCCCCCAGCCCCGTTGTCGACATCGAGGGTGGCGCGGAGCGCGGCCCGGGCAGGGAGGGTGGGCAGAGCCAGGCCCGCGAAGAGGGATCCCGTCCCGGTCGGGGAGAACCACAGCTGGAGCGCGCCATCGGCGAGCGCCAGCATCCAACTGCGTTGGGCAGCCGCGGAGTTCCACTTCCCGATGAGTACCTGTGTCCCGGCCGCGTACCAGTCAGCGGTTGCCTCCACCCGGATATCGATATCCCCGGTGATGTCGAGGGCTGCAGTACCTGGGGTGCTGGCCGTGCTGGCCGAGGTTCCATCGAGCGCCAGGTAGGACTCCGGGCCCTGCACCGATACCCGGATCGGGGTGTTGCGGCCGATCAGCCCGTAGTACGGCGACATGGGGTTGCGCGGGGAGTACTTGCCGTCGCGGTTGTTGAGGGTCAGTGAGCAGCGTGACGGATCAACGCCGTTCCCTTCGTCCTTCGCGCCGCGCTCGATGGTGATCGGGGAGCGCGTGTAGACGTCACCCGTGATGTCTGTCCATGCACCGGCGATCTGCAGCTCTGTACGGACATCGAGCGGGGTCTGAGGAAACGCCACCGCTATCCCCCTGTTCCGAAGGCGGCCTGAACGGAGCCGCGGCCGTCGATCCGCACCATCTTGCGGACCATCTTCTTGAAGTCGCCGTCGCCGCCCTGGACATCGACGATGACGCGTACCGTCTGCACACCTGCCGGGGAGGAGGTGAGCAGGCCCCCGCCTGCCATCTGCCGCCCGACGCCCATGGCTGTGGCTGCGGACGGAGGCTGGATGAGGGTGGACATGGTCCGGTCGAGGACACCCTGGCCGGACTCGATGCCCTGGACGATGCCGGCAGGAATCCACCGGCCGACCACGTTGGCCATGACCTTCGACGGGGACGCGATCCCGAGCGCTTTCGCGATCGGCCCGGGTACCAGATTCCTCGCGAACGAGGTGAGCTGGCCCTTAAGCCACGACCCCATGGACTGGATGCCCTTCCACAGGCCCTCGACAATGTTTTTGCCCTTGTCGTACAGCAGCGACCCGAGGTTGCCGACGGCGCCCTTGATGCGGCCGGGCAGGCCGCGGACGTAGGCGATGATGCCGACGACCTTGTTGGCGAGTCCGGTTTTGATCTGCGTCCAGTGGTTCAGGAAGAACCGGACGATCGGCAGGTTGGTGATGAGGCCGACGATCAGTGCAGCAACGCCCTTGATCTTGCCCCAGAGCCAGTCCCACGCCGCGCCGGTCTTCTCCTTGATCGTGTCCCAGTTCGCAATGATCAGCGCCACCAGGCCCACAACCGCGGCGATGACCCAGCCGATCGGGCCCATCGCGATCAGCCACTGAGCGGCCATCGTCGCCGCCCACACAACCGCCCGGGCGGCCATCAGCAGGAACTGTGCGGCCGCCGTGACACCGGCCCGGACCACCGCGGCGATCCACGTACCGATGGAGATAAGCGCGCTGCCCACCCAGGCCGCCGCCGTGGCGGTCGCCGAAGCAACCGCACCTGCGGCGATGCGCGCGTAGGCCATCAGCCCGACTGCCATCATGCGGGTCCACCCGGCGATGGCCCTGAATGTCGCCGTGTTCTGCAGGTTCGTGGCCGCCGTGGAGATCGCGGTGTACGTGGCGTACAGCTTCTGTGCGACCGATACGGCCATGACGACACCGGCCAGGGTGCCCATGGTGTACATGAGCGGCACCATGGCGCCCTGGTTCGCCATACCGAAGTTGATGAATCCGGCGGCCACGTCCGCGAGTTCGGTCAAGGCCGTGTTCTTGAACTTCTGAAGGGTGTGTGTGGCGGTGCCATCGACCCGGTCGACCAGGCCCTGCGTCGCGCCGGCAGCGTCCTGAAGGCCGATCTTCGCGAAGCCTCCAGCCTGACCCAGGCCGATCAGGGACGTCTTGGCATCCTCGCCAGGACCGCCCATCAGCGCGGCCGCGAGCCGGGTGGCGTCGGTCTGGTCCTTCACCCCGGCCAGCGCCACCACAATCTCGTCGAACGCCTGCGTGCCCTTGCCCGTGTTGACAAGCTTCTGAATGTCCGCGACGTCCAGACCCAGTTCCTTCAGCGGCGCCGCGACAGCACCACTGTCCGCGATGCGTAGGTTGAACTCCTTGACCGCGTCGCCCAGTTTGTCGATCTCGAACAGGGGGTTCTTCGCGGCCTCGGTCAGTGCCCCCATCATCTGCGGGCCCGAAACGCCCAGCTCGTCGAAGAAGCTGGCGTACTCGGTCACCATGGCCGGGATCTCGGCGGCCATCTGCGCGGGCAGTTTCTGCGCCGCCGCCGTCATGAGGTCGAACGCCTCAATGCCGTCCTTCGCCAAACCGGCCTTCATCAGGGTGCCCGCGGCCTGCGTCGCCTCGTTCACGTCGTAGTCGAACGTGTCGGCCAACACCTTGGCCTTGGTGGTCAGGTCCTGCAGCTCGGCGGAGCTGATGTCACCGACGTCGACCATGGAAGAGGCGACCCCACGCAGGGCATCGTTGACTTCATCGACGCTCTGCCCGAACCCGTCAGCAAACACCGCGCCGGCCACATCACCAACCCGGGCGGCCTCAGCTTCGTTCAGCCCCAGCTGGTTGGCCAGCTTGGCGTTCGCTTCATCCATGTTCAGGCTGGTGGCCACCCCCACACCGAGGGCGACACCGATGCCCGCGCCGATCGTCGCGGCCGCTGCGGAGAACCGCTCGCCCATCCGCTCCACTACCCCAGAGGCCCGGTCGCGAGCCACCAGGTTGAAGACCAGGCTCGTGTCTGCCATGGGTCACCTCTTCAGTTGTTCCGCGGCCTCATCGTTGGCCTGCTTGTAGGCGTCGAGCCAGTCCAGGGCGGCGTCTGTCTGCTCCACGGTCATGAGGTCCCACTCCCATGGGCGGATGCCGAGGAGGTGAGCGGCGTTGCCGAGCTGCCTTAGCCGGCGATCGGCAGCTGGGCTTTTCCCCCGGCCTCGACGTCGTCGAACGCGTCTTCCAAGTTCTTGTCGATCGAGGACAGTGCGGCGGCCAGCTCGTCGCCGTGCAGGGACTCCAGGACGCTGGCACGCATCGCCTGAAACTCCTGCTTGCTGTACTCCAGCTTCAGCTCGCCCCACCCGAAGTCGACGTCCTCGAACTTGGTCTTGGGGTGCTCTCGCCGCAGGTAGGTGAACAGCAATGCCCGGCGGCACAGGCTGTTGCCCTGCAGCACATCCTGCGTGAACTGGGCGAAGTTCCGGCCAGTGCGGCGCTCGATGTCCTCGCGCTCCACGCTCATGAGCTTGAGGTAGTCGTAGCGCCAGCGGGTCGGCTCGGCGTCACTTTCGCGCTGCAGTACCAGAAACATGGGGTTCTCCTATCGGGCCCGCGCCGCAAGGCGTCGGGCCATGTCTTCCATCGCTTCATGGACCGCGGCCCGGTAGGCCGCGGCGTCGTTCTCGAACGCCTCGTCGAACCAGTGGCGTTTACCGACCTGGGTGCGCCACGGTTCGTGGCCGTAAGTGAGGGTGCGCCACCCGCCATTGCGGCGGTTCGTGCGCTTCGGGGCGTTCGCGAAGCCGCGAAGCCCCGGCGTCTTGAACGCCTTGACGCGGGCACCGGTCCACCGCCCGCCGAGCTTCACTTCGGGGCGGATCTTCTTCGCGATCCCGGCCCGGAGCCCGGCGCCCATGCCGGTGCCGGCCGACGGCATGGCCATGATCCCGGACTTCGCCATCGCGGCACCGGGGCGCAGGGCATCGCGCATGTTCTTCGCGAGTTCCTTGCGCAGGGCCTTGCCGTCGGCCTCGCGGCGGATTGCCCGGACCAGGGCGTCAAGCCCTTCGTGGGTGACCTGGAGGTCGAACGGGGGGCCTCCGGAGGCCATCAGGCGACCGCGCGGACCACGGCTCCGGACGTCGGGTAGCCGACCGACACGGACGCCTCGTCGCCGACGGATCCCTCGATCGGGTTCCAGCCGTTGATGAGGACGCTGCCCGACCACTGCGGGTTCGACGGTCCGGCCGGCGCGTTGTCGAGGCGGACGACGAACGGCACGACGGTGCCGAGCAGCGGCCACATGATGCTGTCGACCTTTGTGGCGGCGACGTCTTGCAGGAGCTCCAGCGACAGCTCAGCGGACTTGAGCCCGCCGAGTACTTCTTTCCACCCGAGCGACGCGTAGGTGGTGACTTCCTTGTCCTCCACCTCCACCGACAGTTCGGCCTTGCGGGTGTACGAGGAGAGGTCGGTTCCGTTGATGCTGACGAACGCCGCCAGCAGGACCATCTTGGCCATGGCTTGATCACCTGATTCCGAGAGAGACAGCGAACATGAACGACGGGCTCGTGCCGGTGACGGTCCAGGCGACCCGGTAGTGCGTATCCGTGACGGCCGTGCCGTCGCCGCGCAGAATCTGCCCGCCCGGTGCGGTCGCGGCGCCGAACGTCAGCCGGGTTGTCGGAGACGCAAACGCAGCGTCCCCGGATTCGATCCGGGCCGTGATCGACGGGGTGGTGCCGGCCGCCGAGAGGACATGCAGCGCGGCGTAGAGACGCTTGCCTGCAGGGATCGCACCCAGCTGCAGCGCGGTTCCTGTCCCGGTTGTGGTGCGGGCCAGGCCCGGGGGGTGGGCGATCTGCCCGCGCACCAGCGGCCACGACGACTTGACGGTGCCGGTCCACGGTGCGATCTCGCCGACCGCGTCGCCGATCGTGTAGTCGGCGCGCATCCCGGACGTGATGTACGCAAGTGCGCCCACTACTGAGTCGGTGGGGCACACCGTGTACGGGCCGATGCCCCCGAGCGTGGACCATGATGCGTCGTCGACCTTGGAAGGGTCCCCCGCTTCCCACTGGCCCTCGCCGGAGATCTCGGCCGAGCCGAGTCCGCCGATGATTTCCTTCCACCCGTTGCTGCGGTAGTTGGTGGTCTCCTTGTCCTCGATCTCCGAGGTGAGTTCGATCTTGTTGGAGGCGCCGGACAGGTCGGCGCCCGGTGCGAACAGGCGGGCGTCGAACAGCACGAACTTGCCCATCAGGCGCTCCCTTCTCCGATGACGGTGATGACGAGTTCGGCGCCCACGTACTGGGTGCCCTGGTGCTCGTACCAGCGGTATCCCTGCACCCGCTTGACGTGCAGGTCGTGCGCCAGGCCGCCCAGCGCGTAGTCGCCGGGCGCGCCGCGGGCCGCTTCGATCGCCTGTTTCAGCGACGCCGGGCCAGCGCCGGACAGCAGGCCATCGAGAGTGACCTGTGCGCTCTTGTCGTCGGCCCGGCCCACCAGCACACGGCAGGTGAGCTCGACTTCGTCGAGGCCGCGGCCCATCGCCTTGTCGAAGTCGACGGTGTACTCACCGACGAAGAAGTGCGGAGCCGTCACCGCGTCCGGCACGTACCCGGTCGACGTCAGCTTGCCAATCCCGGGCGGCAGGACAACTAGGCGGGCAGCGTCGGCGATTGCCTCGCGTACCGCGGACATCTGCATGGGGTTCCTCCTATCCGAAGCCGGGCAAGACGAAGTGCTCGATCAGAGCCCACACGTCCGGGTCGCGGCGCGACAGCCGCACCACACCCCACTCAGCGGACCCGGTCACGCCCTCCGGCGAGTCCTTGCGCCGGTAGAGGCGGGCGGCCTGGATGAGCGTGGCCTCGGAGATCTCGTCGGGCACGGTCGGCCAGCCCCACCGCGCGGTGACCCGCACCCGAGGGCCAGCACCCCACCCGCCCGAGGCGAGCGCCAGCGCGGTGACGGGGCGGCCACGCACGATGGCGTTATCCGGGGCTGTGTCGTAGCCGGTGACGGCTGTCCACGAGGTGCCGGACCCGGTCTCCACCGTGGTCGGTGCGATGCCCATGTCGTCGACCAGCAGCCGCTCGCCGCCGTCACGGCACAGCACCCGGCCCGCCAGCGTGAACGTTCGGGCGGTCGCGTCCGTGTCGAGCCAGAAACGGCGCCCGGTGGTTCGGTCGATCCCGCGCGACGCAGCAGCAAGAGCGCCGTCGAGAAGCGTGTCCCGGCTGGTGTCGGCCGCCTCGATGTTCAGCCGCTCTTTGAGCGTGGCCCGGTTGGCGTACTCGTTGGCCATGTCAGACCTTGTCGCTGGTGCCCTTGACCGGAGCCTTACGGGCAGCGGGGCGCTTCTCCGCCGTGTCAGGGGCGGTAGCCGTCTCCACCTCCGGCTCGCCCTGGACCTCGTCCTCGTCGCCGACCTCCTCGGCGATACCCGACGCCACCAGGTGCTGCGCCTCGCCGGTCGGGACATCCGCGATTTCGCCGGCCGGGGGCCACGGCTCGCCGTTGCGGGTGCCGGACATGGTCTGCTTCATACGGATACGCATGGGTGCTGTCCTCTCTGCAGAAGGGCCCGGCCCGCGCGGGTGCGGGCCGGGCAAGGAGTGGGGATCAGGTCGCGGCGCCCGCGAAGTACTTGATGGCGCCGGTGGTGTCGACCTGGTCGCCGTCGCCGCGCAGGATCGCCCGGTACGTGATCAAGTCGGTGTTGAACGCGTAGTCGTCCGACCGCTCGAACCGGAGCGATTCGACCTGCCGCACGAAGTACGTGGAGAAGTCGCCGAAAAGAATCGACTTCGCCGAGAGCGCCGCTGCGGGCATGTTCGGGTCGGTGTACAGAGGCTTGCCCAGGATCGAGTCCGGGGTGCCCGCCTGCAGGCCCGGCTGCCACAGGTAGTTGCCCGTACCAGCGCCACCCGAGCCGTCCTTGAGCTTGCGCACCGAGGCGACCGTGGCATCCCGCATCAGCCAGCTGCAGGAGCTGCTGTTCCGGTACGGGGCGATCACGCTGTAGAACAAATCGATCAGGTCGTCACCGGACGCCGCGCCCACAACCCCCGTGGCGCCGGCCTTGCCGAGCGTGGACGCGGTCAGGACGCCGTTCGGCTGGGACGTGCCGGTCCCGGTGACCAGGTGCGCGCCGAAACCGTTACCGAGCGCCCGGCCCGCCTGCATCGCGAGGTAGCCGAGCAGGTCGACGGCCGTGTCGTTCGCGAGCTCGTGCGAGACCTGCAGGAGGAACCCGTACTTGTACGCGTCCAGGGCAACCTGACCGAACGCGGGCTCGTTCGGGGTCATGGCCCCGGCCTCGGCCACGATGCCCGCCGACGCGCTGTGAGCGGTCGTCTTCGGGATCTGCATCTGCTCGCCGGTCGCGGTACGCAGCACGGTCGGCCCGGTCGCCAGGACACCGGAGTTCTCGATCATGTGCTGAACGAGCCGGTTGTAGAACGAGATGGGCACGGTGTTCGCGCCCGCGGCCGCAGTCAGCTTCGACAGGGCGCGCGAGTCGAGCGGCATCGGGCTGTCGGGCCGGATGTCGAGCGACCGGGAGCCGGACTGGCCGGTGAGCCAGGCACGCACGCGGTCGGCCTCGCCCTTCGCGGCGCCCTTGCGGGCCTCGGGGGCAGGCTCCTGGTCGAGCAGGGACCGGAACGCCGCGGCGGCGTCCTTGGTGCGCTGCTCGGCCTCGTGCAGCTCCTTGGCCCGGGCGTCAATCGCGTCCAGATCGGCATTCAGCCGCTGGTAGGTGGCCTCCTCCTCGGCGGTCAGCTTGCTGTCCTCGCTGCCGCGCTTCTCGGCCGCGTCCAGAAGCTCCTTAGTCTGCTCCCAGATGTTGGCCCGGCGCTCCTTGAGGCGGCGGATGTACTCGCTCATGTGCCCTCCCAGGGCATGACGACGACACCCGCAGCCGGTGGCTGGGGCGTCAGTTGGCTGGAGTGTGCGAGGTGGGTGTCGCCCTGCCTCAGAAGGTGAGTTCGCTGCGCTGGTTGAGCTCGGCGCGCAGCTGCCGGAGCACCGTCAGCGGGTGGGTTTCGCCCTGCCCGCTGGGTGCCATGTCGATGACCACGGCCGGGGGTCGGCCGAGGAAGCGTGAGAGGTCGCCCGCGTCGGCGGCGGCCCGTACCTCTTCCAGTTCAGCGCCCGCCTTGTCGGCGAGGGATCGGAGCCCGGTCGATGTGTCCATGTACGCGGGGCTGTTCACCGGCGCGACGTCGACGAGCGCACCAGAAAGCAGGGTCCGCAGCGGGAACCCATCCTCGGTCTGCGACCAGTCGTCGGAGAACGTGCGGAACGCGAACGAGCTGCGGCGGACGTCGCCGCGCTGCACCAGCTCCATCACGTCCTCACGCGACGCGGGCACATCCACGGTGTAGTCCAGCCCCGTCCCGTCAACAGCAAGCCGGAGCGTTCCCGCCTCACTCGTGCCCAGCAGCCGATTGTCGTCGTGGTTGTAGCGAGCCAGCACGTCCGGCCAGCCGTCGCCCTCCGACTTCGCGAAGAACCCGGCGTCGATGCGCTCAACGAACCCGCCAAGGTTCTGGGACAACTTGTTGAACTTCGCGGCGTACCCGCCGATCTGCCTACCGGTGTTGCCGTCAGCGGCGCGGACCTGGACCAGGCCGCGCGTGAAGCGGCGCTCAGCGTCGCCCATGAGTAGACCTCCAGGTCTCAGGTGCCCGCGGCCGGCGGCGCCGGTGCGGTAGTGCCCACGTGGAACTCGTCGCCGCCCTGGTCGGGCGGAAGCGGGGCCAGGTTCTCCAGAGCGCGGATCTCGTTCCGGCTGCGCCAGCCCTGAGCCAGTGCCATGCCGTGCGCGTTGTACCGGTCCAGGACGCTGGTGCGAAGCATCGCGTCGATGTTGAACCGGACGTACTCGCGTCCCGGCATGAGGCGGGAGAACGCGGACTCCAGCCGCACCAGCCATGGGCGCAGCGTCGTGTTGATCAGGTCGAGGCTGTTCATCTCGGCGGTGGAGTAGGTGAGCGATCCGCCGGAATCCCCGCCGACCTTCTCGGGTGGCACGCCGTAGATCGTGGCGATCTGTGTTGCGTTGAGGCGCATCGACTCGATGAACTGCGACTCCTCCGGTGACACGGACAGTGCGGTGAAGTCCCAGTCCGAGCCGAAGACAAGCGGCTTCCGCGACCGGATCCGGGCCGACAGCCGGTCTGAGATCTCCTCGGACTCGTCCTGGGAAACGGTCTTCTGCGCGTTCTTCAGCACCGCAGGCGGTGTGCCGCCGTTGATGAACCAGGACCGCCCGTACTCCGTGACGGTGAGGCCGGCGCCGATCGTCTGCGCGAACAGGGCGATCGGGGACAGCCCGACGACGTGTCCGGGCAGGACCACCCACGGAATGTGGACGATCTGATCACGCGGCACGACGCGGCCCTGCCAGTAGAAGACCGGACGAACCGGGTTCTCCTCGTCCACCCAGACATCGTCCGGGTTGAGCCACTCAACCATCGTCGGGAAGCCAAGACTGTCCCGCTGGGTGATCAGGCCGTAGGCGTTGCCCCGCAGGGCCATGGACAGCACGCACTTGTGGAGCCACGTGAACAGATCGCCCTGCATGTCCGGTACCCAGAACAGGTCCGGTACGAAGCTGATCGGCTCACGCGACGAGCCGTCCCGGCGGAACAGCTGCAGCGGCAGAGACGCCACGTTGTCCGCGATGATCCGCACCGACGCGAACACCGGCACCAGAGACATCGCTGACGTTGTCGAGACCGCCGTCGAGGTCGGCCCCCCAGAGCTCCACGGAAGGGACGTGATCGCCCGTACCGTTGCCTGGCCGAACCGGCGAAACGGAGCCGCCAGGACCCGGGGCCACCGTGACATACCGCCACCTCCTCACATGACGCTGTTCAACAGGTCGTAGTCGTCGAGCACGGCCGGGCCGCGCGTCATCAGCGCCCACCGGGCGAAGGTCACAGCCACCAGCGGAGACACATCCACCATCGACTGGGTACGGTCCAGCACCCAGGCATCGCCCACGCGCCGCGTCCGCGCCCCGTTCACCGCGGCGGTCAGCGGGGGCTGGTCGCGGTGCCGGTCGGTGCCCTGGTTCATGGCGTCGGCCAGCTGCCCGCACGCCTCGGTCACGTCGTTCGACCGCATGACCGCCAGGTGCCCGCGGTGCGGCCGGTCCTTCTCCTTCGTCGCCGGGGCTATGATGCCCGCCTTCACGATGTCGTCGATCAACGATCCGGCCGGCGAACCGGATGAGGCGATGGCGACGACCAGCGGGTTCCACAGGGACTTGAGCCGCACCAGGGCAGGCACCACCCAGTCCGTACCGGCCCGCCGGTCGATGAGCTCCAGGTGCACACGGCCGTCCGCCCGTAGCGACGCCACACCGATCGAGGCGTGGCCTCGGTCCTGAGAAACATCCACTGCAATGGCCAGATCGGTGCCCGGCCTCGACTCGGGGTCGGCCAGCCCCGGCCACGCCTTCTTGGGCACGTTCGGGTCGTCCGGCGGCGTCGACTTCCGTGTCCGGTTCAGGTAAGCCCGGTCGAACTCGGCCGGATCCATCTTCTCCAGCTCGGCCCGGATGATGTCCTCGGTCACCGTGTACCCGAGCGCGGGCAGGCAGGCCCGCCACGTCGCCGGATCATCCCGAGGCATGTCGTCCGGAGCGAACCACTCGAAGTACGCCACCGACGGGCGTTCGCCGGTTTCCCACATCCGCTCGATGTGCTCCCGGCCTGCCTGCCTCTTCTTGTTCAGCCACACGGACTTCTCCGTGCCGCCCGCGGACGCCCACCACAGCTGCGCCATCGGACGAGTCAGCATCGCCGGGCTGAACGCCTGCTCCAGCCGGTCATCCTCATGCGCGAACGCCTCGTCGATGATGCCGAGATCGAGCGGCGGCCCGTGGCCGGCCTTCTCGGTGTTTGCCGTGATGCCCATGAGCGACCGGGTCTTGGACCAGATGATGGCCTCGTTGCCGTTGCTCTTGCGGACCCGGATCTGTCTTGCCAGCCGCGACGACAGGATCGTCTCGGCAAACTCGTCCTCCCACCGGGTCCGGGCCATGCCGCGCGTCTGCGCCGCGTACACCACCCGCTGCCGCGGCCACGCCGCGATCCGGTGAACCTGCACACCGAGGATCTGCTGCGTCTTGCCCTGCTGCCGAGACACCGACAGCCCGACCTCACGGTGCGCGAACCGACCCGTCGCCGGATCGATCTCCAGCGCCACGTCCATCACGTACTTCTGCCACGGCATCGGCGGATACCCGAGCCGCTCCATCACCGCCCACGCCTTCGGCCCCAGCGACGGGAACTCCGGCCGCCGCGGTGTGCCCCACCGAGGTGGGCACGTCAGCCCGTACAGGTCCAGGCACTGCGCGGCGAACTCCGGCGGCGGGGACCATGTGTCAGACAGAGCCGAGGTCGCCGAGGTCGTCATCGTCATCGTCATCCACGGCCCGCCCCTCCACCAGCGCGGCCACTGTTGCCCGCAACTCCTTCGCCAACTGCGGCAGCAGACGCGGATCCGACGGCACATCCACCGCACACCCGCACTCGTCGCAGGACACCGGCCGCTGCCCGTCCATCTGACGGGCCAGCCGGTACGCCACCTCGGCCAACGTCGGCTCCATGCCCGACAGATCACCCAGCGCCTCGATGTCCTCGGTCAACGCGCCCTCCACCGGGCCCGCCTCGGCCGAGCGTGCCGGTACCACAACCACGGGGGCCGCAGCCGGAGCCCGCCGCCCGTCGTCGGGCAGCAGCGCCGCCACTGAGACGTCCAGCACCGCGGCGAGTGCCACCAGGTCATCCACGTCCACCCGCCGGACCCCGGCCTCGATCCGGCTCACGATCGGCTGGGACATCGGCCTGCCCGCCGCGGCCAGGCGCTGGGTGAGTTCCTGCTGGTCCCACCCTCGGACCTCCCGCGCACGGGCCACGGCCTGCCCGACATGGGCGCCAGCCGGACCGATCTCCAGAGGCTTCGCAGCCATGGCATACCTCCCGCCGCAGGGGTCCAGGGATCGCATACGTGCAGGTCAAGGCCGGGGGGAGAAAAATAAAAGCTGGGCGCGGGGCTGGGATGACGATCTTCCAAAAAATCTTCCCGAAATTTTTCAGATCAGATCAAGATGATCAGTCGGATTCGTACCAGTCTCGCGATGTGTTCAGGCTCTTCACCTGCGTGTTTGAGCCCTTCTCGCCGTTGCAGTTGCGGCCGCAGGTGGGGCAGCGGGTGACGCCATGTGCGGGTGCCCAGTTGTCTTCGTCGCGGGGGTCTACACCACGTGCGACGGGGTTGATGTGGTCGATGACGTTGGCGGCTGGGTGGCCGCAGATGTGGCAGACGTCGGACTCAGCGAGAAAGCGGGCGCGTGCCTTGCGGTAGCCGTAGGCGGTGAGGTCGGAGCGGCCGGCCACTGGCTCACCTCCAGGCGTGATTCGGCCCGGCTGCCACGGGTGGCACAGCCGGGCCCGGTGGGGGGTGGGGGGTGGGGGGTCAGAAGTCGGGGCAGAGGTGCTTGTGCGCTGCTGCGTTGATCTTCTCGGCGGTCGCCTGGGTGCGGCCTTCCGGGTGCGTCGGACTGGTGAACCGGCGGGTGGCCAGGTCGACTTGCTTTGCCTCGTCCTTCGGCCAGTCGTGGATCGTCTGACACTGGCTCCGGCCTCGGCTGGCTGCCTTGTCTGCCTTGCCGTGGGCGATGTCCTTGTCGATCGCGTCGAGAGCTGCGACGAACGCGGCTTCTTGCTCCGGCGTCGGGTCGGGCAGGCCGGCCGCCGCCCGGGCGCTGGCGCGTTGTTCGGCGCTGAGTGTCGGCGGGGTGCTGGGCTTGTCCGCTGTGTCGTCGCTGCTGCTGCATGCGGTGAGCGTGGCGAGCAGGCCGGCCGCTATGAGTGCGGCGGTGGTGGTGCGGGTGCGCATGGTCCCCCCTGGGATGGCGTGGTGAAGGGGGATCGTGTCATGCGCGTGCGGAAGGTGTGGGGGATATGCAAAGACCCGCCTCGGTGGGCGGGTCTGTGTTTGTCCGGGCATGCCGAACGTGGGGC
The DNA here is from genome assembly GCF_042884935.1 of Streptomyces sp. NPDC058092. Lineage (NCBI taxonomy): Bacteria > Bacillati > Actinomycetota > Actinomycetes > Kitasatosporales > Streptomycetaceae > Streptomyces > Streptomyces sp. NPDC058092. The sequence continues at coordinate 552,599 of NZ_JBHVSY010000001.1, forward strand.
CATCATGCGGCACGGTGTGGGGGTTTTGCAACTGGGTGCTCAAGGGTGAGGCCCCACCCGGCGCTGTCTGGGTGGGGCCTCGTTGGTCCAGCAGCGCCGCAGCCATGAAGCGCGGATAGATGCCACCACGGTACGGGTCGGGACTGACAACGGGGTGCGGTCAGTGGCTGTGTGCGGGGTAGTGGCCGCCGCACTGCGGGCAGTAGGGGAGTTCCTGCTGCTCGAACCCGAGCAGGGCAAGGAGGGTGCGGATCATGATCCGTTCACCTCCTCCCGGACTGGGTGGATGGTGCACATAACCCCTTCCGGGGAGCGAACCACTCTCGCGATTTCAGTGCTCTCATCTGTGTAAACGTCGCCGGAGGGGGCAACCCCTCTCGGTGGGGGAGTGGCGGACGAATCGGGCATGCGGCGCCGTGCGGACCGGGCGAGCGCTGCTGTGCCGACAGCCCACACGGTGAGGATCCCGGCTGTCGGCGACACCGCGTACACGACCGCCAGAGCGCCGACACCGAGGACTGCGAGGACGCATCCGCCTACCAGGGGGCTGCTCATGCGAAGGCCGTGTAGACGTTGGTGCCGAGCCAGTTCACGCCGACCGCGAGCGGGACCGCGGCGAACCCGGCGACGCCGGCGGAGGTAGCGAGGCAGATACCGCACCAGGCGCCGCGCTTGAGTTCGCTGCCGTAGCGGGACTTTTTCACGGCGGCGAGGAGGGCAACGGTCAGGATCAGGACCACGGCGAGGCCGGGGCCGGAGAGGGGGACGAACGTGTGGCGTGCGGCCAGTTCTCCGGCGGTTCCGCCGACGCCCCAGACCAGGGCGACGTCGCCGAGCCAGTTGGACAGGCCAAGCACGGTGCCGGAGACGAGTCCGACCAGGCCGCCGACGCCCAGTGTGGTGAGGGCGCCGTACGCCCACGACAGCAGGAACGGGGCCAGCGTGGCCGCGTGCTTGGCGGGGTCCTTCATGAGGGCCTTGCGGCCGGGCCACCAGGTGACGAGGTGGTGGATTAGGAGGCAGAGGCCGACGGTGACGCCGCCGAAGGTGACGTAGTTCATGGGGTCCTCAGTGGAGGAGGGCGGCGCCGAGGGCCGCGATGGTGACGATGAGGGCGACGGTCCCGAGGGTGCGGGGGATGTCGGACAGCGCGACGGCGCAGAGGCCGGCCAGCGCGAGCAGGGTGGTGCCGACGAAGAACGCGGCGAGCAGCATGAGACGGGTGGGTGTCTCAGCCGGTTGAGGCGACCGGGGGGAGCGTCTCGGGGTCGTAGAGGTTGCCGCGGCGGGGGTCTTTGAAGGCGCGGTTGATGGTGCCGCGTTCGAGCCAGGTGCCGACGGTGGACATGGTCACGCCGTAGAGGTCGGCGACTTCGCGGGTGCTGAGGAACCGGTCCCGCTCGGGCTGCTCGGGGAACAGTTCGTCGTCCTGCTCGGTCGGCTCAGTGTCCGGCTCACCCTGCTCGTCTACGGCGGGGGGCTGCTCGTTGCCCTGCTCGTCGTGCGTCTCGCGGTCCTGCTCAGCCTGCTCGGGCTGCGGCTCGTCCTCGGCCACGGGCTGCTCAACCGGTGCGGGAGCAGCGGCGCGTACAGGGGTTGCGGCGAGGTGCAGGATATGGCCGAGCACCGGCGCGGGGACGCATGAGACGACGATGACGAGCCACAGCGGGGTGCGGGGCTCGGCGGTGAGCCACCCGGTCACGAACATGTGGGACACGGGCTGGGCGGCCATGGCGAGGGCGAGGGCGAGGCCGGCGCCGATTACGGCGGTCCAGTGGCCGGGGGTTCCGGTGCGGCGCTCACCGGCGAGGAACGCGGCCATGCCTGCGTATCCGGCGAGGAGCGCTGCCATGCCCCATGCGAGGCGGTCATCCCAGCCTGCGAGGCGCGCAAGGTGGTGCTCGCCGGGGGCGCACATGGTCATGACGACGACGACGGCGAGGGGCTGTCCGCCGCGGACGAAGACGCGGGCCCACCAGGGGGCGGTGGGGCGGGGGTGAGCAAGGGTGTCGCCGGTGTTGTCACGGCGCGCGAGACGCGAGATACGATCACGCATAGCCACGAGGAGACCTCCGAGTCTCTGAGTGGTAGCCGGAGACGCAGTTGATGCTGCGTCTCGGTCAGGCCCTCGTCTGGTGCTACCAACACCGGGCGGGGGCCGTCTTTTGTTGTCTAACGCGGGACTATAGCACGGTAGTTGATGGTTGGTGCTGGTTTGTGGTGGCTGAGTTGGTGGGGCAACTCAGCCCCGTCTCAGGCGAGTCAGGCGACGAGCTGACCTGAGTGGTAGCGGCCGCAGCGTGAGCAGATGAGGTGGGGGAGGGCGCCGTCGCCGCCGTGGAGGAGGATCCGGCCGCCGCAGGAGCACGGGGTGTCGATGGCGGTGGTGAGTCGGGTGAGTTGCAGGGCTCGTTCGATGCGGCTCAGGGCGTCTCGGGCGGTCGTCTCGATGAGCAGCAGGCTGCGGTCCGGGAGCGGCCGGAAGGGTCCGGGGGCGCCCTGGACGCGGCCATACAGCCAGAGCGCGGTGTACTGCGGCTCAGGCCGACGGCCGGTCCATTTCCAGCGTCTCGGGTTGTGCCGGTCGCGCATCTCGGTGAGCGGGTCCCCGGCGGGGGCGAGCTGGACGACTTCGGCGACGGCGTCCGCGGTGTCGAGCAGTTGCTCGTGCACGGCCTGCATGGTGTCGATGATGTCGATACGACACGGGGCGGGGCTTTCCCCGGTGCCGGTGCCGTCGCGTGCGCCGCGCTGCGGGGTGTCGTCCAGGCCGCGGTCGCGGATGTGGGTGGTCATGCGGCCGGCGGGGGGCCAGGTGTCGCCGCTCTGGGTGGTGAGGGCGTCGTGGAGCTGGGGCCAGGTGGTGATGATCGAGTGCAGGTCGTGCGCGGCGGTCACGGTGGCTCCTGTGGTGCGGCGGGTCAGGTGGTGGGCTGCTGCGGCTGGTCGAGGGTGGCGCGGATGCGGTTGGCGAGGTCGCGGTGGTTGGCGGTCCAAGGGGCGCCGGCCTCGATGCGGTTAGCGAGGGCCCGCACGCGTTCGATGGCGCCCTCGGCCCGGTCGGCGCGGGTGACGGCTTCGCAGGTGCGGTCGCTGTGGTCGGCCGCTGCGTCGGCGTCGGCCAGGGCCTGGTCCAACGCGGTGATCCCGTCGGCCAGGGCGTCAAGCTCAGCGGGGAGGATGGTGCCGCGGCGGGCGCGGTCGACGAGGTGGAGCAGCTGGGCGCGGTCGCTCATCGGGCCGTCTCCTCGGTTGTCGTGAGCAGCGGGGCCCAGACGGCTCGGACCGTGGCGGCGCACTCGGTGAGCCAGGCACGCACTGCGGGTTCGTCGTGCTCGGTGATTGGCATCTCGGCCGAACAGGCGATGGCCTTGCGCTGGAGGATGAAGTACAGGCTGAGGGCCTCGGCGCCGTCCCAGTCGGCGTGTCCGGGCTTCCGCCAGTCCCAGCGGTAGAGGAGGTTCAGGTCCCGGTCGCCGTCGTAGAACGTCGTCTCGGTGAACTCGGTCCAGGACTCGAACCGGTTGTGTAGCCCGGTCTTGTAGTGGTTGCCCTCGGCCGCGTAGTACGGGTGCTCGGCTTCCCAGAGCGGGATAACGGCGGGTGTGGTCATGTCGTGCTCCTGTGTGTGGGTGGCGGGGTGTGGTGTGCTGGTGGCGGACGGCCCCGTTACCGGCGGGGCCGTCCAGCTGTGCGTCACGGGGTGGGGGCAGTCACGGGCAGCAGGGGCAGGAGTCGGTAACCCGGCACCCGTGCTCGCAGCTGCTGGCTTCCGCAGCGGGTCGGCCGTCGCCGGTGATGTAGTACGCCGGGTAGCGGCGCACGTCGGACGGGGTGACCTTGCCGGGCTTCTTCGGACGGGCGGGAACGGTGGCCATGGGGTGCTCCTGTGTGGGTGGTGGGAACGGGGATCAGGCGATGTCGAGGACGAGCGCGGACAGTCGTCGCGCGGCGTCTTCGCAGTACCGTTCGTCCGCTTCGATGCCGATGGCGCGGCGGCCGGACTGGCGGGCGGCGTCCAACGTGGAGCCGCTACCGGCGAATGGGTCGACCACCAAACCGCCGGGCGGGCAGGCGTAGGTCAGTAGCGGCGTCAAAATTCCGAGCGGCTTCTCGGTCGGGTGCAGCGCTCGCCCGTGCATGGAGCGGACTTTCAGCACTGAGCGGAGCAGGCGTACCCCGTCGGAGCCGTCCCAGGTTTTCGAGCCGATGGCGCCGGTGTGCTCGCGGGCGGTGGTAGTGGCTCGCATGCCGCCTTCACCCCCGCCGCGACGTCCTGACCTCTCGGTCGGTACGTCGTGGTGCAGCCCACGCCAGTCGCCGGTGTACCAGTGAGTGGCGATCTCGTGGACGCGCTTGAACCGGTCGCTCGCGAACCCGGATCCGTTGTGCTTCTCCCACACGACGTCCTGGGAGAGCTTCCAGTCGGCGAACTCATCGCGCTGCTGGAGGAACATGCGCATCGATCCGAAGCACCACATCGACAACGCGGCGGTCGCAGCGAGCGTCGGCCAGCCCTTCGGCCACCGGTCCCAGGCGAGGGACGTCTCGGCGTAGGGAGGATCGGTCAAGACCAGGTCGGCCTGCAGGTCCAGTGCGGGCAGGACTTCGCGCATGTCGCCCAGGTACAGGGCGATCCCTGCGTCCCGGTCTTCGAAGTACGGCTCCATCAGAGGCTCCAGAGGGTGGGTTGGTGGTGGACGAGCGGCAGTTCGTCTTGGCCGGGTACGTGGTCGGCTGGTGGCGGGGTGGGGATGCGAACGGCTGTGCGTCCGCGTGTGCGGCTCCAGCAGACGGGGCCAATGCGGCGGGCCCGCCACTTCTCCGAGCGCAGGAGACGCCCGCACACCCGGCAGGACGGGTGCGTCACGTGGCGGGCTCCCGCACGTGGGGGGTGCCGGAGCCGGGGCAGGGCTGGTCGGCGTCGCCATGGCGACGTATCCGCCCGTCCCGGTTGACCAGCTGCAAGGTGTGGCAGCCGGGGCAGGAGCGGCGGGTGCCGGTGCGGTTCCGCGGGGGGATGTGGACGGCCCACCCGGAGGCGACGAGGTATTCGGCCGCGCGCCGGGCGGCTTCGTGGGGGTTCTGCTCATCGGGCGGGGTGGTGAGGCGGTAGTCGTCGAGGCCGGCAGTGAACGCAGCGAGCGCGGCCGGGGGGAACGGGTCGGGGTTCATGCGCTGGCCTCCTTGGCGCGGGCGGTCTCGTAGCGGGCGCGCGCGGCAATGAACGCCTCGTCGGTGCCACCCCGGTCGGGGTGGGCGTCCGCCATGGCCGCCTTGAGCTCCGGCAGGGAGGGCGGCTTCGGCTGGCCGGGGATCTCCGGGGGCGCCAGGTGCAGGAGGCGCCGGGTGTAGCCGTGACGGATCTCGCCATCAGCTTCGATGCGCTGGCGGTCCACGAACCCCGGGTGGCCGTTGCGATCGAAGTAGATCCGCTTCGGCGTCTTCTTCGTGATCTCCCAGCGGAGGACCTGGTAGTTGCCGAGGGGGCCGTCGTCCCAGTTGGCGTCCCACAGCTCGTACAGGTACTCGACCTTCGCAGGGGTGCTCATGCGGCTGCACCTCCTCGGCGGCGGTCGGTGCCGGTCATGGCGACGACGCGGGTGTCTTCGGAAAGGCGAGACACGATGCGTTCCCCGAGCGCGCCGGTGAGGTCGCGGCCGTCGGCGGACTTGGCGGGGAGGTTGCTGGTGTAGAGGGTTGGGCGGCAGGCGTTGTACCGCTCGTTGATCAGCCGACCGGTCACGTCTTCGGTCCACTCGGAGCTCTTCGCGGCGCCGAGGTCGTCGAGGAGGAGGAGCGGCACCCTGACCAGCCGCCGCAGCTCTTCCTCTGCCCCGCGGTCGGAGCCCTTGGGGCGGAGCAGCCCGTACATGTCGGCGGCGGTGATCGCCCGGATCTCGTACGGGTGGATGCTGCCGGCGGCGGCGATGCGGCGGAGCGCTCCGTACGCCTGGTACGTCTTCCCGGTGCCGGTGGTGCCGGTGAGAAGCAGCGATCCGGCGGTCTCGGGGTCGGCGGCCACCGCGTTGGCCCATGCCTGGACGTCGGGCAGTGTGGCGTCGGAGCGGCGGTAGCGGGGCGGTGTCGCGGTCTCCCAGCGCTTCAGGGCCCATTCGGCGCGGCGGCGGCGGTGGTACTCGGGGTGGCCGGGCTCGTCGGGTGTGGGTGCGTCGTCGACGGGGCCGGGGCTGATGCCCTGCTGCTGGAGTTCGGTGACGCCAGCCATGATGCGGGCGAACGCAGACGGTCCGAGGCTGCCAACGGTGGTGGGTTCCATGGTCAGAATCCGTTCGAGTACGCGGAAACATCAACGGGATTGGTGTAGGGCTGCCAGCCACCGGCAACGGCGCGCAGCGTGGGGCGCTCGGTGCCAGGGCGGGGCAGTGGCGGCAGCTCGGCCCAGCCGCGGAGGAAGTACTTCGCGGAGTCGACGTTCGTGCGGGCTGCGGCACGGACTGCGTAGTCGACGAGGGCGGGGACGCCGCTCTTCGTGATGAGCGCCAGGATCGGGAACCACTGGTCGCCCTTGAAGGGCCAGCGAACGTTGACGCCTGCTGCGGTGATGCCTTCGACAAGGGGCAGTGCGGCTTCTGGATAGCCGTAGCTGAGCCGGTCGTCGGCGGGCTCCTCCTGCTTGCTAGCTGAGGGGGTAGTAGAGGAGGGGTGAGGGGTAGGGGTCAGGGATTCCCTGACACTGACGTCCGGGATTTCCTGACACTGAGACGGTTCAGTGTCCGCATTCTCGGGACACTGAGCGTTTTCGTCAGTGTCCGGGATTCCGGGACACTGAGAGGTGTCAGTGTCAGCAATTCCGGGACACTGAGGCGCCGCGAACATCGGGATCTTGTACTTCGCTGCGGCGTTCTTCTGGCCGGCCGTCAGCCTCTCCAACGCCCCCTTCGTGGCGAGGGACTTCAGCACGGCGTACAGCTGCGCGCGGCTGAGCTTTGCGCCGCGCAGCACCTCGGGGCGCTCAACGCTGTTCCACGTGATCCGCGTGTCGTCGTTGGCGTCCTCGGCCAGGACGACGAGGAGCAGCTTCTCCCGGTGCGTCAGGGCCTCGGGTGCGCTGGTGAGCACCTCAACGATCAGGCGGATTCCCACGGATTGTCTTCTCTCGTTCGTGGTGGTGCGGGTGGTGGCCCGGGGCACGGTGGCCCCGGGCCGGGGGTCACGCGGTGCGGCCGGTCATCTCGTTGAGCGACACGACAGCCATGTCGAACAAGGCCCGGATGCCGTCGGCAAAGGCGGATGCAGCGGCCTCGGTGCCGGGGCTGACGAGCGCTTCGAACAGGGCGTAGGCGGTGTCCCGGTCGTTGTTGCCCCACGCGGTGCTGAACTGGGCGGCGAACCGGATGCCGACCGGAAGCTCGTTGATGTCGCCGCGTTCCCCGGTGTCGGCGTTCAGGACGAGGAGCCCGAACGTGCCGCCCTTCGGCAGGGTCTTGCGGGGCCCGATGGCGGACATCTCGGCGAGGGCGGCGCAGAGGCCGACTGCGGTGGCAGGCCCGCCTTCGACGAACGGGCGGAACAGGGGGATGGCCTTCTCGGGGTGGCCGTCCATGCCGTGGGCGAGGGCGGCCATGATGGTCTCGCTGGGGTCCGGCTGCGGCTCGGTCGGGATCGGGTGCGTCATCAGCGCTATCCGTTCTGGGAGGCGGTGGCGAGCTGCTGTTCGTACGCGTCGGATGCGGCCTGGCACGCGGCGTCGATGGGCTCACCAGCCATCAGGTGCTGGTAGTACGTCGCGGTGGTGCCGCACGGGTCGGGCTGCTTCCGCGCCCGTGCCCGCTTGGCCGCGTCCCGCTTCTTCCGGTTCCACCGCTGCTTGGACGTCAGCCCGCCACGGATCCCGAACATGGACTGCTGGCCGCGGCCGGCCTCTTCCTCGCTGGCTGCGGCCAGGCACGCATCGCGGGCGGGGCAGTGTCCGCAGATGGTGGTGGCGGTGCGGACTTGGCTGCAGTCGCTGTCGTCGGCGAACCAGAAGTCACGGATGGGCAGGTACCGGGGGTCGGCGCACGCGGCCCGATCACGCCAGTCTTCGGCCCGGGGCAGTGTGTCGGGTGCGTAGCTCACGCCGCCGCCTCCTTCTGCTGGTGGGCGGCCTTGACGCGGGCCACGGTGCGGTCGGAGACGCCGAGCCGTGCGGCGACTTCCTTGGGCGTCATGCCGCGGTCGGTCATGTGGATGATGTGCTGGTCGCGGTCGCTGACCAGCGGCTTCCCGCCCTGCCGGGCGCGCTCGCGGGGGGACTGGCCGCCCCATGCGCCGTGCCGGTAGCCGTAGGACAGGTCACCCTCCAGCGCGGCCGCGTGCTCCCCGCACTCGGCCAGCACCGGGCAGGCGGCGCAGACCTTCTTGGCCTGGTGGTTACTGCGTCCTGACCCCTCGGGGAAGAAAAGGTCAGGGTCGGTCTGGGCGCACAGCGCGGCGTCCATCCAGGCGAGGGACTTCACTGCTCGTCCCCTTTCGTGGTGCCGCACACGGTGCAGGTCCAGGTGCTGCCGGTCGGGGTGTGGCGGCGGGTGAGGTGGGCGCAGGTGGTGGTGTCGCAGACCAGCCACCGGGCGCCGTCGAGGACACCGACCGGACTAAACACGGCAGCGGCCGGGGCCAGGGCCGGGCGGCGGCGGAAGAGACGGAGCTTCACGACGTCACCGCCGATCCGGCGTCCGTGATCTCGTCGGCCGTCACCCGCGGGGCGGGGAACTCGTCGTCGACGGACACCTCGCCCTGCTGCACCGACCGGAAGATGACGAGGAGCTGTGCCACGTCGTGCTCGGTCCACTTCCCGGACTGCCGGCCGAGCTTCGTTTCGATCCGGTCCGTGGTGACGCCGATGCCCTCGAACGCTTTGATGGCGTCGGCGACTCGGATGTTGAGGGGCTTGCCGCCGCCGTCGCGGAGGGTCTTCGCGCAGAGCTCTTTGGCCTCTTCGACGAACCACGGCGGGAGGATCGCGAAGATTGCCTCACGGACGCGGCGGGCGCCGTTGTTGGCGTTGTTCTCGTAGATGTCGCGCATGTCCGTGAGCTGCTTCGGGCCGCCCTTTTGGTCCCTCTTGTGCGGGACGATGAAGGTCGAGGAGTTCCGGCTGTTCTTCTGGACGTCCCAGGCGAACGCCTGCATCTCCGACTCGCCGTACTCGTCGTCGCGCCGCAGCTCGGCGAGCCCGTACTGGACGTTGCCCCAGCAGCGGGCGAGCTCGCGGGCGAGGTGGACGGACGGGCCGGACACGGTCTGACCGGCGCGGGGGAACCGGTAGAACGCCTTGTCCGCCAGGTACGGCTGGGTGCAGGACTGCCGCATCTCGGCGATGGCGGCGCTGATGTCGCGAGGGCACTGCTGGGCCACGACGATGGCGGCCTGCACCTCGGCGACCGCGCGGGACTGTTCTACGGCCGTTCCCTGGCCGACGCGGGCCGGGGCCGCGGCGGGGGTCATGCGCTCGATCTGTTGGTAAGTCACAGGTACTCCACGGAGTCTCGGGTCTCGGCCCAGGCAGGCAGGGAGAGGTAGGCGATGTCGTCGGCGTAGCCGGGCCAGTGCCCGGTCTCCATGCAGCGGGCGTACGTCTCGATCGCCCGGCGGTTCTTCGCGGCTCCGATACGGAGCGCGGTCGCGTCGAGCTCGATCACGGTCACGAGGTACGGGGCCGTCTTCTCCTGGCAGACGAAGACGAACGCGGTGTGCTCGTTACCGATCCCGAGAGCGCGCGCCCCGGAGCGGTACCAATCGGCCTGCTGGTGGTAGCCGTATTCGTCGACCGCACGGGCGAGCGCGGTCGGGTCGGCGGACCGGCAGGTCTTGTAGTCCGAGATGATCAGCCGCCCGTTGCGCGGGTCGGGCAGCCAGTCGAACCGGGCCCTGCGCATGACACCGGTCTGGTGGTCGCGCCAGAACAGCGACTGCTCCGGCCGGCCACTGTCGGGTGCGAACAGGGCGCTGGCGACGGGGTGTCGGCGGATCGCGTCGGCCATCGCCTGCACCTGGTCGTACTCGGCGGCCAGCAGAGCCACACCACCAGCGGCACGAACCTCGTCGCGCTCCTCGCGGGCGGCCTTCGTACGCCAGTCGTCCGCCTCGACAGCGACCAGCTCGGGCCCGTCACCGAGGACGACGCGGTGAGCGGCGGTTCCGAAGTCGAACACCTGCTTGTGCGGCTGCGAGTGGTCCTGCTCGTACCGGAACCGGGCCGGGCAGCTGGGAGCCAGCAACTTCCGGGCACCGCTGGAGGACAGCGACCCGCGGTCGCCGTGGTACGCCTCCATCGGCAGGTCGGGGTAGATGCCGGGCTCGATCCCGAGGCCGGCGGCCGGGGCCGAAGCCCCGGCCAGCGCGGTGTTCGTCATCAGGCGCTCACCGCCATCGGGGTGGCCTTGAACTCGCGGCGGTAGCGCCACTGGAGCGTCCTTGCGTGGGTGTTCTCGCGCCACTCGATCGGGCCGTGGCACTTCCGGAACGGGTTGTGGAACCACTTGCGCCGCATGGCCTGCTCGCCGCAGTCAGGGCAAGCGATCTCCGGGCCGATCGGGGCACCGGTCAGGCTCCCGCGCTGCCACCGGTCGACGCGGCGGATCTCGAACCCGCCGTCGATCGCCTGCTCGCCGTCCACGTCGGGGTACTCGTCACTGTCAGCCCAGTACTTCAGGGCCTCGTCCTCGGTCGCCCCTGGCGCCTTGATGACGTAGACGCTGGTGACCTCGACGACGATCGGCCACTTCACCTCGTCCAGATCCCACGCGTGGCTTTTGCGGGCGGCCCGCTCGATCAGGTCGGCGACGTCGGGGTCCGGCTCGGCCGGCACGGGGCGTGCCCACGTTGTACCGAAGTACTCGTGGTCACGAGTGTGGCCAAGGTCGAGCTGGCATTCCTGGTAGGTGCCGTCGGGGTGCTGCTCTTCGCACTTCATGCGATCACTCCGGTGGTGGTCAGGGCGGCGATGATGGCCAGCCCGAGGAGGGGGAGGGCGAGGATGAGGAGGCAGGACGCTCCGGCGGCGGGGGCCTGGTCGAAGCTGGCCCGGTCCCGCAACTCCCGCTGAGAGCGGCCGACGCCGCTGTGGTCGGGGCGGGTGTGGAGCCCACCGAACGTCTTGCTCATCGGGCTCCTGCCTTCGCGTGGTTGAGGCGGTAGCAGTGGCGCCCGGGGTCGGTGGTGTCGTGGACGAGCCACCCCAGCGCGGCCAGGGCGTGCAGGTCCTTTCGCGCGGTCGCACGGAAGGGGGCCCCGGCGGAGTTGTCGCGGTACAGGCGCTGAGTGCGCTTCGTGGTCCACTCGCCGCCCTGCTCCTCGATGTGCGCGAGGAGCATCGCGAGCCGGGACTTCAGCGGCGGCCGGGCAGACTCGCGGGTCTGCTGGAGGGTGTGCCGGGCGTCCTCGAACCGGGCCAACTGCGCGGCGTCGGCGGTCTCGTCGGCCATGCGGCGGAACGTCTCCAGCGCGGCCTCGTCCTCCTCGGTGAACCCGTCATGACAGGCCATCTTGTCGGCGGCCAGGTCGAGGGCGAAGGTGAGGAACTGCCGCTCGGCGCTGTTGAGGTCAGCGGGCATCGGTGCCTCCGTCGTGCGGGGTGTCGGTCAGGTACAGGGCGGCCCACGCGACAAGCGCGGCCGCGGAGAAGGCGAGGAGTCCGATCAGCCAGATCACGAGGCCACCGCCCACGGGGCGTTCGGGTGGGTGCACGATCCGTCGTGCCCTCCGTGGCAGCCCTTCCGGCAGGCGCCGCAGTCCGGGCACCAGGCCGACGGGGCGTCGCCGCACGCGTCGCAGGAGCCGGGCTCGCGCGTGTCCTTGTCGGGCGCCATGATCTTGGCGAGCAGCGCGGCCTCCGCACCCTCGGCCGCGAGGTGCTCCAGCACGTGATCCAGCGGGTCGATGAGGTGCCGCTGCTCAGCCAACTCACCCAGCGACGGGGCGGCCGACAGGCCGACCTCGACGGCGTCGGAGTACCCCTCCCAGTTGTCCATCCCAGCTGCCTTAAGAGCGGCGAAGATCATGGCCTCTTCTGGGCTCAGGGCGGGCTTGTCCTTCCGGACCGGCTGCACCGAGGCGGCCTGGTACGAGCGGACCAGCTCGTGGATCTGGTCGATCGCCCCGTTCATCGGCTCGTACTCCGTCGCAGACCCGAGTGCGATCAGGAAGTTGTCGAGGGACTTCGCGTCGAGGTCCTCAGCCCACGCGAGCGGCGCCGCCTCCAGCTCGGCGACCCGGGCCCGCAGCTTGTTGACCTCGGCGAGGAGGGCCAGCTGCTCGGCAGCGGTCTCCGGCGACTGCAACAGGCCAGCCGACTCCAGCGCGGTCGCGATCCCCGGCGCCTGCTGCCCGCGGCCGATAGCGGCACGAACCACACCAGCCGCCGCGCTCACCCGACGGGCGCTCATGCCGCCACCAGCTCAGCAACAGCAGCCTCAACCTCGGACGGGGTGCCGTACCCGGTCAGAACCACAGCGACGTCATCGACACGGCCCTCCGTCGACAGCCACGACACGGTCGAGCCGCCGCCCTGCGACGGGAGACCGAGCCCGAGCGCGGTACGCCACTCCTCGAACGCCGTCAGCGCGGGCACCTCACCCGGAACCGACCGGTGCAGGTGAATGTGCAGCTCCGTCGGGGCGTGCCCGTGGATGGTGAAGCTGGGGGCGGTGAGGTGGCTCATCTCCTTGTGGAGGTAGGCGAGGAGCAGGATCGGGGATCCCTGCGCCTGCAACGTCTGGGTAGTCTTGTCGTTCACGGTGTCCTCGATTTCTGAAGGGGTTGAGGGTGCCGAGGGGTCGTCCGGATTGCCGTCCGGGGCGGCCCCGTTTTGCGTTGGTCAGGCGGCGCGGGCGCGCAGTCGACGTGCCGGCCGGGCGGGGATGCGGTGCATCTCGGCGATCTCGGCGCGGTCCTGCGGGCTGAACATCAGCCGACGGCCCATGCGGTGGGCCGGGAAGCCGCCGTGGTTCACGCCGTCGCGCAGTCGGCGGGCGCCGATACCGAGGCGGCGGGCGGTCTCGGCGACGTTGGTGAAGTCCTCTACGACCGTGGCAACGGACATTGGGTCACCTCATTCGGGGTTGGTCTCGCCGGTGGCGAGGAGCTGCGTGTCTTCGTGGGGCACGCCCAGTGCGGTGCGGAGCGCCACGTAGGCGGGGGGCCGCATGTGGCGACGAACGCCGATTTCCAGCCGCGTGAGATAGCTGCGGCTGATGCCTGCGGTACGGGCGAGGTCGGCGATGCGTATGCCGCGTGACATGCGGAGCTCTCGGATTGCCGCCCCGTCCACTTCGAAGGTGGGTTGGGGTGCCTTCATGGAGAGAAGCTAACAGTTTCTACTAGCAACATCTAGCAGTACTGTGCAGTAACATAGAGATGCTGGTAGATACTGGCATCTCTTCTTCAAGGAAAGTTCAAGAAGTGGTGGTGGGGATGTGTAGGCCGAAACGTGTTCCTGGCGGTACCTGGCAGTTCCTGGGAAGATCTGGCTATGGCCACCACCGACGCCGACAGAGCGCGCCTCAAGCGCATCGTGATCCAACGCCGAGTTCAGCTCGGCTGGCACAAAGCCGACGCCGCCACAGCCGCCGACCTCACGATCACCACCTACATGCGAATCGAAAAGGGGCTGTCCGTCCGGGACGTCACCTACGCCAAGATCGAGCGCGCCTTCGGATGGGCTCCAGGCGCCTGTGAAGCGATCCTCGAAGGTGCCACCGAAGCCCAGATGGCCGGCGAAGTTGTCGAGGGCGTTCGGTATGCCCCGGTCGCGGATGAAGACGGCGCGCGCAGGGCTGTGCAGGACGCGGTGATGGCGACGATGCCCGAGGTGACCGCTGGGCGGATGGCTGAACTGAGTGAGGCCGTGGTGGCTGAGCTCCGGAAGCGAGGCATCGTCAGTGGCGAAGATCCAAGCCGCTCGTAGCGCAACTGTTTCTGTGTAACTGGATCGTTACGCTGCGTTCGATGGCATATTCAGGTAATCCCTATTCGGTTACGCGTTCGATATGTAAGGCTCGTCTCTCGGGTCTTCCGAACGCACCGAAAGGGAGGGCCATGCAGCACGAGTTCATCACCTTGGATCAGGGGCCGGACTTCATCGGCCTCGTAGGTCAAGTAGGCGAGACGACCGTGTGTGTTATGACGCCCAAAGTCCTCAACGACGAGTCAGCCAGACGCGCCGCGAGGACACTGGTGAAGCGCCAAGGAGGCAACTGTGCCTCCTGCGTCTGCCAGAGCTGCCCGCTCCGGTAGCCGTCACAGGCGCTGTCCTGAAGATGTACGGCAGTCAGGGGTGCCTGCCGTCATCAGCACACCGAGGGGATGAACGTGGCGTACGCGGAGAAACGCGGGAAGAGCTGGCGGGTCAGGTACCAACTCCCCAACGGAAAGTACGACTCGGAAAGCGGATTCGAGACCAAGCAGGATGCGCTCGACTGGGGCCGCGCCCAAGAGACCGACGTCCAACGCAAGGTCTTCGTCAACCCGTCCGACGGGCGCAAGCTCTTCGGCGAATGGGTCGACGAGTGGCAGCAGGTCATGGACGTCGGCGAGATGTCGCAGCAGACCTACGGCAGCCGCCTGAACGCGGTCATCCTCCCGAAGTGGAAGAACACCCCCATCGGCGACATCACGTCGATGAGCTACAAGGCGTGGCGGGCCCAGCTCGTGGACCAGTACAAGAAGAACTACGTCGACGCCATCGAGGGCCTCATGCGCATGCTCCTCGATGACGCGGTCGACGAGAAACTCATCCCCTTCAACCCCATGCCCGCCGGATCCAAGCGCAAGCGCGGCCGGCACATCCCCGTCGAGACCGGCGACGAGTACGTATGGCCAACGCCCCGACAGGCTCGGCTCCTTGCTGAGAACGCCCGCACTCTGCGCGGCTTCCAGTGGTACGTCATGGTCCTCACCGTGGCCTACACCGGCCTGCGCATGGGGGAAGTGGCCGGACTTCGGCGCGACCAGCTCCACCTCCTGGGGCTGGAGTACGGCAAGTCCCTGCGCGTCCAGTGGCAGGGGCAGTGGCTCACCGAGCCCGCCAAGCACACTGTGGCAAAGGGCGAAACGCTGGAGTCGATTGCAGCCCTACGGCATGCCGACCCGAAGCGGGCCGCGGACATCGCCAAGGCGAACGAGATGGAGACCGGGGCCAAGCTGCGCGCCGGCCAGAAGGTGCAGCTGGCGAAGGGGTTCACGCTGCTGCCGCCGAAGTACAGCTCCTATCGGACTTTGATCCTGCCGCCGTTCCTCGGCGACCTGCTGTCCGAACTCCTCGCAGCGAACAGCCACGAGTACCTCGTGTTCCCGTCCCAGCGTGGCCGGCCGCTCCGGGTCGACGACCAGTTCTATGGCCGCTTCTGGCACCCGATCGTCGAGGGGCAGGGCGAGGAGCCGTCCAGGAAGGGGCGCCGTGCTCAGGCCCCGCTTCCGGCCGTGGACGGCATCTCCGAGATGGTGCCGCACGGTCTGCGTCACGGGCACAAAGTCTGGTTGGACGGGCAGGGGCACCCCCGGGTGGCGGTCGAGGAGCGAATGGGGCACAAGCTGCAGGGCGTTGAGGGGACGTACTCGCACACGTCGCCCGAGATGGAGCTTGGCATCGCCAAGGGGTTGCAGAAGGCGTGGGAGAAGTCGCTGACTGATGCAGCCGATGAGACGGCCGAGTGGCGGGAGAGGCGCTCTTCCTGACCTTGTCTCCCAAACGTCTCCCAAATGATCTACAAAAGACAGAAGGGCCCGACCGCTCGAAGCCGTCGGGCCCTTCGGATTCCTGCTCTGACCTGCGATCCAGCCTGGGGCTGAACGGCGGGCCGATCAAGCCTTCTTGGTCTCCCAGAAGATCTTGTCGATCTGAGCGATGTAGTCCAGCGCCTTCTGGCCCGTCGCCGGGTCCGTGGAGGCCTTCGCGGCCGACAGCGCCTTCAGGGCGTCGTTGACCAGCTGGTGCAGCTCCGGGTACTTCTCGAAGTGCGGGGGCTTGAAGTAGTCGCTCCACAGCACCGAGACGTGGTGCTTGGCGAGCTCGGCGCGCTGCTCCTTGATGACCACTGCGCGGGCCCGGAAGTGCGGGTCCTCGTTGGCCTGGTACTTCTCCTGGACGGCCTTGACGGACTCCGCCTCGATGCGGGCCTGGGCCGGGTCGTACACGCCGCAGGGCAGGTCGCAGTGGGCGCTGACCTTCACCTTGGGGGCAAACAGGCGGGAAAGCATTGAGCTGTCCTTCCTCGTGATCGTCTTCTCAGGTGGGACATTACTCCGTGAGTGACGGGTTTTAGCGGCTGCCCCCATGGGCTTAGGCCAAAAGTCCGGGGTGAGGATGGGACCGGTGGCCGAATGTACGAAACGCTGTGCGGGACGGTGTACTGGACGGACCGGGGAGGTGCCGGAGAGATGCGGGAGGTGCCGGAGGTGCCTGAGCTGACGCAGGAGCAGCGGGGGCGAGGGCTGTCCGGGCGCGTGCCGTTCCAGGTGGTGGAGGTGACGGGGCCGTCGATGGTGCCCACGCTCCATCACGGGGACTGGCTGCTCGTGCAGTACGGGGCGACGGTGCGCCCCGGGGACGCGGTGATTCTGCGCCATCCGTTCCAGCAGGATCTGCTGGTCGTCAAGCGGGCCGCCGAACGCCGCCGGGGCGGCTGGTGGGTGCTGGCCGACAACATCTTCGCCGGCGGCGACAGCACGGATTACGGGACGGTGCCCGAGGAGCTCGTACTGGCCAGGGTCCGGGCGCGCTACCGGCCGCTGAAGAAGGATCAGCGGTCGGTGTGGGGTGTGGTGACCTGGGCGGTCTCCGCGCTGCGGCCGGTCTCGGCGGCGCGTTCCGTCTCAAGGCGCTTGCGGGCCCGGTAGGCGGCCACGTTGGCGCGGGTCGCGCAGCGGTCCGAGCAGTAGCGGCGGGAGCGATTGGTCGAGGTGTCGAGGTAGGCGTTACGGCACGGCGCCGCCTCGCACACGCCGAGCCGGTCCACACCGTACGAGGTGAGATGGAAGGCGAGGCCCATCGCCGCGATGGCGGCGTACCCGGCCGTCGCGTTCGACGGATGGTCGGCCAGGTGCATGTGCCAGTCCGGTTTGCCGTCCTCGTCGCGGAAGTCGTGCCCGGAGATCTGCGGGCTGACCGGGAACTCCAGCAGCAGTGAGTTGAGCAGGTCGACGGCGAGCGTCTCGTCACCGCCGTCGGCCGCCTCGAAGACCGCGCGCAGTCGTGCCCGTACGGACCGGAAGCGGGTCACATCCGCGTCGGTCGCCCGCCGGGCCGCCTGTTGGTTGACGCCGAACAGCTCACGGACCGCCTCGACGGAGGTGAGGGAGTCCTTGTTGCGGGTCGGCTCCTCGGTGTTGACCAGACGCACGGCATAGTCCGAGTAATAGGCCAGTTCCACTTGTAGTCCTTACGGCGTCGGTCTAAAGTCGGTGCAGCGAACGATGTAATGGGCTTTTACCGTTCCAGGGTATTACATGGGAGGTTCCTCGTGGCGGAGACAACGACAGGTACTGACTGGGCGGCCTGGCAGGAGAGCTGGGACCGGCAGCAGGAGTGGTACATGCCCGACCGTGAGGAACGGTTCCGGGTGATGCTGGACATGGTCGAGGCCGTGGTGGGGCCCAGGCCGAGAGTGCTCGATCTCGCATGCGGTACGGGAAGTATTACGGACCGGCTCCTCAGGCGGTTCCCCGAAGCCACCAGCACGGGCGTCGATCTCGACCCGGCGCTGCTCGCCATCGCCCGTGGCCACTTCGACGGCGACGAGCGCGTCACCTTCGTCACCGCCGACCTCAAGGACCCCGACTGGGCAGGACAGTTGCCGTACGAGTCGTACGACGCGGTCCTCACCGCCACCGCCCTGCACTGGCTGCACACCAAACCGCTCACCGCGCTCTACCGGCGGATCGGCGGACTCGTCAGGGACGGCGGCGTGTTCATGAACGCCGACCACATGATCGACACCGAGACGCCCCGTATCAACGCGGCCGAGCGCGCCCACCGGCACGCGGCCATGGACCGTGCCAAGGCGGCGGGCGACCTCGACTGGGCGGACTGGTGGGCCCTCGCCGCGAAGGACCCGGTCCTCGCCGGGCCGACCGCCGAACGGTACGAGATCTACGGCGAGCACGCGGACGGTGACATGCCGTCCGTGCGGTGGCACGTCGACACCCTGCACGAGGCGGGGTTCGGCGAGGCACGCGCCGTCTGGGCGTCCCCGTCGGACAGCCTGGTGCTCGCCGTGAAGTAGCGGCAGCATGCGCAGGAAGGGGCGGTGCGGGCCTGGGCCCGTACCGCCCCTTCTTTTTCTGTCTTCTGCTGCAACCCGCTGTGCGTCCCGCCGCACTGGAAGGGTGAGACGGTCCGCACCCGCGGACCCGGAGAGGGGCGCTGACGATGCGGATCGATGACGATGCCGCGCTGCACGCCTTCGTCGAGGGCAGACGTACCGCACTGTTCCGCAGTGCGTATCTGCTGTGCGGCGACCGGCACGAGGCCGAGGACCTGGTCCAGACGACGCTGGTCAAAGTGGTGCTCGGCGGACGGCGGCACGGGCGGCTCGACAACATCGAGGCGTACGCACGCAAGACCCTGGTCAACACCTTCATCGCGGCCCGCCGCCGGTTCTGGCGGCGCGAACAGTCGTACGGCGAACTGCCCGACCGCGCGGGCCACGCGCCCGACACGGACACCGGCCTCGCGGTGCGGACGGCCCTCGCCCGGCTCACGGCCAAGCAGCGAGCCGTACTGGTGCTGCGCTACTGGGAGGACCTGAGCGTCGAGGCCACGGCCGAGCTGCTCGGGATGCGGGAGAACACGGTCAAGAGCCATGCGGCTCGGGGGTTGGCGGCGCTGCGCGCCGAGATGGCAGAGGAATTCGTATGAACGACGTGCATGAGCTGCTGGGCCGGGCCGCCGCGGACGCGGGGCAGCCGGTCATCTCCACCCAGGCGGTGTACGCCGGGGCCGCCGGGGTGCGCCTGCGGCGCCGGGTCACCGTGTCGGCGGCCGCGCTCGCCGTCGCTGCGGCCGGCGCGGTCGTGGTGCCCGGCCTGGCTTCGGACACGAAACCGAAGGAGTCGTCGGTGGCGGCCCCGGCCGAGCTCGCGGGGAACAGCGGCAGGGTCGAGCAGCTGGTCGAGCTGCTGCCCAAGGATGTGGGGAGCGTCGAACAGGTCTCGCTGGCCGTCATCATCAAGAACGCCACCCCCGAGCAGGCCAAGGAAAACCCGGTGGGGCCGCTGGACGGGCAGTACGCCGTCCGCAGGGACGGCGGCGTCGGCTATCTCACCGTCAGCATGATGGCCGCGGAGTCCGTCGCGAAGAAGTTCGGCGGACTCGATCCGGCTGCGGATCTGTGCAAGCCGAACCGTGGGGAGCATCGTCCGGCGGACTGCGTACGCGAGGAGCTCCCGGACGGGCGGGTGCTGACCATCTGGAGCGACCCGATGAAGTACGGTGGCACACCCCTGTGGGGGCCCGAGCTCGTCGGCCGGCTCACCCTGAAGGACGGCGGACTGCTGGCCGTCCGCAGCAGCACCGGTCTCAAGAGCGCGCAGGCGCAGGGCCCGCTCCTCAAGACCCCGCCGCTCACCCGCGCCCAGATGCGGACCCTGATGGTCAGCCCGGAACTGATGCCGAAGAAGTAGAGAACAGAAAGCAGGGGGCAGGGGCAGGGGCACGGAGAGGAGGGCGATGCGGACCCGGATCGGTCCGTACCGCCCTCCTTCTGCGCTCTTAGAGCACCTTCGACAGGAACGACTTCGTCCGGTCGTGCTGCGGGTTGGTCAGTACGTCGCGCGGGTGGCCCGACTCGACCACCACACCGTCGTCCATGAAGACCAGCGCATCGCCGACCTCACGGGCGAAGCCCATCTCATGGGTCACGACGACCATCGTCATGCCGTCCTCCGCGAGACCGCG
Organism: Streptomyces sp. NPDC058092; assembly: GCF_042884935.1. Lineage (NCBI taxonomy): Bacteria > Bacillati > Actinomycetota > Actinomycetes > Kitasatosporales > Streptomycetaceae > Streptomyces > Streptomyces sp. NPDC058092. Next base: position 572,496 of record NZ_JBHVSY010000001.1, read on the forward strand.
CATGACGTCCAGGACATCGCCCACCAGCTCCGGGTCGAGCGCCGACGTCGGCTCGTCGAAGAGCATCAGCTTCGGCTCCATGGCCAGGGCGCGGGCGATGGCCACCCGCTGCTGCTGGCCGCCGGAGAGCTGGGAGGGGTAGTTCTTCGCCTTGTCGGCCAGGCCCACCCGGTCCAGCAGCCGTTCGGCCCGGGCCCTCGCCACGGCCTTCGGCTCGCGCTTGACCTGGACCGGGGCCTCCATGACGTTCTCGATCGCCGTCATGTGGGGGAAGAGGTTGAAACGCTGGAAGACCATGCCGATGTCCCGGCGCTTCAGGGCGACTTCGCTGTCCTTGAGCTCGTAGAGCTTGTCGCCCTTCTGCCGGTAGCCGACCAGCTCGCCGTCGACGGACAGCCGGCCGGCGTTGATCTGCTCCAGGTGGTTGATGCACCGCAGGAAGGTCGACTTGCCGGAACCGGACGGACCGATCAGACAGAAGACCTCGCGCGGAGCGACCTCCAGGTCGATGCCCTTGAGGATGTGCGCGGCGCCGAAGGACTTGTGGACGCCCTCGGCCTTCACCATGGCGGTCATGCCATGCCTCCCTTCGGGCGGCCCAGGGACAGCAGATTGGCCTTGACCTTCTGCAGCGGAGTGGGCGGCAGACTGCGGCTCGACCCGCGTGCGTAGTACCGCTCCAGGTAGAACTGGCCGATGCTCAGCACCGAGGTCATGATCAAGTACCAGGCCGCGGCCAGGAAGTACATCTCGACCGGGGCTCCGGACGATTGCCCGATGTCCTGGGCGTACTTGAACAGTTCGTAGAACTGCACGGCCGCCACCAGCGACGTCGTCTTGAGCATGTTGATGACTTCGTTGCCCGTCGGCGGCACGATCACCCGCATCGCCTGCGGGATCACCACGCGCCGCAGCGTCTTGCTGTGGCTCATGCCCAGCGCGTGCGACGCCTCCGTCTGGCCTTCGTCGACCGAGAGCAGCCCCGCACGGCAGATCTCCGCCATGTAGGCGGCCTCGTTGAGGCCCAGGCCGAGCAGCGCCGTCAGCAGCGGCGTCATGAAGCTCGACCAGTAGTCCTTGTAGATCGGTCCGAGGTTGATGGTCTCGAAGACCAGCCCCAGGTTGAACCAGACGAACAGCTGGACCAGGACCGGGGTGCCGCGGAAGAACCAGATGTAGAACCAGGCGATCGACGAGGTCACCGGGTTCCTCGACAGCCGCATGACGGCCAGCAGGACGCCGCCGACGATGCCGATCACCATCGACAGGGCGGTCAGCAGCAGGGTCTGGCCGACGCCCTTGATGATGCGGTCGTCGAAGAAGTAGTCGGGGACCGCACCCCAGTTGATCTTGCCCTGGCTGAACGCGTAGATGATCGCGACGAGCGCGGCGATGGCGACGACGGCCGAGACGTACCGGCCGTAGTGCCGTACCGGAATGGCCTTGATCGCCTCCGGACCGGTCGACGGGGCGGGGGGGATGGGCGGCCGGTCGGCCGTACCCGTCTTCTCTATGTCAGTCACAGGAACAGCCTTTCAGCGCCGGATCCTTGTCAGGATCCGCCGTTCAGCTTGGCCTCGGTGACCGCGCCGGCCTCCACGCCCCACTTGGCGATGATCTTCCCGTACTCGCCGCTCTTGATGAGCGCGTCCAGGGCCGCCTGGACGGCCTTGGCCAGCTGGTCGTTGCCCTTGGCGACGGCGATGCCGTACGGGGCGGCCTCGACCTGCTCGCCGACGAGCTCGAAGTCCTTGCCGCCGCCCGAGGTCTTCACCGCGTACGCGGCCACCGGGAAGTCGGAGGAGCCCGCGTCGGCGCCGCCGCTGCGCAGCCGGGTCTGGGCCTCCAGGTCGTTGTCGAACGTCTCCATGGCGATCTTCTTGCCACCCGTGCACTTCTTCGACTCGGACTTGGCGAGGTCGTGCGAGACCGTGCCGCGCTGGACGGCGATCTTCTTGCCGCAGAGGTCCGCCCAGGTCTTGATGCCCTGGTCGTCGCCCTTCCTGGTGTAGATCGAGACACCGGCGGTGAAGTAGTCGACGAAGTCGACCCCCTCGCCGACCTTCTTCTTGGTGTCGGAGTCGACGCCCTCCTGGCGGTCCTTGGTGTCGGTCATCGCCGACATCGCGAGGTCGTAGCGCTTGGAGCGCAGGCCGGTGATCAGCGTGTCGAACGTGCCGTTCTCGAACTGGAACGTCACGCCGAGCTCCTTGCCGAGCGCGGCACCGAGATCGGGGTCGATGCCGACCGTCCTGCCCGACTTGTCCTTGAACTCGACCGGCGGGTACGCGATGTCGGAGCCGACCTTGATGACGCCCTTGGCCTTGATCTCCGGCGGCAGGAGGTCGGCGGCCGTGGAGCTCTTCGTCGAGTCGGAGCTGTTGTTCCCGCTCTTGGTCTGGTCGCCGCAGGCGGTCAGCAGCAAGGTGCCGGCGACCGCGATGGCGCAGACCGCTGCAATCCGGGACTTCGCGGTCGTACGGCGGGTGGTGCTTGCGGTCATGATCAGGTTCCTCCGGCAGGTGAGGGCTGTGTTGCCAGGCGGTGGATGACACGCGTCATCGGGTGTCGCCGCCCTGTGCGATTACGGCATCTTGCCATTCGGATTTGCCCAAACAGTGGGCCAGTCATGTCAAAATCGGGTAACGGGCGATTCCGAACCTCAAGCGGCCGGTACACCAAGGCCGGACCATCTGTGGGGATTTCATCTTCACGCCGCAGGATCTGCGGCGCGTCTCGACTGGTGGACGCCATTTCGCTGGTAGGCCGACTTGTCCAGATATTCGACTATGAGTCACATCACCGCGTCGAGATGGACTCGTCGGTCACGTGGTCCGTCGGGTAAAAAAGACCTTTACACCCCTCATCCGGGGCTCAGGACGCGTGTGCGGCGCGTCCGCGCGTATGTATCTCTCCCTGCCGGGGCGGGCCAACCGCCGACGCGGGGAACGTACGCGGTGCCCGCCCACCCCTCCTCAACCAGGAGTGGCCACCCTCAAACGATGAAGACTTAAGGGGTCAACACCATGGCAGCGGAGATCGTCAATCCTCGCAGCGACAGCACCACTGACAGCACCACGGAAAGCACCACCGATGCGCCGTTCGACCCGGCCTTCGCGCTCCACCGCGGCGGCAAGATGGCTGTGCAAGCCACCGTGCCCGTCCGTGACAAGGACGACCTGTCCCTCGCGTACACGCCCGGCGTCGCCAAGGTGTGCAGCGCCATCGCCGAGAATCCCGAGCTGGTCCACGACTACACCTGGAAGTCGCAGGTCGTCGCCGTCGTGACGGACGGCACCGCGGTGCTCGGCCTCGGTGACATCGGCCCCGAGGCGTCCCTCCCGGTGATGGAGGGCAAGGCGATTCTGTTCAAGCAGTTCGGCGGCGTCGACGCGGTGCCGATCGCGCTCGCGACCACCGACGCGGACGAGATCGTGGAGACGGTCGTCCGGCTCGCGCCGTCCTTCGGCGGCGTGAACCTGGAGGACATCTCGGCGCCGCGCTGCTTCGAGATCGAGCGCAAGCTCCAGGAGCGGCTCGACATCCCGGTCTTCCACGACGACCAGCACGGCACCGCCGTCGTGACGCTCGCGGCCCTGCGCAACGCCGCGAAGCTGTCCGGCCGGAGCCTCGGTGACCTGCGCGCCGTGATCTCCGGCGCCGGTGCGGCCGGGGTCGCCATCGCCAAGTTCCTGCTGGAGGCGGGGCTCGGCGATGTCGCCGTGGCCGACCGCAAGGGCATCGTCAGCCGGGACCGCAAGGACCTGACGGACGTCAAGCGCGAGCTGGCCGAACTCACCAACCGGGCCGGGATCTCCGGTTCGCTGGAGAGCGCGCTGGCCGGTGCGGACGTCTTCATCGGCGTCTCCGGCGGTACGGTGCCCGAGGCGGCCGTCGCGTCGATGGCGCCCGGTGCGTTCGTCTTCGCCATGGCCAACCCGAACCCCGAGGTCCACCCCGACGTCGCGCACAAGTACGCCGCCGTCGTGGCGACCGGGCGGTCGGACTACCCGAACCAGATCAACAACGTGCTGGCCTTCCCCGGCATCTTCGCGGGTGCGCTTCAGGTCCGGGCCTCCCGGATCACCGAGGGCATGAAGATCGCTGCGGCGAACGCGCTGGCGGATGTCGTGGGCGATGAGCTCGCGGCGGACTACGTGATTCCGTCGCCGTTCGACGAGCGGGTCGCGCCTGCGGTGACGGCCGCTGTGGCCGCGGCGGCGCGGGCGGAGGGCGTGGCCCGGCGCTGAGTTCCGGGGCGGGGCGGGGTGCGAATGCCCGGGTGCGGGGTGTGTGCCCGCGGGTGATCCGGTCGCGGGTGCGCCTGCGGCGGGCCTGTTACCCTCCCCGCCCCTTCCTTCCTTGTCCGGGGGTGCTGCCCCCGGACTCCCGCTCCTCGGTCGCCGGAGGGGCTGATTCTTTCGCGGTGCGCGTCACACCCGTGGCCGGTTACGCCGGTCCGTGCCCCGGCCTATCGTCGAGGCCATGTTCGCCGCCTACGCATCCCGTATCGACCGCGACCAGCCCCTGAACGGCCTTGAGCTGGGTGAGCGCCCCGCCCCCGAGGCGCGTCCCGGCTGGACCACCGTCAGTGTCCGGGCCGCCTCACTCAACCACCACGACCTCTGGTCCCTGCGCGGCGTCGGCCTCGCCGAGGACAAGCTGCCGATGATTCTCGGCTGCGACGCCGCCGGGATCGACGAGGACGGCAACGAGGTCGTCCTGCACTCCGTCATCGGGCAGACCGGGCACGGCGTCGGCCCGAAGGAACCCCGGTCCATCCTCACCGAGCGCTACCAGGGCACCTTCGCCGAGCAGGTCACCGTCCCCAGCTGGAATGTGCTGCCCAAGCCGAAGGAACTCACCTTCGAGCAGGCCGCCTGCCTGCCGACCGCCTGGCTCACCGCGTACCGGATGCTCTTCACCAACGCCGGGGTGCGCCCGGGCGATTCGGTCCTCGTCCAGGGCGCGGGCGGCGGCGTCGCCACCGCCGCGATCGTGCTCGGCCGGGCCGCCGGGCTGCGGATCCACGCCACCAGCCGCGACGAGGCCAAGCGCAAGCGCGCCGTCGAACTCGGAGCGGTCGAGGCGTACGAGCCCGGCGCGAGGCTGCCGGAGCGTGTCGACGCGGTCATCGAGACCGTCGGCGCCGCCACCTGGTCCCACTCGGTGAAGTCCCTGCGCCCCGGCGGCACGCTCGTCATCTCCGGTGCGACCAGCGGCGACCGGCCCTCGCACGCCGAGCTGACCCGGATCTTCTTCCTGGAACTGAAGGTCGTCGGCTCGACCATGGGGTCCAAGGACGAGCTGGAGGACCTGCTGGCGTTCTGCGCGACGACCGGCGTACGGCCCGTCATCGACGAGGTGCTGCCGCTGGACCGGGCCCGCGAGGGGTTCGAACGGCTGGCCGCGGGCGACCAGTTCGGGAAGATCGTGCTCACCTGCTCCTGAGGCGCGCGGCCGAGTCGGTCACCACAGACCTCTCATGTCAACCATGGTTGACATGAGAGGTCATGTCAACGTAAGTTGACATCATGACCGAAGCAACGGATCTCGCCGCGCGCGCCGGTGACCGCGACCCCCGGGTGGGGTTGCGGGCGGTCGCCGCACTGCGGCGGCTGCTGGAGCAACTTGAAGCCGTACAAGTCGCAAGCGCCCGCGCGAACGGCTGGTCGTGGCAGGAGATTGCCGCCGAACTGGGCGTCAGCCGACAAGCCGTGCACAAGAAGTACGGGAGGCATTGATGTTCGAACGATTCACCAAGAGCGCCCGGGCGACCGTGACCGGCGCCGTGACCCATGCCGAACGGGCCGACGCCGAATCGGTCACCGAGGAGCATCTGCTGCTCGCCCTGCTGGATCAGCACAGCGGCCGGGCCTCCTTCGCCATCGCCTCGCTGGGCCTCGCCGACCGCCGCGCGGCGGTCGAGGCCGATCTGGTCACGGCGCGCCGCCGCGGCGGGCTGACCCGGGCCGATACGGACGCGCTCGCCGACATCGGCATCGACGTCGCCGAGATCGTCGCCCGGGTCGAGGAGATCCACGGGGAAGGCGCGCTGGACAGGGGCCGGCGGCGCGGGCCGGGACGTCGCCCGTTCACCCGCGGGTCGAAGGACGTTCTGACGAAGACGCTGCGGATCGCGGTGGGGCGCGGAGACCGCTTCATCGGCGACGAGCACCTGCTGCTGGCACTCACCGCCTGCCCTGGTGTGGTCGCCGACGTACTCGCCGTCCATGGCGCGACGTACGAAACGGTGAATCGCGCGCTGTACGGGGACGGGGACGGGGACGGGGACGGGGACGGGGACGGCACCGTTCCGTCCGGCGTTTGAGGGCCGGGGGCCGAGAGCCGAGAGCCGGTGAGCCGAGAGCCGGGGCGGGGCGGGGCCCCGGTTCACCTTTCCCCGCCGTCGTCCTTCCTCAGCAGTGCCTCGATGTGGGCCGCCGCCGTGGACAGCCGGCGGCGGGCCTCCGTCAGTTGCTCCTCCGTGACGCCCCGGTCCCGGGCCGCGTCGCGGATGTCGTCGCGGAAGCGGTCGAGCAGGCGGTCCAGGTCGCGGGCCGGGTCGCCGGTGCGGGCGGTGTCCTTGCCCCATTCCGGGTCGGCGTCGGCGGGCTCCGGCTTGATGTACGGGGGCCAGCTGCCCGTCCTGGCGAAGTTGCCCAGCTGGCCGGTGATCTCGGCCAGCCCTTCCCGTACGCCGGAGGGCCAGTCGCCCCGCGCGAAGTGCTCCTGGACCTGGCGGGCGGCGTTCTGCATCTGCTCGCGCGCCTTGTCCTGGGCCTCCTTGGCCTGCCGGCGGGCCTGCTGGGCGTCCTCGCGGGCGCGGCGGGACTCGTCCTTCGCCCGGCGGGCCTGCTCCTTCCACTCCTGTTTGGCCTTGCGCAGCTCCTCCTTCGCGGCCCCCCACGACTCCTTGTCGCCGAAGTCCGTGAAGTCGCCGAAGGGGAAGTCCCGGTCGCCCCGGGCGCCGGTGGAACCGGTGGAGGTCTGCCTGGTCTCGTGCGCCGCGGCCCGCATCTCGCTGCGCAGCTTCCCGGCGGCGCCGCGGACGTCGTCCCGGATCTCGGCGGCCAGTTCGGAGACGGATTCCCTGATCTCCAGTTCCAGATCGGCCAGCTCGCCCGTGCGGCCCGCCAGCTCGGCGCGGCCGGCGTCGGTGATCGAGTAGACCTTGCGGCCGCCCTCGGTGGCATGGGTGACGAGGCCCTCGGCCTCCAGTTTGGCCAGGCGCGGATAGACCGTGCCCGCCGAGGGCGCGTACAGCCCCTGGAAGCGCTCCTCCAGGAGCCGGATCACCTCGTAGCCGTGGCGAGGGGCCTCGTCGAGCAGCTTCAGCAGATAGAGGCGGAGGCGGCCGTGGGCGAATACGGGGGCCATGTCAGAGCACCTTTCCGGTCGGCTCGGCGTCGTACGGATCGTCTTCGGCCGGTGGGCGGCGCAGCAGGGCGATCGAGCCCGAGAGGGTCGTCGCCCGCAGCTGCCCGGTCCCGGCGCCCAGCGTGCCGGTGATCCTCTTCGCCCCCCACTGGCCGCTGACCCGCAGATCCTCGAAGCCGTTGGAGAGGGTGCCGCTCGTGGTGTTCGCCTCGACCGTCGCGTCCGCCGGGTGCGGCAGCCGGATGGCGACCTCGCCGGACACCGTGTTCAGCCGGATGTCCGTGGGCTTCCCGCTCGGGTCCAGATCCAGCACCATGTTCCCGCTGACCGACTCCGCCCGTACCGAGGCCCCGGCGCCCTCCACGACCGTCAGATCGCCCGAGACCGTCTGGAAGCGCAGCTCGCCGGTGACGGCCTGGGCCTCCACGCTGCCGGAGACCGTCTCGGCCCGGACCGGACCGGCGAGCCCGACGAGCGTGGAGTCGCCGCTGACGCCCCGTACGTCCGTACGCCCCCGGATTCCGGACACGACGGCCCCGGCGCCGACCACGCCGACCGCCACCGCCGACCCGGCGGGCACGGCGAGCGAGACGACCGCGCTGCGGTGCCAGCCCTTGCGGTCGAACCACTTGAGGAAGTCGTTCCAGGGCAGGCCCTCGTACGCGACCGTGAGGGTGCCGCCCTCCTGGGTCACGATCAGCGGCGGGCCCTCGATCGCGGAGACCTCCAGCCGGGCGGTCGGTTCATCGGTGCCGACGACATTGACCGCGCCCCCGACGATGCGCACATTGAGCGACGTCACGGGATCGTCGAAGGTCAGCTTCCGGGGCTCGGCGATGGCCCATGTCGACACAGGCATGGATCTGACCTCCAGGGGAGTGTCGAATGACGCAACATATCGCGTCTCTTAGGGAACACGATATATCGCGGATCGGCGAAGTCAAGGGGCGCTGTGGTGGCTTCGCTGATCAGGAGGGGGCAAATGCATCGGACATGGATGAATTGCCCTAGCGTGTGAGGCATGAACGCGACATCCCCCGCCGGAGCGCTGCTGTTGTGCCGTGCCGAACCCGAGACCGTACGGCCGGTGGCCCGTCTGCTCCGCGAACGGATGCTGCTCGCGCCCGCCGGAGACGGGTGGTCCGTGCTCGTGCCCGAGGGAAAGCCCTGGCGGGACGGTGGCGCCGGGGGTGCGGACGCGGAGCCGGTCGACCGGGTCGTGGCCGGCTGGGCCGCCGCGCTCGCGGTCGGCTCGACCTGGCCCGTCCTCGCCCTGTGGTGGGACGGCGACCGGGCCGGTCACACGCTCGCGTCCGGTTTCCGCCGCCCGGTCGGCTACGTCTGGCTGGCGGACGGCACGCCGGCCGGTGAGGACGAGGCGATGCGTACGTTCGCCGAGCGGCTGGGCCTCGACCCCGTACTGGACGTCCAGGCGCTCGACGAGCTGATCCGCCCGGACCCGGACGCCGATGCCCGGGTCCGGCTGCGCGGGCTGCTCGCGGTCCTCACCCGCATCGGACTGGACCTCCCGCCCGGTCTGGACCCGGAGACGCCCGGCGACCGGCTGTACGCGGCGGCCGACGAACGGCCCGAAGCGGAACCGGTCGTCTGGACCGGCTGGCGCGCGGCGATGACGGCCGAACTCGACGTGGTCGAGAACAGCCGTCTCGGTCCCTGGATGCGCGGCCCCAGGGCCCGTGCGCTGGGCGGCGCCCAGGTGGCGGCCGGATTGCCGCTCGCCCTCTGGGGGATCGGGCGCCGCAGCGGTGGCTGGGCCTTCGCGGGGGCGCTGCTGGTGGCGCACGGAGCGCTCGGCCTCGCGTACGACCGGTTCAGGGCCGACGGGGTCGAGGGGGTCGACGGGGCCGAGGACGTCGGGCCGGTCTGACCGGTCGTCCTCCTGTTCCTGTTCCTACTCGTCTTCGTCCTCGTCGTCGAGGCGGGCCAGCCAGGTGGCGAGGCGCTCGACCGGCACCTCGAAGTCGGGATTGAGATCGACGAACGTACGGAGCTGCTCGGCGAGCCACTCGAAAGTGACCTCTTCCTCGCCTCGCCGCTTCTCCAGCTCCTCGATACCGCGGTCGGTGAAGTACATGCGGAAAAGCCTAATGCCTGGTGACAGCTCCGCGGTGGCCGGTGGTGCGGTCCGCGACGGACGTGCGAACCGGCCGAGAACCGGTCGGCGGGGTGGCGGCGTCATGGTCCATGTATCTCGCGTCGGCCGCGTACTGCCGTTAGCCTGCGGGTAGTTGGGGAACGGGGGGTTTCATGGGTGACAGCGGGGCCCGTATCACGCGCATCGAGATGCCGGACGGCACACCGGTCTGGGCGCGGATCTCCGGGGCGGAGGAGCTGGCGAAGCCCGCCCGGGGTCCGGCGTTCACGGACATCGGGTACGGGGACTTCGCCGAGCAGGTGCAGGCCCGGGTTGAGAGCCTGCAGGCCGTCGTGACCAGCGTCGCGCGCTCGCTCGCCGAGCCGCTGCGAGCGGTGCGGCCCGACGAGGTCAGCGTCGAATTCGGCATCGAACTCACCGCGAAGGCGGGCAAGGTCGTCGGCCTCCTCGCCGACGGCGAGGCCAAGGGCGGCATCAAGGTCACCCTGACGTGGAACGGCGGGGGCCCGCCCGCCGACCCGTCGATCCCGGCGCAGAGCGGGGCGCGCGGGGCGGGACGGACAGCGCCGGATCACGGTTCCGGGGCGCGGGCCACCGGGCACCCGGCGGGGTCGACGCCACCGCACCCCGCCCCGCACATGCCGCCCCCGCCCTCCTCGCCGCCCGTGCACCCGCCCGCACCCACGACGTCACCAGCGGCGCCCCAGGCGTCCCCGGACGCCGGCGCGTCCGCAGGGAATCCGGGCGCCGACGCGTCCGCAGGCACTCCGGACACCGGCGCGTCCGCAGGGAATCCGGGCGCCGGAGCATCCACCGGCGCACCGGCGCGTCCGGACGGGGCCGGGCCCGGCGCCGGAAGCGGGTCATGACGCAGCCGCCGGGCAGGGGCGCAGGGGGCGGCTCGGCGGGTGCGTACCGTGCGCTGGTGGGCCTCGTGATGGCGGCGACCGTACGCATCCATCGGCCGGAGCCCGGGTATGCCCCGGACGGATCCGACAGAGGCTTTCTGGGGAGCGGCTTCTTCATCGCCCCGAGCTGGGTCCTCACGTGCGCGCACGTGGCGATGGAGGGGGAGGGGCGTCACGTGAACGTGGTCTTCAAACCGGACCCCGGCAGCGCCGAGACCGCGGTCGAGGGCACCGTGGTCGCCGCCCTGCCCGAGAGCCGGCCCGGCGCGTCCGGGGCGGGCGGCTGGCCCGCGCCCGACCTCGCGCTCATCCGGCTGCTGCGGCCCGTCGCGCACCCCTGTGTGTACGTCACCGAGCGCCCGGCGGGCATGTTCGGCGGCGGCTCGGTCCTCTACGCCGGCTGGACCGACGGCGGGTCGGGGCAGCTGACCCGGTTCAGCGGGCGGTGCCAGGTGATGGGCACCTTCGGCGACTGGGCCGAGGACGACGAACAGATGCGGCTCGACGGCGACCGGATGTATCCCGGCCTGTCCGGCGGACCCGTGGTGGATCTGGCCCGTGGCGAGGTCGTCGGCGTACTCAAGTCGCGTTCCGACGGCGCGACCGGCGGGACCTCGATCGGCGTCGAGCGGCTGCGTACGCTGCCCGTGCCGCCCGGCGCGGTCGCCGCCGAGTCCGACGACCCCTACCAGGCGGTGTTCCACGCCCACGACCGCTATCACGCCGACCGGCACATCAGCTCCGTCGGCACGGAGCGGACCTGGGCCGATGTCCAGCGTGAACTGGGTGCCGGAGCCGGGCTCGCGCTCAGCCCCCAGCAACGGGTCGACCTGCTCGGCCGGCTCGCCGAACTCCCGCCCCCGCTCAGCACCCGCAGCCTCCTCGGCCTCCTGGACCGGCTGCCGGACACCCACCCGGCCGAGCACCACGCCGCCCCGCGCGGCTGGCGCGACGGCCTGGGGGCGCTGTACGACGCCCCCGGCGGCGACGGCGCACTGGAGCTGATCCTGCGTTACTGCATGAGTGCCATTTCCGCCGAACGTCCCTACGTCCTGCCGTCCACCCAGGACGCCGAGGCGTCCCTGTGGGACTGGGTGAAGCGGATGGCGGAGGAGCGGCTCTCCCGCAAGTTCCGGCACGAGCTCGCCGGGCTCCGGTACAACGACCGGCACGCACCCGGCCGCGAACACGTACACACCCCGGCGCCGACGCTCGAACCCGCCAGGACCCGCAGCGCCCCGTTCGTCCTGCTGGAGCTGGAGCCGCGCGGCTGGGAACCGGACCGCTACGACTGGCGGATCGGCGTCGACCGGCACGCCGGGGACGTCCTGCCCGTCGCCGAGGACAGCCGGGGCACCGCACTGGACGCCCTCCCCGCCCGGCTCGCGGGCCCGCTGGCGGAGGCGTTCCGGCGGTGCGACGAACCCGACAGCCCCGCCGTGCTCCAGGTCGTCGTGGACCGGAGCCTCGTGGACCTGGAGGTCGACGCATGGCGGGTGCCGCCCGACGGGCGGCCGCTCGGGGTGCTGCGCCCGGTGGTCATCCGCTGCCCGGACCGCGGTCAGCTGCCGGCCGACGACGGGATCGACGAGCGCGAGGCGCGCTGGAACCGGACCGTGTCCGCCGCGATGCGGGCCGCCGTCGTCGATTGCGAGGACGGAATGCGGGTACCCGTACCGGTGGTGGAGGAGCTGCGCGGACTGGCGTACGAGACCGTCCCGGTGCTCTGCCGTCATGGCGACCCGGCCCGTCCGGAGGCCGCGGCCGGTCTCGGACGGGTGCTCGACGCCGGTTTCGGAGTGGCCCTGTGGCGGCGCCGGGCGGCCGAACCGGCCGCGGTCTGCATGGAATTCCACCGGAGCGCCGCCCGATCCGTCACCGAGGCCGGCACGGCCGATCAGCTGCCGCGGAAGATCCATCGGCTGAGGCAGGGGGTGCACGCGGGGCGTACGGAGATGTTCTGGTCGGACGGCGTCGCCCTGCTCTACCAAGATCCACATCATCCGTTGCCCGGCTCCGGCGACGAGTTCTTGGAGGCGCCGTGAACGACCGGGCCGGCCGGCCCCTTACGGGGCATACGGCGGATCGCTACCGTGATGCACGTTCGACTGCTGCCCCTGGCGGACGAGTGACGACGAGGAACACGCTATGAGTGAACCCAGCGAGTGGCTCATCTACCGAGGGGCCGGCGAGCCGCACGAAGGCATCGAGCAGTTGCCGCCCCCGCCGCCCTGGCGGGATTTCGCGGGCCGCGGCGCCCCGGCCCCCGGCGAGCAGGACGGGGACGGATCCGCCGACCGTCGTCTCGGCGGCTACCGGCACATCGCCGAACTCCACCGGCCGGGCGCCGAAGAGCTCGAAATGATCAATGCCGCGCTCTATCTGCGGCGTCCGCTGCTGGTCACCGGCAGTCCCGGCGCCGGAAAGAGCACGCTGGCGCACTCCGTCGCCCACGAGCTCGGGCTCGGCCGGGTCCTGCGCTGGCCGATCGTCAGCCGCTCGGAACTCCAGGACGGCCTCTACCGCTACGACGCGATCGCCCGGCTCCAGGACGTGCAGATCGCCGCGCACGGCGCGGCGGCCGGGGCGGCCGGCGCCGCATCGGCGGAGAGCGTCGGCAGCTACATCCGGCTCGGGCCGCTCGGCACCGCGCTGCTGCCCTCGGACCGGCCGCGCGTCCTGCTCATCGACGAGCTCGACAAGAGCGACATCGACCTGCCGAACGACCTGCTCAATGTGCTGGAGGAGGGCGAGTTCGGCATTCCCGAGCTGGAGCGGATCGCCGACCGGCTGCCCGGGGGAGAGGCGGAGGTCCTCGACGACGACGGCAACAAGGTGAAGGTGAGGGGCGGCCGGGTGCAGTGCCGGGCCTTCCCGTTCGTGGTGCTCACCAGCAACGGCGAGCGGGACTTCCCGGCGCCCCTGATGCGCCGCTGCATCCACCTGGAGCTCGGACGCCCCGACCACCAGCGGCTCGCGACCTTCGTACGCGCCCACCTCGGCGACGAGGCGGCGCGTTCCGGGGACGATCTCATCGCCCACTTCCTGGAACGCTCCCGGAGCGAACTCCTCGCCACCGACCAGCTGTTGAACGCGATCTACCTCACCGACGCCGCCGCCCCGGCCGGCCGCGACCGTCTCGCCGACCTGCTCATCCAGCGACTCGACAGGCCGAGGTGATGCGCTGATGTCCAGGGGCGCGCCACGCCACGGACCGGACGAGGAGGGCGGCCACGACAGCGGCGCGGGCGAGGCCCCGGAGCCTCGCGACCACGACGTCCTGGACGGGGCCGGTACGTCGCGCGACGCACCGGCGGCAGGAGACACACCGGCGGCGGGAGGCGTACGGGTTGCGCGCGACGCACCGGCGACCGGCGACACATCGGCGACGGGTGACGCACCGGTTGCGGAAGCCGCACCGCCGTACGACGGAGGCATGCTGCCCGCGTTCGTCGCCCGGTTACGGGAGGCCGGGCTCGACCCCGACGTCGAGCAGCTCTGTGACGCCCTCTGGCTGGCCCGTTGGACCCGCGACCCCGACGCGCCGGACGACGAGAGCGACGAGGCCGCGCCGCCGCTGCCCGCCGACCCGGCCCGGGAGGGCCGGCCGGGCGGACGCCCCGCGCAGCCGGAGGCCGGGGGCGACGAGGCCCCGGACCCCGCACCGGACGGCGACGACGCCGTGCGGCAGCAGGACCCCGGGGACGCGGACCGGCGGATCGCCCTCTACCCCGTACCCCGTACCGGGCCGTCCGGCGGCCCCCGCCCGGACGGCCCCGCAGGGCGCGGACGGAGCACCGGCCGGGGTGGCCGGGCGAGCGCCCTCACCCTGGGCGTGCCCGCCGCCCCCGCCCTGCCCGCACCGCTCGAACTCCAGCGAGCCCTGCGCCCGTTGCAGCGCTATCGCCCGGCCGCACCGCCACTGCGCCGCACCCTCGACGAGACGGCGACCGCCGAGCTCAGCGCCCGGGCCGGCGGGGTGATCATGCCGGTGTTCCGGGGCGCGTCCCGGGGCGAGGCGCTCCTGCAGTGCGTCATGGACGCCTCGTCCTCGATGCTGGTGTGGGACCGGATGTTCGGTGAACTCCAGCAGATCTTCGGCCAGTTGGGCGCCTTCCGGGATGTTCAGGTCCGCTATCTGCACCAGGGGCCCGACGGCGCGGCGGCGGTGAGCCGCAGCCCCGATCCGGCCGCCGCGCCGCTGAACTCCGCGGACCGGCTGAGCGATCCGACCGGCCGGCGCGTCACTGTCCTGGTCAGCGACTGCGCCGGTCCGCTCTGGCACAGCGGCCGGGCCCACCGGCTGCTGCACCAGCTGGCCGGGCAGGCCCCGGCCGCCGTGCTCCAGCCCCTGCCGCAGCGGATGTGGAACCGGACCAGGCTGCCGGTCACCTACGGTTCGCTGTCCCGGGGCGAGGGGCCCGGCGGAGCCGCCGTACTGAAGGTCACGGAGCACGCCGGATCGGGGCCCGCCGTGCACCCGGGCGCGCTCGCGATCCCCGTACTCCCGCCGGTGGAAGGCGCGTTGGCGGCCTGGGCGAGACTGCTCTCCGGCACCGGCGCGGGGCAGATCTCCGGCGCCGTCGGCTGGGTACGGGCCGATCAGCCGGCGGCGGCCGCGCAGCGCCCCGGCGACGGGCTGTCCTCGCTCCAGCTGGTCAGCCGCTTCCGTTCGGCGGCCTCCCCGGCCGCCGGACAACTGGCCGTCTACCTCGCGGCGGCCCCGCTGTATCTGCCGGTGATGCAGCTGGTCCAGCGCACGATGCTGCCGAACTCGGGACCGTCCGAACTCGCCGAGGTGCTGCTGAGCGGACTGCTGACACGGAGCAGGAGCCAGGACGGGAACGGCGCCGGCGAGGACGGCGGCCAGTGGTACGAGTTCGCGCCCGGCGTCCGCGAGGCGCTGCTCGGCCCGCTGGGCCGGGACGAGGCACTGCTCGTACTCAAACACTGCTCGCAGTACATCGAGCAGCGGTTCGGGAAGGGCGGGCCGAATTTCCCGGCTCTGGCCTTCGCCCAGCTCGGCGAGGGCCGGTACGGGCCGTCGCGGACGACCCCCACCACGGACACCCTGACGAACGGCGCGCCCGACGAGGACATCGAAGAGGGTGACGAGAACGGGGAGAGCGGCGCAAGCGGCGGGCCGCGCGTCCCCCACCCCTTCGCCGAGGTCGCGGTCCGCGTACTGGAGCGATTCATGCCCCTGCCCGAGCAGTTCGTCGTCCAGGCCGACCGGGACGGACACCGCAGCCCCGTCCAGACACCGAACGCGGCGGTGGAGAGCGCCCGCGTCCTGCTGCGGCACTTCGAGTCGGACCACATGGTGCAGTACCTGATGGACGCCGTGCAGCTGCTGCGGGGCGCCACCGAGCGCGAGGAGCAGCCGGACGCCGACCCCGAACTGTGGGCGGAGTACTCGCGCTGCGTCCTGCGACTGTGGGAGGTCCAGGGCGACGCCGAACTGCTCCGCGAGGCCGAGTACGCCGCCGAACGGGCCGCCGCACACCCCGGCGCGGTACGCGAACGGGCCGTACTGGCCAAGGTGTTGCACGCCGCGGCCGACGACCGTCGGCGCCGCGGCGACCGGCGCGGCGCACTGGAACTGCTGCGCCGCGCCGACCGCGAGTACACGGCCGCCTGCTCGGACCCGGGTCTGGAGCCCGCCGAGGCCCTCCGGCTCACCCTGGAGCGGGTCCGGGCCCTGGAGGCGCAGTGGCGGCTCGACGGCGACACCGCCCTGCTGCAGGCCGCGTGCGGCATGCTGGAGGCATTCGCCGACGTCTGGCCCGACCAGGAGAACCGCCCCACCACCCTGCCCCTGGCGCACGGCCGTACGCTCCTGAAACTGGCCGGCGCCACCGCCGACGCCGAACAGTCCCGCGTCTACGCAGGTCAGGCGGCGCGCTCCTTGCGTACCGCGTTCGAACAGGGCGGCGGCCGGCACACCATGGGCACCGAGGTGCGCATCCTGCTGGACCTGGTGGACGCCCTGCTCGGTTCCGGTGAGGAGCCGGACGAGGCGGGGGCCCTGATCGAGCAGGCCCTGGAGACCGTACGGGAACAGCGGCTGCGCGCCTCGCTCCGGATCCGGGCCGCCCGGGTCCGTATCGCCCGCTACGAGCACACCGGAGATCCGGACGAACTGGTGGCGGCGGCCGACTGGTTCGCCCGCGCCGCGCGCGGCGTCCCGCGTGACTCGCAGGCCCACGCCGATCTGCTCGCCGAGTGGGGCGGCACCCTGCTGCGCCGGGCCCAACTGCGCGACGGGCGCGCGCACATCGGTGCCGCGGTACGGGTGCTGCGCGACTGCCGTACGGAGACGGCGGCGGGCGGCAGACGCCTGGCCGAGCGGCTGCTGATGCTGGGCCGGGCGCTGATGCTGCGGCACCGGGCCACCGAGGACCGGGTCGACCTGCGGGAGGCCGAGCACCTCTTCGGCCTCGCGGCCCAGGAGGCGACCGACCCGCTGACCGAGGCGCGCTGCTGGCTGGAACTGGGCCGGTCCCACCTCGACGCCTCCCGGGTGCTGGAGCGTCCGGCCCGGCTCGACGAGGCAGCCGGGGCGTTCTTGGGCGCGGCCGCGGCGGCCGGGACGGCGGAAGCGGAGCTGGACAGTCCACAACAGGTCCAGCAGGCTGTCGAGTTGGGTGCTACAGCCAACCACTGGCGGGGTATGACATACGAGAGGGCGGGCCGCCCCCGGGCCGCACGCGAGGCGTACCGGGCGGCCGTCCGGCAATGGAGCAAACTGCCGGACGGCGGCGGCTCGGCGGGCGAGTCGAGCGCCGAGCGGCTGGCGGAGCTGGAGCGCTGACTGCCGGGCGGCGAGCGTCCGGGCGGAGCGGCTCCGGGTGTGATGCGATCCGGGCGGTGCGCACCGCGTACGACCGGTGTACGACCGACGCCGGTCGACGGCGGGCTCAAGAAGGCGTATGTCGGCTTGTGCGGGGCATCGGTACAGAGGTAACCGGTGCGGGCGGCGCGGCTCGCGCGGACCGCGCGGCTGCGCGAGCGGAGATGCGTGTGTCAGGGACGTGGGCTCAACGGGATGCGCTCAACGGCGAGCGGGTGACCGCGGGCTCGCTGCGGCAGTACACGGTACGGGGAGGCGTGATGAGCGAGTCGATACGCGACGGCGGTCCGGGCGGCGGGGCGTCCGGCGGGCCGGATGCGTTGCCCGATCTGCTGGAAATCGATCTGGAGGCGCTGCGGACGATGGACCACCCGGTGCTCAGCGAGGTGGTCGCGGACCTGCGCGGCCGGGCCGAGCAGCCACGGGAGATGCTGTGGGGATTCCAGAGCGCCTTCTGAGGCGGGGTGCCCCGCAGCTCCGCAGGACGGGGCCGCAGCCGCACGATTTCGGTCCGGGTCCCGGTTGAACAGGACATCATGGCCCTGGACGGGTTTGCCCGCACGGCAGCCAAGGGATACTCGCCTCGGGCCGGCAACGGGGGCTGTCCCGGCGGACGTGCGGCACGGGGGTGCGGGAGTGTCTCGACAGACGACGCCGCACACGCCCCGGCGCGCCGGCAACGGTGCCCCCGGCCGGCTCCCCGTCCCCTTCGGGCAGTTCATCGTCAAGATGCACGGCCGCTGCAATCTCGCCTGCCGCTACTGCTACCTCTACGAGGGCCCCGACCGGACCTGGCGGACCCGCCCGGCCGCCGCCGCACCGGCCGTCCTGAACCGCACCGCGGACCGGATAGCCGAACACGCGGCAGCCCACGGACTGCGGGACGTCGCCCTCGTCCTGCACGGCGGCGAACCCCTTCTCGCGGGCGCCGCCCGGCTGGCCGCCTTCACCGACCGGGTACGCGGCCTGCTGCCCGACGGCTGCACCCTCCACACCACCGCGCAGACCAACGCCACCCTGCTCACCGACACCCGTGCCGCCACCCTCGCCCGGCACGGCATACGCATCGGCATCAGCCTCGACGGCGGTCTGGCCGCCCACAACACCCAGCGCACCGACCACGCCGGACGCCCCTCCTGGCCCGCCGCCTCACGCGGCGCCCGGCTCCTCGCCGACCGGCACCCCGACGCGTACGCGGGCATCCTCACCGTCGTCGACCCGCGGACCGACCCGGTCGAGCTGTACGAGTCGCTGCTCGCCCTGCGCCCACCGGCCCTCGACCTGCTGCTGCCGCACGGCAACTGGACGAACCCCCCGCCGGGACTCGCCGCCGCGCAGACAGCCCCCACAAAACCCGGACCGGGGCGCCCGACCCCGTACGGCGACTGGCTGACCACCGTATTCGACCGCTGGTGGCAGGCCGGCCGGCGGGAGACCCGGATCCGGCTCTTCGAGGAGTGCATCGCCCTGCTGCTGGGCCTGCCCGCCGCCACCGAATCCCTCGGGCTCGACCCCGTCAACGCGATCGTGGTCGAGACGGACGGGACGATCGAGCAGGTGGACTCCCTCAAGTCCGCCTACGACACGGCCGCCGCCACCGGACTCGACATCTTCCGCCACACCTTCGACGACGCCCTGCACCACCCCGGCGTCGCCGCCCGCCAGGCAGGAGCCGACGCGCTCGCCGCCACCTGCCGCGCCTGCCCGCTGCTGACCGTCTGCGGCGGTGGCCACTACGCGCACCGCTACCGCGCAGAGAACGGCTTCACCAACCCGTCCGTCTACTGCGCCGATCTCGATCGGCTGGTACGCCACATCGCGGGCCGGCTGTCCGACGCAACCGCAGGAGCACACCGATGAGCCCCCCACCCGGCCCCCCACCCCACCCCCCGCTCCCGGACCCCATGCTGCGCCAACTCGGCCGCACCGAAGGCGACGCCGACACCCTCCGCGTCCTCGTACGCGACCAGGACACCCGCCGGCTCCTCCTCCTGCGCGCTCTGCTCGACGCGGCCGAGGCCGCCCCCACGACCGTCTGCCCGCCCCGGGCACTCGACCGGCTGCACCAGGACTGGGCGCTGCTGGAGACGGCGGAGCGCGCCGGCCGGACCGCCGTGCGCACCGTCCTGTTCCACCCCTTCACCGGCCCCTGGGCCCAGCGCTGCCTGCGCGCCCTGTCCGGTACCGTCTCCGGCCCCGGACTCCGGGCCGGCCTCGACCACTTGAGCGGCCTCGCCGCCGCGGCCGCGATCCGCGCGGGAGTCCCGTTCACGGCCCGGCTCACCGCACACGACGGGCTGGTGCCGCTGCCCACTCTGGGCGCCCTCCGCACCGTCCCGGACCAGGTCGACATCGCCTTCACCGACGGTGAAGTGACGGTATGCGAGACAGATGGCCGGCCGCTTCTCACCGTACGTACCCAACCGGACGGAACGGCCGGTTCGGCCGACCCGCGCTGGCTGCCCGTGCTCGCCCTGCCCGCCGTACTGCCCGGCGCCGGTCCCGTACCCCTGGACGATGTCGACCCGTACCGCACCGAGGGCGGCGGCCTCCGGCGCCACGGGCTGAGCGCCGCCATCCGCATCGACGACCACGAACGCAAGATCTGGGCCGAGTTCTGGTCCGGAATGGAGCCCCTGCTCCGCATCGGCGGCGAACACCGCCTCACCGAAGCAGCCGTTCTCCTGCGCTGTCTGGTACCGCTCGGCCCGCCACCCGGCTCCGGGCCCACCGGCGAGGGCGCGGCCCACTGCAGCGGCACCAGGCGCGAGGCGTTCGGCGCCGTCCTCAGCAGCAGACCGGCCGCCGCCGCCTACTTCGCCGCCACGCTCGTCCACGAGCTCCAGCACACCAAACTGGCCGCGCTCGGCTCCCTCGTACCGCTGCACCACGAGGACACGACACCACGTCACTTCGCCCCCTGGCGCCCCGACCCCCGGCCCTTCGACGGCCTCCTCCAGGGCGCCTACTCGCACCTCGCGCTCGCCGACCACTGGCAGCGGTTCGCGCTCGGCGCGCGGCGTGTCACCCACCGCGACCTGGCCTGGTCCGAACACGCCCGCTGCCGCGAACAGGTCGGGGCCGTACTGCCGGTGCTGGCCGGATCGGCGGCACTGACCCGCGAAGGCCGGGTCCTCGTCGACGAGATGATCACGGTCTACCACCGTCTGGACGATTGTCCGCCCCCCACGGGGCATCTCGCGCGCGCGCAGGCGTACGTGTCCACCGCGAAGGTGATATGGCAGCAGAGGAACGGCTCGCGCAGGCAGTGAGCGACCCCGTGATATCGATCGGAGCGACCATGCTCCGGTGTATGTTGACAAGGCTCGTACCGAAGCAGGGAGATGGTTGAATGCCCGGAACGCGTAAGCAAGTTGGGGCAACCGGGGCGCAGACCGTCACCATCAGTTTCGCCGGTTTCAACCGCGCCTGGGCGGCGTGGATCGCGGACCGTCTGGAGCGACGTGGCGTGACGGTCGTCCAGCAGCGCTGGGACCCCCCGGTGGAGCTCCCGCTGGAGGAGGCCCTGCGGGATCTGACGCTGTCGCGCGGCCGTGTCCTGGTGGTCCTCAGCGACTGGTACTTCCAGCTCGGCCCCCGCAGCCACGACGAGTGGAACAGGGCGCTGCGCGAGGTCGTCGCCCCCGACCCCGACCGCTTCGCCGCCGTGTCCGTCACCACGTCCGCGCTGCCCGGTGCCACCTCGGTCCTCGGCGCCGCCGACCTGACCAACGTGGGCGCCGACGAGGCCGAGCGGCGGCTCCTCGTCCGCCTGGGCCTGGGCACCGAACCGCTGCCCCATTCCGCGGAGACCAGGCCGGGACTGCGGTATCCGGCCGACACCCCCGAGGTGTGGGGCGGGGTGCCTCGGCGCAACACCCGGTTCACGGGCCGCGAGAAGCTGCTCAGCAAGGCGTACCGGGCGCTCCAGGACGCCGGACCGGGCGCCGGGGTCGTGACCCTGCACGGCATGTCCGGTGTCGGCAAGACCCAGCTGGCCGCCGAGTACGTCTACCGCTTCGGCTCCGAGTACGACGTCGTCTGGTGGGTGCCCGCCGACCGCCGCGCCCTCTACCGCCAGAAACTCGCCGAACTCGCCCCCGAACTGGGCCTGTCCACCGGCGCCGAGTACGGCGAACGGCTGCGCGCGGTACGGGACGCGCTGCGCCGCGGCGAACCGTACTCCCACTGGCTCCTCGTCCTCGACGGCGCCGACGAACCCGAACACATCTGGGACCTGGTGCCGACCGGCCCCGGACACGTCCTGATCACCTCCCGCAACCCGGAGTGGAGCGAGCACAACAGCAACCTCGTCGAGGTCCCGGTCTACGCCCGCAACGAATCGGTCGCCTTCATCCGCCGCCGGGCCCCGCGCCTGACCCCGTCCGAGGCCGACCAGCTCGCCGAAGCCCTCGAAGACCTCCCGCTGCTCCTCGACCAGACCGCCGGCTGGCTCAACGACTCCGACATGTCGGTCGACGAGTACATCGATCTGCTCGAAGGGGGCATCGACCAGGACGTCGTCAAGGTCTCCGCGGACTTCCCGCTCGCCTTCCAGACCGCCTGGTCGATACTGCTGAACAAGCTCAAGGACACCGTCCCCGAATCCGTCGACCTGCTGCGCCTGTGCAGCTTCTTCGCACCCGGCTCCATCCCCGTACGGCTGTTGAAGGAAATGCCCCCCGGCGAACTGCCGGAACAGCTCTCCGGCCTGATGAACGACCCGCTGCTGTGGAACAAGGCCATCGGCCAGCTCCGGCAGTACTCCGTGGTCCGCCTGGAGTCCCACGAATCGGTCGTCGACGAGGCGTCGTCCGGCGAATCGCTCTACATGCACCGCATGGTCCACCAGATCATCGGCAAGGACATGCCGGAACGGGACCGCCAGGAGTTCATCGACGTGGTCCGCCGGGCCCTCGCGGCCGCGGATCCGGGCCGGCCCACCGACACCCGTCTGTGGCCCGCCTACGCCGAGATCACCCCGCACCTGAAATGGGCCGACGTCCTCAACAGCACCGACCCGGCGGTGCAGACCCTGGTGCTCCACTGCCTGCGCTACATGTACCTCTCCGGGGAGTACCGGGCGGGCATCAAACTGGGCGCACGCGCCATGGATGCCTGGCAGGAACTGCTGGGCGACGAC
The DNA here is from genome assembly GCF_042884935.1 of Streptomyces sp. NPDC058092. NCBI lineage: Bacteria > Bacillati > Actinomycetota > Actinomycetes > Kitasatosporales > Streptomycetaceae > Streptomyces > Streptomyces sp. NPDC058092. The sequence continues at coordinate 594,896 of NZ_JBHVSY010000001.1, forward strand.
TACTCCAGGGTCTGGGACCTCAGGTACCACTACGCCAACCTGCTGCGGGCCGTCGGCGACTACGCCGGCACGGAAGCCATCGAACGGGCCGCCGTCGAGCATCTGCGCGCCGAACGCGGCCCGCAGGACCTGGAACACCTGCGTGCCGCCAGCGGTCTCGCCGCAGACCTGCGGGGCCTCGGCCGGTACGACGAGGCGCTGGAGATGTCCGGCTGGATCCTCGGCGCCTACCGCGAACTGCTGGGCGACCAGGACTCGCGCACGCTCAACGCGCAGAACAACCTGGGTGTCTCGCTGCGTCTGCTGGGCCGGTACGAGGAGGCCCTCGAACTCGACCGGCGCACCCTGGACGCCCGGCGCAAGCTGTTGCGCCCGCGCCACAGCTGGACGCTCTACTCCGAGATCAACTACGCCACCGACCTGCGCCTGCTCGGGCGGTACGGCGAAGCCCTGTCGCTCCAGAACCCGAGCGTCGCGCTGCACCGGCGGGTCATGGGCCAGGACAACCCGCAGACCCTGCGCGCCGAGCACAACCTCGCGCTGTGCCAGTACCGCTCGGGGGAGCGCGCCAAGGCGGCGGACCTGTTCACCCGGGTTCTGGAACGCTCCGAGCGGGTGCTGGGCGAGAACGACCCGCTGACGATGATGTTCGCCGCCAGCCAGAGCTTCTTCGCCCGGGAGAACGCCGACATCGACCAGGCCAGGGACATAAGCGAAAAGGTGGTCGGCGGCTACGTGGACATGCTCGGCGAGGGACACCCCTATGTGGCGGGGACCCGGGCCAACCATGCGCTGATCCTCCGCAACGTGGGGGAGCGGGACCGCGCGCACACCCTCCTGGAGGAAGCGCTCGCCGACATGACGGAGGCCGTGGGCGAGAACCACCCCTGGACCCTCGGCTGCGCGGTCAACGCCTCGGCGCTGCGCAACCTGGTGGGCGACCCGGAATCCGCGGCCGCGCTGACGGACTCGGTCGTCGTCCGCGCCGCCGAGGTTCTCGGCCGGACCCATCCGCTGACGCTCTCCGCCCGGATCGCGCACGCCGCGGACCTGCGCGGCATCCGCGACCGGCAGCGCGCGGACAAGGTCGAGACAGAGGCGTTGGAAGACCTGAAGGCCACCCTGGGCGACCAGCACGTCCACACGGTCTCGGCGCGCTCCCGCAACCGTCCGTACTGGGACTTCGAACCGCAGATGATCTGACGCGTCCCGAGCGCACACGCCGAAGGGCCCGCTCCCGCGATCATCTCGCGGGAGCGGGCCCTTCGGGTTCGTGCGTACGGCGACCGGTCAGGCGTCGAAGACCTCGGCGACCAGCTGGGCCTGCTCGGCCTGGTGGCGCTTGGCCGAGCCGACCGCCGGGGACGAGCTGTGCGGCCGCGAGATGCGGCGCAGGCGCTCACCGTGCGGGACGTCGGCGCCGACGGCCAGGTCCAGGTGGTCGATCAGGTTCAGGGCGATGAACGGCCAGGCACCCTGGTTGGCCGGCTCCTCCTGGGTCCAGAGGTACTTCTCGGCGTTCGGGTACTTGGCGATCTCGGCCTGCAGCTCGGCACCCGGCAGCGGGTACAGGCGCTCCAGGCGGATGATCGCCGTGTCCGTGTCGCCGCGCTTCGTACGCTCGGCCTCCAGGTCGTAGTAGACCTTGCCGGCGCAGAAGACGACCTTGCGGACGTCGTTCGCGTTCACCGAGTCGTCGCCGATCACCGGGCGGAAGCCGCCGGTGGTGAACTCCTCCACCTTCGACGCGGCCGCCTTGAGGCGGAGCATCGACTTCGGGGTGAAGACGATCAGCGGCTTGTGGTGCGGGTTGTGCACCTGCCACCGCAGGAGGTGGAAGTAGTTCGACGGCAGGGTCGGCATGGCGACCGTCATGTTGTTCTGCGCGCAGAGCGTGAGGAAGCGCTCCGGGCGGGCGGACGAGTGGTCCGGGCCCTGGCCCTCGTAGCCGTGCGGCAGCAGCAGCGTGACGCCGGAGGTCTGGCCCCACTTCTGCTCGGCCGAGGAGATGAACTCGTCGACGACGGTCTGCGCGCCGTTGACGAAGTCACCGAACTGGGCCTCCCAGATGACCAGCGACTCCGGACGGGCCAGCGAGTAGCCGTACTCGAAGCCCATCGCCGCGTACTCGCTGAGCAGCGAGTCGTAGACGTTGTAGCGGGCCTGGTCGTCGGCGAGGTAGAGCAGCGGGGTGTAGTCCTCGCCGGTCACCTGGTCGACGAGGACCGCGTGGCGCTGGCCGAAGGTGCCGCGGCGGGTGTCCTGGCCGGCGAGCCGGACCGGGGTGCCCTCCATCAGCAGCGAACCGATGGCCAGGGTCTCGCCCATGCCCCAGTCGATCGTGCCGTTCTCCACCGAGGTCGCGCGACGCTGCATCTGCGGCATCAGGCGGGGGTGGACGGTGATCCGGTCGGGGATGCTGACCTGGGACTCCGCGATGACCTTCACGACCTCCTGGGAGACCGCGGTGGTCACGGCGACCGGGAACTCGGGCTGGACCTCGGGGGTGTGCGTCGGAGCGGGCAGCGAGGTGGCCTCACGGACCTCCGCGAAGACCTTCTCCAGCTGGCCCTGGAAGTCCTGGAGCGCCTGCTCGGCCTCTTCCAGCGTGATGTCGCCGCGACCGATGAGGGACTCGGTGTAGAGCTTGCGCACCGAGCGCTTCTTGTCGATCAGCGTGTACATCTGCGGGTTGGTGAACTCCGGGTTGTCGCCCTCGTTGTGACCGCGGCGGCGGTAGCAGATGAGGTCGATCACGACGTCCTTGTTGAACGCCTGCCGGAACTCGAAGGCGAGCCGGGCGACCCGGACGACGGCCTCGGGGTCGTCGCCGTTGACGTGGATGATCGGCGCCTCGATCATGCGCGCCACGTCGGTGGCGTACATCGAGGAGCGCGAGGACTCCGGGGCGGCGGTGAAGCCGACCTGGTTGTTGATCACCACGTGGACCGTGCCGCCGGTGCGGTAGCCGCGCAGCTGCGACATGTTGAGCGTCTCGGCGACGACGCCCTGGCCCGCGAAGGCCGCGTCGCCGTGGAGCGCGACGGGCAGGACGGTGAAGTCCGTGCCGCCCTTGTTGATGATGTCCTGCTTGGCGCGGGCGATGCCCTCCAGGACCGGGTCGACCGCCTCCAGGTGCGAGGGGTTGGCGGCCAGCGAGACCTTGATCTGCTCGCCGTCCAGACCGGTGAAGGTGCCCTCGGCGCCCAGGTGGTACTTCACGTCGCCGGAGCCGTGCATCGACCGGGGGTCGAGGTTGCCCTCGAACTCGCGGAAGATCTGCGCGTACGACTTGCCGACGATGTTCGCCAGCACGTTCAGCCGGCCGCGGTGGGCCATGCCGATGACGACCTCGTCGAGGCGGGCCTCGGCGGCGGAGTCGATGACCGCGTCGAGCAGCGGGATGACGGACTCGCCGCCCTCCAGCGAGAACCGCTTCTGGCCGACGTACTTGGTCTGCAGGAACGTCTCGAACGCCTCGGCGGCGTTCAGCCGGCGCAGGATGCGCAGCTGCTCCTCGCGCTCGGGCTGCTGGGCGCGCGAGCGCTCCACCCGGTCCTGGAGCCACTTGCGCTGCTTCGGGTCCTGGATGTGCATGAACTCGATGCCGGTGGTGCGGCAGTACGACTCACGCAGCACACCGAGGATGTCGCGGAGCTTCATCATCGACTTGCCGGCGAAACCGCCGACCGCGAAGTCCCGCTCCAGGTCCCACAGGGTGAGGCCGTGCTCGGTGATGTCCAGGTCGGGGTGCTTGCGCTGGCGGTACTCCAGCGGGTCGGTGTCGGCCATGACGTGGCCGCGGACCCGGTAGGAGTGGATCAGCTCGAAGACCCGCGCGGCCTTGGTCACGTCGTTGTCGTGCGAGGCGTCGATGTCCGTGAGCCAGCGGACCGGCTCGTACGGGATGCGCAGCGACTTGAAGATCTCGTCGTAGAACTCGTTCTCGCCGAGCAGGAGCTGGGCGACGATCCGCAGGAACTCGCCGGAGGCGGCGCCCTGGATGACCCGGTGGTCGTACGTCGAGGTCAGCGTCATGACCTTGGAGATGCCCAGCTTGTTCAGGGTGTCCTGGGAGGTGCCCTGGAACTCGGCGGGGTAGTCCATCGCGCCGACGCCCATGATGAGGCCCTGGCCGGGCATCAGGCGGGGCACGGAGTGCACGGTGCCGATGCCGCCGGGGTTGGTCAGCGAGGCGGTGACTCCGGTGAAGTCGTCCATGCCGAGCTTGCCGTTGCGGGCGCGGCGGACGATGTCCTCGTAGGCCTGCCAGAACTCGAAGAAGTTGAGCGTCTCGGCCTTCTTGATGGCCGCGACGACCAGCTGGCGGTCGCCGTTCGGCTTCACCAGGTCGATGGCCAGACCGAGGTTGACGTGCTCCGGCTTGACCAGGGTCGGCTTGCCGTCCTTCACCGCGAAGGAGTGGTTCATCGCCGGCATGGCCTTGAGGGCCTGCACCATCGCGTACCCGATGAGGTGCGTGAAGGAGATCTTCCCGCCGCGGGCGCGCTTGAGGTGGTTGTTGATGACGATGCGGTTGTCGAAGAGCAGCTTCACCGGAACGGCGCGGACGGACGTGGCCGTCGGCAGCTCCAGCGAGGCGTTCATGTTCTTCGCGACGGCGGCCGACGGGCCGCGCAGCGTCACGTACTCCGGGCCGGCCGGTGCCTCGGTGGCCGGAGCCGCCGCAGCCTTCACCGGGGCCTCGGCGGGCTTCGCGGCCGGCGCGGCCTTCGCCGGTGCTGCCGGGGCAGCGACGGCGGGAGCGGCCTGTGCGGGCGCCGGAGCCGCGGGCGCCGGAGCCGCGGGCGCCGGGGCCTGCGCGGCCGGAGCCGGGGCCTGCGCCGGAGGGGCCTGGAGTGTGGTGGTCGGTGCGGTGGCGGCCGGGGCCGGGGTCACCGCAGCCCCCGCGGCTGCGGCGCCGGGAACGGGCTTGTCCGCCGTGCCGGACGTACCCGGCTTGTAGTCGGCGAAGAAGTCCCACCAGGCGCGATCGACCGAATTGGGGTCCTGGAGGTACTGCTGGTAGATCTCGTCGACGAGCCACTCATTGGGGCCGAAGGCCGCAGCCGGGTCGGAACCCGGGCTGGCTTGGTCGGTCGAGATGCTCGAGTTACTGGGGGACTGAGACGACACGGCGGCAACCGCCCTCTTCCGCTTCACAAGGTGATGGACAGCGGAAATCAAGGCTACGCCTCCCCAGCCGTTCCATGCAGGCCGGGCCGGTCTTCGTCGTGCAAGTCACATCGGAAGGCGGGTTTCGGCGCAGGAATTGGCGGGAAACAAGCATGGTTCCGCTGCACTTCGGGTACGCAGGGCCGAAGCTACGGCCCCTTGGACCGTACCCCTGAAAGAGAACACGCAGAACGTGCCCTTCCGGTTCGAACCCTATGTCAACCTCGCGGTTGCGGGATCCCCGGAAGAGTGACCTGGATGCGGCAGCCGCGTGCGGATTCGGCCACACCGATGCGGCCGCCGTGCAGATCCACCGCCCAGCGGGCGATCGCCAGGCCCAGGCCCGTACCGCCGTCGCTGCCGGGACCGTGCGGGGACGGCACCTCGCCGCGGTTGAAGCGCTCGAAGACCCGGTGCCGCTCGGACTCCGGAATGCCCGGACCCTCGTCCAGGACCTCCAGCGCCAGGGACTCCGGCCCCGCCCCACGCCGGGCCAGGACGGTGACCCGGCCGTGCGGCGGGCTGTGCTTGACGGCGTTGTCGACGAGGTTGGCCACCACCTGGTGCAGCCGTTCCGCGTCCGCGTGCGCGGTCAGCTCGGGCGGTGACACGTCCAGATGCAGATGGACGTCCTTGCGGGTGTGGTTCCCGGAACCGGAGGGCAGCCGGCGGTGCGAGGCGGCGAGGTTCGCCTCCTTCAGCACGCCCGAGAGATACGGCCACACCTCGAAACGGCGGGCCTTCAGCGTGACCACACCGCTGTCCAGACGGGACAGGTCCAGCAGCGTCTCCACCAGCCTGCCGAGCCGCTCGGTCTGCTTCAGGGCCGTGCGCATGGTCTCCGGATCGGCCGAGGACACCCCGTCCACGACGTTCTCCAGCACGGCTCTCAGCGCCGCGATGGGTGTCCGCAGCTCATGGGACACATTGGCCACCAGCTCCTTGCGGTGCCGGTCCACGGCCTCCAGGTCGTCCGCCATGAGGTTGATCGTCTGGGCCAGGTCGCCGAGCTCGTCACGCCGGCCGGCGCCGCTCACCCGTCTGGTGTAGTCGCCGTGCGATATCGACCGGGCCACGGTCGTCATCTCGTCCAGCGGCGCCGTCAGGCCGTGCGCCACGAACTGGGTGATCAGCAGGGTCGCGATCACCGAGAACACCGTGATGAAGCGCAGCTCCGTCCTGGTACGCAGGGCCACCATCAGCAGCCCGGTGGTGATGAACACCGAGACCACCACGAGCGTGCCCAGTTTGGCCTTGACCGAAAAAGGACGCAGTCCGGAACCGGGCCGGGTCATGGCGCCGGGGTCTCCAGGGCGTAGCCGACACCGTGCACGGTACGGATCCGCTCCGCACCGATCTTCCGGCGCAGCGCCTTGATGTGGCTGTCGACGGTACGGGTGCCGGAGGCGTCCGCCCAGTCCCAGACCTCGGCCAGCAGCTGCTCCCGGGAGAGCACCGCGCGCGGCGTATTGGCCAGGCAGACCAGCAGATCGAACTCGGTCGGCGTCAGGTGGACGTCGTCGGCGCGCACCCGGACCCGGCGCTGCGCGTGATCGATCTCCAGCTCACCGAGGCGCAGTATGCCGCTGCGCGGAGTGACCGCGGCCAGCGCCGCACGCTCGACCCGGCGCAGCAGGACATGCACCCGGGCCGCCAGCTCGCGCATCGAGAACGGCTTGGTCATGTAGTCGTCGGCGCCGACCCCGAGGCCGACCAGCATGTCGGTCTCGTCGTCCCTGGCGGTCAGCATCAGCACCGGCACCGGCCGCTGGGCCTGCACGCGGCGGCAGACCTCCAGGCCGTCGAAGCCGGGGAGCATGATGTCGAGCACCATCAGATCGGGCTGCCACGCCTCGGCCGCGTCCACGGCCGCGGGCCCGTCGAGTGCGGTCTGCACCAGAAAGCCCTCGGCCCGCAGCCGGGCGGCAATGGCATCGACGATCGTGACGTCGTCCTCGACCACCAGCACCCGGCGCTGCGCGCCCGGGGTGGCCGCGACACCGTTGTGGGTGGTGTGTGTCTGTTCCATCGCCCCGCCCCTGCCCGTTCTCACGGGGGCCATTCCCCCGGACGCACGGTCTTCGCTTGTGGATGTCATGGGTGATCCCGTCACCGGTCAGCAGCGTAAAGGCAGCGGACTGCTCTCGGCTACGCAGGGTGTAACGGCTTGGGTGCGACGAAGTGGCGGAGTGTCGGCCTTGTGGCGCTTGGCCCCGGGCGTCCGGGGGCCGTGGATACCCGGTGGGGGCTCTCAGTCTGTCCGAACTGCGAGATGCACCACGTCGGGAACACCTCGGGCAACACGGATCTCTTCGGTCCGTACCCCACCGAATCCGGCATTCCGCAGGCTTTGTTCGAAGTCGGCGGACGGTTGTGCGGACCAGACCGCGAGAACGCCGCCCGGCGTCAGCCGCTCCCGGCAGTCCGCCAGACCGGCGGGGGAGTACAGGCTCGTGTTGTCCTCGGTGACGGTCCAGTCCGGCCCGTTGTCGATGTCCAGGCACAGGGCGTCGTAACGGTCCGTAGTCGTGCGCAGATACGCGACGAGATCCGTCGTCAGGACCGCGGTCCGCGGATCGGCGAGCGCCGCACCGGAGATCCTCGCCAGCGGCCCCTCCCGGTGCCAGTCCACGACCGCCTGCTCCCGCTCGACGACGGTGATCCGCCCCCACCGCGGCTCGGTGGCGGCCCGCACGAGCGAGAACCCGACGCCGAGCCCTCCGATGAGCACCGCCGGCGCCGTCCGGCCCGCGGGCAGCGCGGCCAGCGCCGCGTCGATCAGCAGCCGCTCCGACCGCCCGTCCGAGGTGTCCATGAGGAAGCATCCGTTGGCGATGATCTCGAAGCCGTCACCCCGCTCCCGCAGGACGACCTCGCCGTACGGGCCTTCCCGGCGGTCGAGCGTGACGGGGGCGAGGGTGTCGAGGCCGTGGATCACGGGGCTGTGGAACGCGGGGCCATGGATTTCGGGCATGGTGCGGGTCTCCGGTGGATGACGGATGCGGTTGTATGGACGGGGTCCCCGCCATCCTGGCCGGTCGGCGCGGCCGGAGGCCAGCGGATTGCCGGATCCGCCCGATCCGTTCCCGTCTGTCCTGGGGCGTGCGACGTCGCGCGTTACGCGCCCTCCGGGCGTGCGCCGCGCACCGCGAGGAGGGCCGCCCCGACCGCGTACGCCGTCAGGGCCACCATCCACGCCCCGGCCTGCGGGCCCGGCTGCATCGGCCAGGCCCACACCGCCGCCGCGCCGCCGGGGGTGTGGGGTGCCGCCAGATAGACGGCACCGCCGTAGACCGTCATCGGCAGCCAGCTCAGCCGGGCACCGATCAGCGCGGCGGAGGCCACGGCCACCCCGGTCGCGCCGAGCGCGTTGCGCACCATGGCCGGCCCGCCGAACGCCTCCGGGTGCCCCGGGACCGCCAGCGCGAGCGCCCCGGTCGTCAGCACGGTCAGGACCAGCAGATGCAGCAGCCGGCGCGGCCACCACCGGCGTACGCCGGTCCGGTCCAGCTCGTCGCTGTGCGCGTGCAGGCTGGTGCCGATCGCGGCGGAGGCGAGCAGCGGGGCCAGTACGACGACCGGGATGCGGGCGGTGTGGTCGAAGTACGGCCTGGTTTCCAGCCAGTGGGCCGCACCTGCGGCCACGAGAACGATGCCGGCCAGGGCGACGGCGGTGAGGGGGAGGGCGCGGGAGCGGATATAGAGGACGGGGACGGGCGGTGCGGAGTGGATCGGTCGATGGCTCACAGGACCGGGACCTCCGCGGACGTGCAGTCCGCCGGGACGGCCAGGTAACGGCCGAGCCAGACCTTGCGCTCGGCGTCCGGCATGGCCTTGAGGCGGGCGAGATGGCGCGAGTCCGGATTCCACAGCGAGTCCTCGCCGCTCAGCCAGCTGATGACCGCGTCAGCCGTGCGTGCCATCTGCTCACCCTCCTTCCGGCCCTTCTCGTCCGGGCCGGCCGGGCAGTCACGGTTCACCAGACCGAGGGCGGTCTCCTGGACGTACCGGTGGGGATCGGTCAGCCGATTCCGGGTGATGCCCCAGCCACGCCCCACGTGTGCGAGAGCGGCTTCGCCGTCCTTCGGGGCGGTCCCGTTGTCCACGTATCTGACCGGTGCGCCCGGGACTCCCTCCAACCGCGTGAACATCCCCCGCAACGCCTCGGACGCCTGGGGGAGCACCGGGGCGTCGACGGCTCTCACGCAGATCTGCGGCGTGCCGGGGGCGGCCTTCGTGCAGACGCTGCGTGCCACGGCCGGATCCTCCCGGAACAGGTCCTCGCCCGTGTGCGCGATCACCGTTGCGGCCGTGATCGCCAGGGCGAGGGGAACAACGGCCAGGTGGCGGCGCCGCGCCGCGTACCCGAGCAGCACGGCGACGGCGATACCGCCCGTCCACGTCACCAGAACCGGGGCGAACCACCACACCGGTACGGATCTGTCCAGGAAGACCTCCTGTGCCGGGCTCAGGAATCGGGCCGACGAGTCCAGATAGCCCGGGAACCCCAGGACGACGTACGCGCACACCGCCGACACCGGAGCGATCAGCCGCCAGCGCACCAGCCTGCCGACGACGAAGCCCACGAAGCCGATGGACATCAGGAAGCCGAGATCCGCGGCGACGACCGAGACGGAGGGACCGCCGGCCGCCGTGTACGGGGCGGTCGCCGCGAACGCTGCGGCCAGCGCGACCAGATACCCGGCCGCCGCCCACAGCACGATCGGCGCCGCGGCCGTCGTCACCTGCGCGAGCCGGCCGCGCGGCACCGAGAGCAGCAGCTCGGCGGTGCGGCGGCGGTGCTCCCGGCCGCCCTGCCAACAGGCCGCTGCGGCGACCAGCGGACCGCCGAGCAGCGCCGCCGCCGAGTGCAGCTGGTTCTGCGTCTCTCCCCAGCTGCCCTGCCACTGGGGCGCCTTGCCCCACAGCGGAACGAGGACGGTGAGGGCGAGCGCGAGTCCGGTCCAGGGGGCGATCCCGCGCCGGAGCTCGGCCAGTAGCGCGGTGTGCGCCGGACGGCGTGCGGGTGTTCCGGAGCCGGTCATCGGTGCGCCACCGCCGCCCGGTGCGCCCGGAGCGCGGCGGTGTAGCCGCGCTCGATCGGGTTGCCGTCCGGCCCGCCCGCGCCGGTGTCCTCGCCGCCGAGCGCCGTCAGCTCCCGCGTCGTGCCCCGGTACGCGATCCGCCCGGCCTCGATCAGCGTCACATCGGTGCAGGCCGCGGCGACGTCCTCGACCAGGTGGGTCGAGACGATCACGGTGGACGCCCTGCCCAGCTCCCGTATCAGCGCCCGGAATTCGACCCGCTGCTCGGGATCGAGACCGGCGGTCGGTTCGTCGAGCAGCAGCAGGTCCGGATCGTTGACGATCGCCTGGGCGATGCCGACGCGCCGCACCATGCCGCCCGACAGGGTCTTCACCCGCGCGTCGATCCGGTCGGTCAGACCCACCCGGTCCACCGCGCGCTCCACGGCCTCCGGGGCCGTCGCCGCGTCCATCTCCTTGAGCCAGGCCACATAGGCGACGAACTCGCGGACGGTGAAGCCCGGGTAGTACCCGAACTCCTGCGGCAGGTAGCCGAGCCTGCGCCGGACCGCCGCGCGGCTGCGGTGGTCGGACTTCGCGCCGACCTCGTTTCCGAACAGCTCCACCCGGCCGCCGGACGGCGCGGCGACCGTCGCGAGCACCCGGATCAGCGAGGTCTTGCCCGCTCCGTTCGGCCCGAGGAGTCCGTGCACACCGGGGGCGAAATCGAGATCGACGGCGTCGAGCGCGGCCTTTTTGCGGTGCCGGACGGTCAGCCCCCTGACCGTGACGGTGCTCATGACAGTGGTGTCGCTCATGCGTTCACGCTCACAACGTCTCCAGATGGTCGAAAGATCTACGGCGTACGACGAGCAGCACGGCGCACCCCAGCGCCCCGGCCGCCCAGCCGCCCTGTGCGGCGGGCCCCGCGAAGTACCGCGCGGCCTCGGCCGCCGGGGTGGCGATCCCCGGCGCGGAGGAGGTGGCGAAGGCGGGCAGGAGCACGGCGGCCGCCCATGCCACGGCGACGGACGAGGCGCCGTTGCGGCAGCCGACGTACGAACCGAGGGCGAGCGCCGCCAGCGTCATCGCCAGCCCCGGCAGCAGCCAGGCCGCCGGGCCCGGCCCGCCGGCGGACGGGGGCAGCGCGGCCCCGGCGAGGGTGAGCGCCGGAATGCTCGCGCCGAGCACCGCGGCGGTTCTGGTCAGCAGCAGCCGGAGCCCGCCGGACGGGGTGGCGGCGGCGATCTCATGCATCGGGTCCGAGTGCCGTCCGTAGGAGACGACGACCCCGGCGAGCGGCAGCACCGGCGCGATGACGAGGAGCAGCGGCCGCGTGGCGGCGCCGAGCCCGGCCCCGTACGCCAGAGCGAGGGCCCCGACGGCGACCAGCACCAGCGCCAGCAGCCACGCACCGCGCAGCGCGGGCCCGGCGGCCCACAGCAGACGCCCGGTGCGGGAGGCGGACGCGGGGAAGCGGACGCGACGGTTCGGGGCGGGCCTCCTGCACGGAACGCCAGTGTCCCTCCGGGCGGGCCCCTGCCCAGGAACGTCCGTGCCGCTCCGGGCGGGCCCCTGCCCAGGAACGTCCGTGCCGCTCCGGGCGGGCCCCTGCCCAGGAACGTCCGTGCCGCTCCGGACATGCCTCCTCTCCGGACGCACCTCCGACGCGACCGCGGCCAGCACTCCCGCCCGCACCCCGTCCAGCAGTGCCGCCGACTCCCGCCGCGCCCGTACCGCCGCAGAGACCCGTGCCGCGCACCCCCCGCACGTCTCCACGTGTTTCTCCAGGGACCAGGCGTCCGTCTCCGCCGCCGAACCGGCGGCGTACCGCCCGGCCAGTTCGGCGCCCACGTGCCAGTGGGGCAGTCCGCTGCCTCTCCTCATGCCGTCGCCTCCCGTCGTCATGCCCTGCCTCCCAGCGGTCCGGCTTCCGGCGCCAGCAGTTCCAGCGCGGCGCGCAGCTCGCGTCTGGCCCGCATCGCCCGGGTCTTGACCGTGCCTTCCGGTATGCCGAGGAGCCGGGCCGTCTCGCGGGTCGTGAGTCCGTCGACGACCGTCGCGCGCAGGACCTCGCGCAGCTCGGGCGAGATCCGGTCGAGTGCGGCCCCCACATGCCCGTACTCCAGACCGGCCAGCACCCGCTCCTCGGCGGACGGCACCGCGGCCGCCCACTCCTGGCTCCCGGCCCGCTCGGCCTGTGCGGCGAGATCGGTGCGGGCATGGACCCGCTGGGCGTCCACCAGCCGGCGCGAGGCGATCACCCAGAGCCAGCCGCCGATCCGCGCACCGCGGTGCGAACCGGCGGAGCGCCAGGCGGTCACGAAGGTGTCCTGGAGGACTTCCCGTACGGTCTCGGGGTCCGGGCACCGTCTGCTCAGCCGGGCGAGCAGCCAGCCCGCGTGCCGGTCGTAGAGCGTCGCCAGGGCCGCCGTATCCCCCTGCGCGACGGCGCGCAGCAGGGCGTCGTCGTCATTTCGGTCCTCCCCCGAGGGGCGCAACAAACTCACACCCCTCTATCGGGCACCGGGCCCGGGTCGGTTCATACGCCGCTCATGTGGCTCAGGCCATGGACGGCGTGGGGGACGATCACGGAGGGTGGGACGTTGTTTCGGGGGGCTTGTACGGAAAGGGGCCTCACGCGGTGCATCAGGGTACGGACAGGACGGTTCGGGAAGAGCACCGCGCGGCGCCACTGCCCGACGCCATACCGCGTCAGCGCCTTACGGGCGAGAGCGCCGCTCCTCCGGCCCGCGAGACCCGCGAGACCCGCGAGGTCCGCGAGGCCCGCAAGACCCGCGAGGCCCGCCGGTGGCTGCGGCTGCTGCCGACGCCCCTGGGTACCCCGTTCACCTTCGGGTATCTGCTGGTGCTCGTCGCCACGTCCCTCTTCATGGAGTACGCCGATCCGGCCACCGTCTCCGCCGTGCTGCGCGAATCGAGCACGGATGTCGCGCACCTCGGCGATACCCTGCTGCTCGTCCTGGCCGCCAGCGCGCTGTGGGTCGTCGGCGGGCTCAGCTCCCCGTACGTCTTTGGCTTCGCTCTCGTGCTGACCGCGCTGGAACGCCGCATCGGCGGATGGCGCACCGCCGGGGTGTTCCTGCTCGGTCATGTCGTGGCGACGCTCGCCACGGAGATCCCGGTCGGGCTGTCGGTGGTGGCCGGTCATCTGCCGGAGTCCTCGCTGCACCGGCTCGACTACGGCATCAGCTTCGGGCTGATGGCGAGCGTGGGTGCGCTCGCCGGACTGCTCACGCCGTGGCTGCGGGGGCTGGTGCTCGGTGGGGCCGGCGCGATGCTGCTGCGCGATCTGTTCGAGCTCAGCAGCCCCCTCACCAACTGAGGGCATCCACTGGCGCTGCTGCTCGGTGTGGCCTGCTGGCCACTGCTGCGCAGGGCCGGTGCCGCCCGGGGCTCGGACGGATCAATACGGACGCGCGCAGGGATCACCGCTGCGTGCATGCACGCAGGACCGGACCCGGCCTGCCGGGCGTGCGCACAGCGTTCAGTTGATCGCTCACAGCGAACATGCTCCGGGGAACAATGAGCGGCTCATGAGCATTGAGTCTTCATAACTCAACTTGACTGCCGAAGGGGAGATCATGGCTACCGAGTCCAATGCGGTCACTCCGCTCGCCCTGCCCGTGCTGCCGCTGGACGACGAGGTCGTGCTGCCCGGGATGGTGGTGCCTCTGGACCTGTCCGACACCGATGTACGCGCCGCCGTGGAGGCCGCACAGGCCGCAGCCCGCGAGGGCGGCGGCAAACCCGAGGTGCTGCTTGTGCCACGGGTCGACGGGACGTACACCGGCACCGGTGTCATCGGCACCGTCGAACAGGTCGGACGGCTTTCGGACGGGGATCCGGGCGCGCTCATCCGCGGCCGTGGCCGGGTACGGATCGGGGCCGGGACCAGCGGACCGGGCGGGGCGCTCTGGGTGGAGGGGGCACGGATCGACGAGGCCGTCCCCGATCCGCTCCCCGGGGCCGCCGCCGAGCTGGTCAAGGAGTACAAGGCACTCGCCACCAGCTGGCTGAAGAAGCGCGGCGCCTGGCAGGTCGTGGACCGGGTCCAGCAGATCGAGGACATCTCCGCGCTCGCCGACAATTCCGGTTACTCACCCTTCCTCACCACCGCCCAGAAGGTGCAGCTCCTGGAGACCGTCGACGCGGTCGCCCGGCTGAAGCTCGCCATCCAGTGGCTCGGTGAACACCTCGCCGAGCAGGACGTCGCCGAGTCCATCGCCAAGGACGTCCAGGAGGGCGTCGACAAGCAGCAGCGCGAATTCCTGCTGCGGCGCCAGCTCGACGCCGTACGCAAGGAGCTTGCCGAGCTCAACGGCGACCCGGAGGACGAGTCCGACGACTACCGGGCGCGCGTCGAGGCCGCCGACCTTCCCGAGCACGTCCGCGAGGCCGCGCTCAAGGAGGTCGACAAGCTGGAGCGTTCCTCCGACCAGAGCCCCGAGGGCTCCTGGATCAGGACCTGGCTCGACACGGTCCTCGAACTGCCGTGGACGGAGCGGACCGAGGACGCGTACGACATCCGCGGCGCCCAGCAGGTCCTCGACGCCGAGCACGCCGGCCTGCAGGACGTGAAGGAGCGGATCACCGAGTACCTGGCGGTCCGCAAGCGGCGTGCCGACCGCGGCCTGGGTGTCGTCGGCGGGCGGCGCGGCGGTGCCGTGCTGGCGCTGGTGGGGCCTCCGGGCGTGGGCAAGACCTCGCTCGGTGAATCCGTCGCGCACGCCATGGGCCGCAAGTTCGTCCGCGTCGCGCTCGGCGGGGTGCGGGACGAGGCGGAGATCCGCGGCCACCGGCGTACGTACGTCGGCGCCCTGCCGGGACGTATCGTCCGGGCCATCAAGGAGGCCGGTTCGATGAACCCGGTCGTCCTGCTCGACGAGATCGACAAGGTCGGCTCCGACTTCCGGGGCGACCCGGCGGCCGCCCTGCTCGAAGTCCTCGACCCGGCGCAGAACCACACCTTCCGCGACCACTACCTGGAGGTCGAACTCGACCTCAGCGACGTCGTCTTCCTGGCCACGGCCAATGTGCTCGAAGCCATCCCGGAGGCGCTGCTCGACCGGATGGAACTGGTCAGGCTCGACGGCTACACCGAGGACGAGAAGGTCGTCATCGCCCGTGACCACCTGCTCCCGCGTCAGCTGGAGCGGGCCGGTCTGGCGAAGGACGAGGTGACGCTCGACGAGTCCGCCCTGCGCAAGCTGGCCGGCGAGTACACCCGCGAGGCGGGCGTACGGAACCTGGAGCGGGCCGTCGCCCGGCTGCTCCGCAAGGTCGCGGCCCAGCACGAACTGGGCGAGCGGGAGCTTCCGTTCACGGTCACCGAGGCGGAGCTGCGCGGTCTGGTCGGACGGCCGCACCACGTCCCCGAGTCCGCCCAGGACCCGGCCGAGCGCCGCACCGCGGTGCCGGGCGTGGCCACCGGGCTCGCGGTGACCGGTGCGGGCGGCGATGTGCTGTTCGTGGAGGCGTCGCTGGCCGACGCGGAGACCGGGGGGTCCGGACTGACCCTCACCGGTCAGCTCGGCGACGTCATGAAGGAGTCCGCGCAGATCGCGCTGAGCTTCCTGCGGTCGCACGGCGCGGAGCTGGAGCTGCCGGTCGCGGATCTGAAGGACCGCGGCGTGCACATCCACTTCCCGGCGGGCGCGGTCCCGAAGGACGGCCCGAGCGCCGGCATCACGATGACGACGGCGCTGGCCTCGCTGCTCTCCGGACGGCTGGTCCGTACGGATGTGGCGATGACCGGTGAAGTCTCGCTGACAGGGCGGGTGTTGCCGATCGGCGGCCTGAAGCAGAAGCTGCTGGCCGCACACCGGGCCGGAATCACGACCGTGGTGATCCCGAAGCGGAACGAGGCGGATCTGGACGACGTCCCGGCCGAGGTACTGGACACCCTGGAGGTCCACCCCGTGACGGATGTGCGCCAGGTGCTGGAGATCGCCCTCGCCCCGGCCTCCGCGGCCAGGCCCGAGGAGAGGATCCCGGCCGCGGCGTAGCGGCCACGGCGTGACGGACGTGGCCCCACGTGCGTACCGGTACGGACGGCCCGCCTTCCCGGCAACGGGTGGGCGGGCCGTTCCCGTGTTCCGGCCGTGCGGGTCCGGGGCGGGGCGTCTGCCGCCTTCCATCCGCACGGATCCGGCCGGGAAGCGCGGATCAGGGGCGGTAGATGGTCCCCGGGACCGGCTCGGCGGGTGCCATCAGCTGCGGGACGGTGACGAAGGTGTAGCCCTGCTTCTTCAGCGCGTCGATGATGCCGGGCACGGCGGGCACCGTCCCCTTGTAGATGTCGTGCAGCAGGATGACGCCGTCCCTGCTCGCCTGGTCCAGGATGCGCTTCTTGATCAGCGCCGAGTCGTTCGTGGAGTAGTCCTTGGCGGTGGCGCTCCACAGGACCTGGGAGAGTCCCAGGTCCTTGCTGATGTCCGAGACGGTGTCGTCGGTGCGGCCCTGCGGCGGGCGCATCAGACGCGGCTTCCTGCCGGTGATCTCCGCTATCGCGTCCTGCGTCTTCTCCAGCTCGGCGCGTATCTCGGCGGGCTTCCTGTCCGTCAGGATCTGGTGGGTCCAGGTGTGGTTGGCCACCTCGTGTCCCTCGGCGGCGAGCCTGCGCACGGTGTCGGGGTACTTCTTGACGTGGTTCTTGCCGAGCAGGAAGAAGGTCGCGTGCACCTTCTTCTCCTTGAGGATGTCCAGCAGATGCGGGGTGTCCTCGCCCGGTCCCGCGTCGAAGGTCAGCGCTATGCACTTCGCCTTGCGGCAGTCCACCGGGCCGAAGGAGCCCTTGGCGTCGGAGCCCGCGTCGCCGCGCGCCGAGGCCGGCGCGGTGGTCTGCATGGAGCAGCCGCTCAGCGTCAGGGTGAGCGCCGTCACAAGGGCGGCGGCCAACCCCGTACCGATCGACTTCGTCTTCATGGACAAGGCGGGTCACTCCTCCGTGGCTGAACAAGGCACGCGATGTGCGGCAGGGAAGGACTATACACACGGGGTATACACCGGGTGTATAAGGGGCTTCGGTGTCAGCTCGGAGGGTGAAGTTCCTGGTCAGGAGTGCGAACAGGGTAGAGCCCCCGGTGACGGGGGTGCGTCACCGGGGGCTCTACCGTGCGACGGGGGTGACCGGCGCGGGCGCGGCGGGGCGGGCTCAGCCGTTGGCGAGCGCCTGTACGCGGTCGAGGGCGCCGTTGAAGTGGTTGTGGTCGCCGACGTAGGGGCCGGACGAGGTGTACTGCCAGATCGTGTAGTAGCCCCAGCCGGCCGGGAGTTCGCCGACCGTGGAGTTGTAGCGGGCCACCCACAGCGGGTTGGTGGTGCCGAAGCCCGCGTTGTTGCCGGTGCAGGTCTGCCACCAGCTGGTCGCGGTGTAGATGACCGCGTCACGTCCGGTGCGCGCCTTGTACGTGTTCACGAAGTCGCGGATCCAGGACACCATGCCGGCCTGGGTCTTGCCATAGCACTGGGCGCCGTACGGGTTCCACTCGATGTCCAGGACGCCGGGCAGTGTCTTGCCGTCCCGCGACCAGCCGCCCCCGTGGTCCACGAAGTAGTTGGCCTGGGTGGCGCCGCTCGTGGTGTCGGGGGTCGCGAAGTGGTACGCGCCCCGGATCATGCCGACGTTGTACGAGCCGTTGTACTGCTGGGCGAAGTAGGGGTTCGTGTAGTACGTCCCCTCCGTCGCCTTGGTGTAGGCCCACTTCACGCCGCTGTTCCAGAGCGTCGCCCAGTCGACGTTGCCCTGCCAGCCGGAGACGTCGACGCCTTCGGTCTGGGCGGCGAGGGTTTCGCTCGGCAGTCCGCCCTGGCCGTCATGGGCGACGACGCCCATGCCCATCGTGGCCGTGCCCCGGGCGGGCTTCTTGGCCGCCGCGGCGGTGTCGTGGGTGCCCGCGGCGCTCGCCGCGCCGGGCAGGGTGAGGAGGAGGGAGAGGGCTGCGAGCAGAGTCCCGGCGGCCGCGAAGCGCGGGCGACGGGATGTTCTGGAAGCGGATCTGAGCACCGGCATGTGAGTGCCTCCGAGGCCTTGGTGGGGGGACGTGCTGATCCCAGGGGCACGGGGAGTACCCCTGTCGGCATGACATGGTGTGAACATGCCATGCATGACGCTACGCACGTAGACCCGTGCTGCGGAAGGGGGCCTTGGCGCTGCCGTTGGTCTACGCCTGCGAAATACTGGCCGAGCTGCGGCGATGGCCGGCGGTGAAAGAAACTTTCAGCGGCAGGAAAGCTCATGAGGGGTGTTGACGTGCACGGGAGCGAAAGTACTGGTGAACCCGGCGCGACCGGAGAAAGTGGTGTGGACCACGCATTCCTTGCCCTGGAACGGGAGTTGGCTGTCTTTCTGCGCCGGGCGCGGGCCAACTCCGGCGAAATGGCGCGCGAGGTCCACCCCGAACTGGAGGCCGCCGCCTACGGACTTCTCGTACGGCTGGAGTCGGCCGGGCAGCAGCGGGCCACCGATCTCGCGGCCTACTTCGGGGTCGGCAAGGCGACGATGAGCCGTCAACTGCGGGCCCTGGAGAACCTCGGACTGGTGGCACGCGAGCCCGATCCGGCCGACGGCCGGGCCTCTCTCGTCCACCTCACCGCCGAGGGGCTGGCCCGCTACCGCAGCGTCCGCGACGCCCGCCGCGACCGCTATGTGCGCAAGCTCGCCGACTGGGACCGGGCCGAGGTGGCCGAACTGGCCCGGCTGCTGCACCACTTGAACGCCCGCGCGGAGGACTGACGCCCGGCCCCGGCTCTGTCCCTTTCCCCGGCTGCGTCCCCGTCACACCAGCGCGTAGACCGCCGTCGCGTCGTCATGCGTCTTGCCGCGGCGCAGAAACGTGCGTTCCGTGTCCGCGTCCTCAAGTGCCCTGACCCGGTCGATCAGCCCCTGCGTCCCCTCCTTGTGGAGCACCCCGAGGCAGTCCGCCCAGTCGCCCTTGCGGAACATCTCCGTCCAACGGGCCGCCCCGTCGGTCATCGCGGCCAGCGCCCGCACCCGGTCGAGCGGGGTGCGTCCGGTGACCGCGCGGGCCGCCACGGCGGGATCGGCGGCGGCCGTGAAGAAGCCGCCCTCCTTGTTCCGCACCGTGGCATCGGCGATCGCGTCACTGGCCAGCGAGCCCGGCGGCAGGCGGTTCAGCCGGTCGTCGAGGAGGGGGTGCACGGTCCCGTCGGGAGCTTCGAGCAGCAGTACGGAATCGGAGAGCACCAGGTGTTCGACCTCGCGTTCGTCCCAGCGCGCCATGACGACCGTTGCCTGCGGCGTCCGCACGTGAGAAAGGTCACACGTGGAGCGGTGTGCGCCGGCGGTGCGCCGGATGGACTCGGCCAGTATCTCCTGGAGGGTCAGATCCCGTCGCGAACCAGACAGTTCGACCAGCGAGCCACCCAGTCGTGCGGTGAACCAGGGGACCGAGTGCACACAACCGTCGTCACCCGGTGGCGGAGTCACTCCGTCGAGCAGGACCAGCGTCCCGCCCTGGCCGGAAGCGGGCAGGGCGGTCGCGGCCCAGTCCTCGTTCGGGCGGTCGGGGGCGCCGGGGGCGGTCGCGAGTTCCATGCGCATACAGCCAGTCTGCACGACGCCTTCACGAGCCCTGCACGGTCCGGTGTTGGCCTGTACCAGCAGGTCAGGCGGATGCCAGGAGCGGAAGGAATGGCTCCGTACGGCATGCGGGCGGGCATCCTGCCAAAGCCCGGGCGGAAGTTCCAGCCGACGGGCCAGGTGTGCCGGGCGCGCCCCGAGGGGAGACTTGTTCGTCAACTCCGGAGTGATGTTCACTCGTTCAGGTGGCGGAGTGGTTGATGCGCGCCCCCCTCTCAAAAGCACTGGAATGGTCAGAAGCCGTACCAGCGGTCGGGGGCGCTCGTTCATATGTGACCGTGCGTCACCTCTGCTTCAAGGGCGGACGAGTCAAGATTGCGAGCACCGGTGCAGAAAAAGCGGCCTCGGAGCAAGGGCAGTAGGCACAGCGGTTCCGGGCTGACGCCTCCGGCACCCGCCGAGAGCGAGGGCACCCGTCGCGCGGTGCGCGTACGCAGTCGGCTGGTCGCCGGTGTCGCGGTCGTCGGTATCACCGTCATCGCCGCGGGAGCGCCCGCGGCCCTCAGTGCCTCCGCCGACCTGAACGACTCGCAGCGGCTGGTCACCCTCGCCGAGCTGAACCAGCAGGCCATCGCGCTGGCCCACGCCCTCGCCGACGAACGTGACGAGGTCACCGCGTACATCGCGGCCGGCCGTGACGAGGAGTCCGGCCCGGCGGGCGAGGGCAAGGGCGACCCCGGCAGCCGGAGCGCCCGCGTCGACCAGCGGGTGGACGAGATCAGGGGCGCGGCCCCGGCCGCACTGCGCCGCGACCTCTCCACCATCCCCTCCCTGCGCCGCGACGCGCTCAGCGGCAAGGGCACGGCGCTGGCCGCCCATCAGGCGTACTCCGAGGTCATCGCCAAGCTCCAGGACCTCGCCGACGAACTCGCCGAGAAGACCCCGCCGCGCGCCGCCGAGGCCACCCGCGCCCCGCTCGCTCTCGGCCGGGCCACCGAGCAGGCCTCCGCCACCCGCGGGCTGCTCCTCGCCGCGCTGTCCGTACCCCGCAAGGTCACGACCCCGCAGTTCGACCAGATCACCGGACTGCCCGTCCAGACCCAGGACCAGGGCAGCAGCAAGGACGACCGCACCCGTGACGAGCTGAGCGCAGCCGCCCAGCAGGCCCGGGTCCGCGAACTCGCCTCGCTCGCCGACTTCGACCAGGCCGCGGGCTCCACCGCCCGCGACAAGCTGTCGTCCACCGTCACCGGGCCCGAGGTCAACAGCGCGGAGAAGTACCTCAACTCCCTCACCGACCGCCCCGAGCTGTCCGAGTCCGACCAGCGGACCAGCAGCAAGAAGGCCGAGGCGGCCCTCTCCGCCCGGATCGACCGGATGCGGGGCGTCGAGTCCGCCCTCGGCACCGCACAGGTCCAGCACCTGGAGCAGCTCCGCGACGACGACGTCACCGCGCTCGAACTGCGGATCGCGCTGCTCGGCGGCTGCCTGCTGATCGCCATCGGCGTCTCCACCGCCGTGGCCCGTACCCTCACCCAGCCGCTCGCCGTCCTGCGGATCGGCGCCGCCCGCCTCGTCGCCGAGCCCGACAACGCCGAACCGGTCCGCTACACCGGCCGCAACGACGAGTTCGCCCAGGTCGTACGGTCCATCAACGCCCTGCACGGCAAGCTGCACGGACTGCTCCACGAGTTCAACGGCCGCTTCGAGAGCCTGGAGACCGAGCGCGGCGAGCTGATCGCCGGACGCGAGGCGCTCACCCTCCAGCGCGCCGAACTCCAGGTCATGGCGTCCGACCTCACCGCCCAGCTGGAGCGGCTGAAGAACACGGTCCACCACACCTTCGTCAACCTCTCGCTGCGCACCCTCGGCCTCGTCGAGCGCCAGCTCGGTGTCATCGAGAACCTGGAGGAGCGCGAGCACGACCCGGAGCGGCTGGCCACCCTCTTCAAGCTCGACCACATGGCCACGGTCATGCGCCGGCACAGCGAGAACATGCTGGTCCTCGCGGGCGCCGAGCACGGGCACGGGCACGCGGGCCCGATCCCGCTGGTCGACGTGTTGCGCGCGGCCGTCTCCGAGATCGAGCGGTACGAGCGGGTCACCATCCAGTCCCTGCCGCCGCACGCCCAGATCGCCGGTTTCGCCGCCGACGACCTCAGCCACCTCGTCGCCGAACTCCTGGAGAACGCGACCTCCTTCTCCCCGCCCGACTCCCATGTCCAGCTCTCCGGCTGGCTGCTGGAGACGGGCGAGGTGATGCTCTCCGTCCAGGACGAGGGCATCGGGATGTCGGCCGTACGGATGAGCGAGCTCAACACCCGGCTCGGCGACCCCACCTTGTTCGATGCGGGGGAACGGGACGACAAGGCGGCGTCCGGTGCCGGGCTCGGCCTCCAGGTCACCTCGCTGCTGGCCGCGCGCCACGGCGTACGCGTCCAGCTGCGCGACCACAACGGCAGCGGGGTCACAGCGGTCGTCGTCCTGCCCCAGGCCCTGCTGCCGAAGGCGCCACCGGCCGCCACGCCGCCGCCGCTGAAGGTCCCCGGCGACACGCCCGCGCTGAACCTTCCGGGGTCGGTCGCCGAGGCCAACTCCAACGCGCTGCCGGCGCGCACGCTCGCCCTGCCCGGCGACCCGCTGATCGCCGCGGCCGAGCAGACGATCCGCGAGTCCGGGGCGGCCGTTTCCGAGCCGGTCTCCGAGCCGGTCTCCGAGCCCGTTTCCGAGCCCGTTCCCGACCCCGGGCACACGGTGGACAACGCCCCGGCCGCCGCCGAGGCCGAGGCCGAGACCACGATGCAGGTCCGGCTCCCGGTGGTGCCGGAGTTCGCCGACGTCCCCGAGTTCAGGGCTCCCGACCCGTACGCCATCGGCCCCGACCGCCACGAGCGCACCGCCGACGAGTCCCCGGCCCCCGCGCCCGTCGCCGACGCCCTGCCCGGCCCCCGCAAGGCGGAGCCGCAGCCCCAGCAGCAGGAGCGCATCACGGACAAGGGGCTGCCCAAGCGCACCCCCAAGGTCGTCAAGCCCACCACGGAATCCGGCACGGAGCGCAAGGGCAGCCTGGACAAGGAGGCGCTGCGCCGTCGGCTCGGCGGCTTCCACCAGGGCGCGAAGAACGGCCGCCGGGACGTCGAGGCGGAGATCGCCGAGATCACGGCGACCCAGCCGTTCCCCGGGGCCGCGGTACACGCCGGGCGCCCCGCACATACCGAGCCCAGTGACCCGGCCGACCGTAACGACGGCCGAACCGATGAGACGGGGGACACAGTCGAGGAGGCACGCAGTTGACTGCGCCCAGCACATTCGGGCTGAGTACCGAAGCCCGGAATCTTCACTGGTTGCTGAGCAATCTGGTGGAGGAGGTGCCAGGGGTCCACTCGGTCACCGTCGTCTCGTCCGACGGACTGATGCTGCTCTCCTCCGACCCCGGCCATCTGATCACCCACGAGGCCACCGGCCGGCAGGACGGCCCCAGGGGCTCCAGCGCCGACCTGGCCACCATCGTCTCCGGCATCGGCAGCCTCACCGTCGGCGCCGCCAAACTGATGGACGGCGGCGGCGTCAAGCAGACCATGGTCGCCATGGACGAGGGCAGCGTCTTCGTCATGTCGATCAGCGACGGCTCGCTGCTCGGTGTGCACGCCACCCCGGACTGCGACATGAGCGTCATCGCGTACCACATGGCGCTCTTCGTCGGCCGAGCCGGACACGTACTCACCCCCGAACTCCGCAGTGAATTGCGCAAATCGATGGAGAGCACCCAGTGACGCCCGCTGCTGAACCCGCCCGCAGGCTCCCCGTCCGCGGGTCCGACCGAAGGCCCGCACGGGTCCGCCCGTACTCCCTCACCGGCGGTCGTACCCGCTTCGGCCACGTCCTGCTCGTCGAGACGTTCGTCGCCGCGCTCGAAGCGCCCGAGGAGCGCCGCGAGCTGACCAACGGCAACCTGTCCACCCGGGTCATGCCGGAGCTTCAGGCCATCGTCGAGATCTGCCGCCGGATGCGTACGGTCGCGGAGATCTCCGCACTGCTGAAGATGCCGCTCGGCGTCGTCCGGGTGCTGATCAGCGACTTGGCCGACCAGGGAAAGATCCGCGTGTACGGGACCGGTCACGGCACCGGCCAGCCCGACCGCGCACTGCTCGAAAGGGTGCTCAATGGACTCCGCCGTCTCTGAGTCGCCGCTCTTCGCCCCGCGCCAGCCGGGAGCCAGGGACCAGGCCGAAGAATCGCTGCAGGCCTGGCAGTTGGACCACACCAGGGCCCCCATCGCCACGAAGATCGTGGTCGCGGGCGGGTTCGGCGTGGGCAAGACGACCTTCGTGGGGTCCGTCTCCGAGATCACCCCGCTGCAGACCGAAGCGATGATGACCCAGGCCAGCGAGGAGACCGACGATCTCTCCGCGACGCCCGACAAGCTCACCACGACCGTCGCGATGGACTTCGGCCGGCTCACGCTCGACGACGACCTCGTGCTGTACGTGTTCGGCACACCGGGCCAGCAGCGCTTCTGGTTCATGTGGGACGACCTGGTGCGCGGCGCGATCGGCGCGGTCGTGCTCGCCGACACCCGGCGGCTCGCCGACTGCTTCCCCGCACTCGACTACTTCGAGAGCTGCAGCCTGCCGTACATCGTTGCCGTCAACCACTTCGAGGGAACGCCGGGGTTCGAGCCGGAGGACGTCCGGGAGGCCCTGACTGTCCCGCCGCACGTGCCTGTTGTGATCATGGACGCGCGTAACAAGATCACCGTCGTCGAGTCGCTGCTGGCCCTCGTGGGCCACGCCCTCGACGCGACCCCGGCATAGCTCGCACGCAACACGTAACGGAGAACCGCGATGCGGAAGATACTCATAGTCGGAGCCGGCCAGTCCGGTCTCCAGCTCGCCCTCGGACTGCAGTCCAAGGGGTACGAAGTCACCCTGATGTCCAACCGCACCGCCGACGAGATCCGGTCAGGCCGGGTCATGTCGACCCAGTGCATGTTCCACACCGCGCTCGAGTACGAACGCGACTACCAGCTCAACTTCTGGGAGTCCCAGGCCCCGCGCATCGAGGGCCTCGGCGTCTCGGTCGCCGCGCCCGACTCCTCGCGCGCCGTCGACTGGGTCGGCAAGCTGGACGGCTTCGCCCAGTCCATCGACCAGCGCGTGAAGATGGCCGGCTGGATGGAGACCTTCGCCCAGCGCGGCGGACAGCTCGTCATCCACGGTGCCGCCGTCTCCGACCTGGACTACTTCTCCCGTACGTACGACCTGGTGATGGTCTCCGCGGGCAAGGGCGAGCTGGTCTCCATGTTCGGCCGGGACGCATCCCGTTCGCCGTTCGACGCCCCGCAGCGCGCCCTGGCCGTCGCGTACGTCCACGGAATGGGCCCGCGCCCCGAACACCCCGAGTTCGACGCGGTCCGCTGCAACCTGGTCCCCGGCGTCGGCGAGCTCTTCGTGATGCCGACCCTGACCACGTCCGGCCGCGCCGACATCCTGTTCTGGGAGGGCATCCCGGGCGGCCCGCTCGACGCGTTCCAGGGCATCAAGGACCCCTCCGAGCACCTCGCCAAGACGCTGGAGCTCCTGGAGCGTTTCCTGCCATGGGAGTACGCCCGCGCCACCAAGGTCGAACTGACCGACGCCAACGGCACCCTGGCGGGCCGTTACGCCCCGACCGTCCGCAAGCCGATCGGCCGGCTGCCCGGCGGCGGTCTGGTCCTCGGCGTGGGGGACGTGGTCGTCGCCAACGACCCGATCACCGGCCAGGGCTCCAACACGGCCTCCAAGTGCGCGAACTCCTACCTGAACTCGATCATCGAGCACGGCGACCGCGAGTTCGACGCGGAGTGGATGCAGGCCACGTTCGACCGGCACTGGGAGACCACGCAGCACGTCGTGAAGTGGACCAACGCGATGCTCGGCGTACCGCCGGAGCACGTACTGAACCTGATCGGCGCCGCCGGCCAGCTCCAGCCGGTCGCCAACCGCTTCGCCAACGGCTTCAACAACCCGGCGGACTTCGAGAACTTCTTCTTCGACCCCGAGAAGACGAACGCGTACCTCGCCGAGGTGTCCGGCGCCGCGTCGGCCGCCTGACCGCAGCAAACGGGCCGAGTCCCGTCGGGAACCCGACGGCACTCGGCCCGGCTGTCATCCACGGCCTCCGTCGCCCGGGGCCTACCCCTGGGGCGCCGAGGACGAGCCGTACCCCGCGTCCGATCCCGCGGACGCCCCCTGCGGAAGCTGCGGCGCCTCGTACGCGGACAGCGGCACGCCCTGCGGATCCGGCCGTACGGCGCCCAGCAGCGGGTTCGACGCCAGCGGCGAGACCTTCACCTGCGCGCCCGGCCGGGGTGCCTGCACCACCAGACCGTTGCCGACGTACAGCGCCACATGGGTGGCCTTCGGGAAGTAGATCACCAGGTCACCCGGGCGCAGCGTGTTCAGCGGCACCTTCGGCAGCTGCCGCCACTGCTCCTGCGAGGTCCGCGGAATGACCCGGCCCGCCTTCGCCCAGGCCTGCGAGGTGAGCCCCGAGCAGTCGAACGAGTCCGGCCCCTCCGCGCCCCACACGTACGGCTTGCCGACCTGCCCGATCGCGTACCTCACCGCCTGGCCGCCTGCCTGGGACGGCGGCTTGACCGAGGACAGCGCGCCCGAGGCGGCCAGCGCGCCCTGGGCCTTCGCCGTGCCCTGCTGCTCCAGCCGGGCCAGCTCGGCGAGCTGAGCGGCGGAGAGCCTGGCCAGCTTCGCCTCGACGACCTTGAGCCGCGACTGCACGGCGTCCCGCTGCTTCTTCCGCTTCGCGGCCAGCACCTGCTGCCGGCCCAGCACCTTGCGCGACTCGGTCGCCAGCTCGTCCGCGCGCTTCTCCGCACCGGCGAGCCGCTTCACGGTCGCCGCCTGCCCGGTCGCCGTCCGCCGGATCACGTGCTCCTGGTCCAGGAAGTGCTCGGGATCGGGGGCCAGCAGCAACCGCAGGTACGACGACAGGTCCGACCGCCCCTGGTACTGCTCCCGGGCCAGCTCTCCCGCCGCGTCCCGACTGCCGGCCAGCGCGACGCGGGCGGCGCCGAGCGAGGCACTGAGCTTCTTCGCCTGCGCCGTACGCTTCTTCAGCTCCGCCGCGGTCCCGTTGTACGCCTCGGTGGCCTCCTCGGCCTGCTGGTACAACGTCTGCAACTCGGTCAGCAACGATGCGACGCCCCTGCCCGCTGCCGCGGGGGCCGGGGCGGGAACGGCCGTGGGCGCGACGGACGGCTTCGCGGCACCGCTCGCCTCCGGTCCCGGCTCAACGGGTGCGGCGGCTGCCGGCGAGGCTACGACGATCGTGGCCAGCGCCGCGGTGCAGACCACGCTCAAGACTCCGCCTGACACGACATCACCTCCGGTGACGGGGCGAATCACGGAACTACCCCATAAGTGAGCGCAACGAATCAATACGGTCACCCGGTGTCAGGAGATTCAAGAACCCTGCGGTGTGGCGACAGACGGATTCGCCCGGAAGGCGGTGAGCGGGTGCGGATGCCGGGGGCTTCGGCTACGGCCTGTCCGGCGGATCAGGGACAGGGTTGCGGTCCTCTCGTAACGGGTGGCGAGGCAGCCCCGCTGGTTCGGACTCGATGGACCTCGAGCGTGCCCCTGCGGGCCCGGGGCCGGTGCCGTCGAGTGGAGCGGCGCGGAAGGGCGCACCATGGTAGGACGCGAGCACGACATGGAGTACCTGCCAGGAGTTCGCCGGTGGCACGTGGACAGTTGCGGATCTACCTCGGGGCGGCCCCCGGGGTCGGGAAGACGTACGCCATGCTCGCGGAGGGGCAGCGGCTGCGTTCACTGGGCGCGGATGTCGTCGTGGGCTTCGTCGAGCCGCACGGGCGTCGGCCGACCGCGGCCATGGCCGACGGTCTGGAGACGATTTCCCGGCGTACTCTGGCCCATCGTGGTGCGGCGTTCTCCGAGATGGATCCGGACGCGGTGCTGGCCCGCCGCCCTCAGGTCGCGCTGGTGGACGAGCTGGCCCACTCCAACGTTCCGGGGGCCCGCAATGCCAAGCGGTGGCAGGACGTCGAGGAGCTCCTCGACGTCGGCATCGACGTCGTCACCACGCTCAACGTTCAGCACCTGGAATCCCTCAACGATGTGGTCCGGCAGATCACCGGGGTCAGGCAGCGCGAGACTCTGCCCGACGAGGTGGCGCGTCGCGCCGATCAGATCGAGCTGGTCGATCTGCCGCCCGAGGTGCTGCGCCGCCGTATGGTGCACGGCGACATCTACCCACCTGACCGCATCGAATCCGCCCTCACGCACTACTTCCGGGTCGGCAACCTGACCGCACTGCGGGAACTTGCCTTGCTGTGGCTCGCCGACCGGGTGGAGGAGGGGCTGCAGCGCTACCGGGCCGAACACGGCATCTCCGTTCCTTGGGAGACCCGGGAACGGATTCTGGTGGCCCTGAGCGGTGGCCCGGAGGGCGAGACGCTCATCCGCCGCGCCGCGCGGATCAGCGCTCGTACGCCCGGCACCGAGCTGCTGGCCCTCCACGTGGTCCCGGAGGACGGGCTCACCGGCGTCGACCCGGCTGTACTGAACGCGCAGCGCACCCTTCTGGAGTCGCTCGGCGGCAGCTACCACCAGACCACGGGCGAGGAGGTTGCCGATGCCCTGCTCCAGTTCGCCGAGGCGGAGAACGTCACTCAGATCGTGCTGGGCGCGAGCCGGCGCGGCCGTCTCGCCTCCTTTCTGAGAGCAGGGGTGGGAGAGCGGACGGTCAAGCGGTCCGGCCCCATCGACGTGCACATCGTCACCCACGAGGAGGCGGCAGGGACCGCGGTGCCGACGCTTCCGCGGCCGAGTCGTGGCACGGGCCCACGGCGGTACTGGACCGCGCTGGCCGGTGCCGTGGTGCTGCTGCCCGTACTGACGCTCCTGCTGATCGCGCTCCGTGGCCACCTCGGCCTCGCCGGCGACCTGGTGATCTATCTGCTTGCCGTGGTCGGGGCCGCCCTGGTCGGCGGTCTCTACCCCGCACTGTTCGCCGCGGTCGCCGCGGCGCTGCTCGCCGATTACTACTTCACGGCACCGGTGCACTCGCTGGCCATCGAGCGCGCCGACGAGATCGCCGCGCTCGTGGTCTTCATCGCCACGGCCGCTCTCGTCGGCACGGCAGCCGGAACAGCCGCACAGCGTACGCATCAGGCCGTACGCGCGACATCGGAGGCGAAGGCGTTGAGCCGCCTGGCCACCGCCATGATGCGGGGGCAGGAGCTGCCGGCGCTGGTGGAGCAGATCCGGGAGAACTTCGGCCTCAGGGCGATCAGCCTGCTCGAAAGGGATCCCAGAGCATCCCCCGTGCCCCGCTGGTACGTGGTCGCCAGCGCCGGGGAACGGCCGCCGGAAAAGCCCTACGAGGCGGATGTGGAAAGCCCGGTCGACGACAACCTCACACTGGCCGCCTGCGGCAAAGGACTGAGCACGGAGGACCAACGCGTCCTCGCAGCGTGCGCGGCCGAACTGGGGCTGGTCCACGACCGGGGGCGTATCGTCGGGAGCGGCGGTGCCACGGACGCTCTCGCAGCCGCCGAACGCACCCGGGCATCTCTGCTCCTGGCAGCAGGCCGCGATCTGCGTGCTCCATTGCGCACTGCCCAAGAGGCGCTCCAGCGCTTGCGGCATCGGCGTGCCGGCGAGCCGGTTCCCGAGGAGGCGCAGCTTCTGGACGCGGCCCGGGCGGCCGTGCACCGGGCGGCGCAGTTGGTCACCGATCTCGACGATCTGAGCCGTCTGCATGCCGGGGCCCTCGACCTCTACCTCCGCCCGGTCGACCTCGGCGAGGCACTGGGCGCCGCCCTGGACGACCTCGGGCCCGGTGGGCACTCGATCGTTCTGCGCCTGCCGGAACAGCTGCCTGACGTGATCGCCGACGCCGCGCTCCTCACCCGCGCCCTGACCGCCCTCGGGGCCGACGCACTGCGGCACAGCCCGCCGGACCGGCCCCCCGTCTTCACCGCCGAGGCCCGGGGCGACCGCCTGGTGATCCAGGTGAAGGACGGGACGCACGGCCCGGGCCCGGAGCCGGGCACAGCCGCCACCAGGGCATCGAGTACCCGGGGTGACAGTCTGGCCCTGCGGCTGTCGCGCGACCTCACCGAAGCCATGAACGGTGTCCTGGAGACGACCGTCGAGGACGGCGGGGCCGCCTTCTCGGTGGCGCTCACTCTTCCGAGCGCCACGCCCGGCGGCAGTGTGACGTTCGGCCGTGCCGGGTGAGTACCCACGCTTCACGTTCACCTGATCGGCCCGCGGAGCGTCAGGTCACTCCCGAAACAAACTGATATAGCGTCAAAAATGAGCCTTCGCGCCATATTCCGGCCAGGGTGAACAGTCCCGCCTCTGATGCCTCTGCGAGGTGCTTCGCGTATGCCGGACGTAGCATTCATCGGCCTCACGGTCGTGGTGTTCGCACTCATTGGTCTGATCGCAAAGGGGGCCGGACGTCTGTGAGCGCGGAAAACATCGTGGGCTTGATCGTTGCCGTATGCCTCGTGATCTACCTGGTCGTCTGCCTGATTTTCCCCGAGAAGTTCTAGGCGGAGAGGCCGGATGAACGACACTCTCGCGGGATGGCTCCAAGTACTCGCCCTGGCGGTCGCGCTGGGACTCTCCTTTCGGCCGCTGGGCGGCTACATGGCCCGCGTCCTGACCACCGATCACCATGGGCGGGCGGAACGTCTGATCTACCGGGCAGGCGGAGTGAACGGCGACGCCGACCAGACGTGGCCGGTCTACCTGCGGAGCATCCTGGCCTTCTCCGCAGTGTCGGTGGTGTTCCTGTACGCATTCCTCCGCCTGCAGAACCATCTCCTGCTGTCTCTGGGAATGAAGCCGGTCAGCGCGGACCAGTCGTTCAACACCGCGGCATCCTTCGTCACCAATACCAACTGGCAGTCGTATTCCGGCGAATCGACCATGGGTCATCTGGTCCAGATGGCGGGCCTCGCGGTGCAGAATTTCGTTTCGGCGGCTGTGGGCATCGCCGTCGTCGCCGCACTGATCCGGGGCTTCGTCAGGAAGAAGACCGATCGCGTCGGAAATTTCTGGGTCGACCTGACTCGGATCGTGCTTCGCGTTCTGCTGCCCCTGGCGTTCGTCTTCGCGATCGTTCTGGTGGCCGCCGGTACGGTTCAGAATTTCCACCCGATCCACGACATCACCACCATCGCAGGCGGACACCAGAGCATGACCGGGGGCCCCGTCGCCTCCCAGGAGTCCATCAAGGAACTGGGCACCAACGGCGGTGGCTTCTACAACGCGAACTCCGCGCACCCCTTCGAGAACCCCAACGCCTTCACCAACCTGATCGAGATCTACCTCATGCTGGTCATCGCGTTCTCGCTGCCGCGGACTTTCGGGACGATGGTCGGCGACAACCGACAGGGCTACGCGATCGTTGCCGTGATGGTACTGATCTGGGGTGCGTCGGTCGCCCTCGTGACCGCCAACGAGCTGCACAGCGTCAGCAGCACGGCCGGTCACGCGGCCGGCGGAATGACAGAGGGCAAGGAGACGCGGTTCGGGATCTGGGCCTCCGCCCTGTTCGCCGCATCCACCACCCTTACGTCGTGCGGAGCGGCCAACTCCTCCCACGACTCGTACACGCCGGGCGGCGGCGGAATGACGATCTTCAACATGATGCTGGGGGAGATCGCGCCCGGCGGCACCGGATCCGGGCTCTACGGAATCCTGATCCTGGCGATCGTCACGGTCTTCGTCGCCGGACTGATGGTCGGCCGTACGCCCGAGTATCTGGGCAAGAAGCTCCGGGGCCGGGAGATGAAGCTCGCCTCGCTCTACATCCTGACCACACCCGCGCTCGCCCTGGTCGGTGCGGGGCTGACCATGGCGTTACCGGGGGAGAGGGCCGCCATGCTCAACTCCGGACCGCATGGCTTCTCCGAGGTCCTGTACGCCTTCGCGTCGGCCGCGAACAACAACGGCTCGGCGTTCGCGGGGCTGAGCGCGAACACCGTCTGGTACAACACCGCACTTGGTGTGGTCATGCTCGTCGGCCGGTTCCTGCCGATGGTGTTCGTCCTGGCGCTCGCCGGCTCGCTCGCCGGGCAGCAGCCCGTTCCGGTCACCGCGGGCACCCTGCCCACCCACCGGCCCCAGTTCGTCGGTCTGCTGACCGGAGTGATCCTCATCGTCGTCGGTCTGACGTACTTCCCCGCGCTCGCACTGGGCCCCCTCGCGGAGGGTCTGCACTGATGTCCACGACCGCCACTTCCGCTCCCACCCCGCCCGGCGGCGGGCGTCGCCGGCACCGGGTCTCGGGCGGGCTGCTCGATCCCAAGCAGCTTCTGACGTCCTTCCCCGAAGCCCTGCGCAAGCTGGATCCGCGCTCGATGGTCCACAACCCCGTCATGTTCGTGGTGGAGATCGGAGCAGTCCTGACCACGCTGTCGGCCATCAGGACACCCGGTGTCTTCGCTTGGGTGATCACGGTATGGCTCTGGCTGACGTCCGTCTTCGCCAACCTCGCCGAAGCCGTGGCCGAAGGACGCGGCAAGGCCCAGGCGGAGACTCTGCGCCGCACCAGGACGACGACGACCGCACGCCGTCTCACCGGCTGGCGGCCCGGCGCGATGGACGCAGCAGAGGAGGAGGTTCCGGGCGTCGACCTCCGTCCGGACGATCACGTCGTCGTGGAGGCCGGGCAGGTCATCCCCGGCGACGGCGATGTGGTCGAGGGCATCGCGAGCGTCGACGAGTCGGCCATCACGGGCGAGTCGGCACCGGTGATCCGCGAGTCGGGCGGCGACCGGTCGGCGGTCACGGGCGGTACCAAGGTGCTCTCGGACCGGATCGTCGTGAAGATCACCTCGAAGCCGGGGGAGACCTTCATCGACCGGATGATCGCACTCGTGGAGGGGGCCGCGAGGCAGAAGACACCGAACGAGATCGCGCTCAACATCCTGCTGGCATCCCTCACGATCATTTTCCTGATCGCGGTGGCGACCCTGCAGCCCTTCGCCGTCTTCGCAGGGGCCGAGCAGACCATCGTCGTCCTCGTCGCCCTCGTCGTTGCCCTGATCCCCACGACGATCGGCGCGCTGCTGTCGGCGATCGGCATCGCGGGCATGGACCGGCTCGTGCAGCGCAACGTGCTGGCGATGTCCGGGCGCGCGGTGGAGGCCGCCGGCGACGTCAATACTTTGCTGCTCGACAAGACCGGCACCATCACCCTCGGCAACCGTCAGGCCGCCGAGTTCCTGCCGGTGGACGGGGTGACCACCGAAGAACTCGCGGATGCCGCCCAACTGTCGTCGATCGCCGACGAGACGCCCGAGGGCCGCTCGATCGTCGTCCTCGCCAAGGAGCAATACGCGCTGCGCGGCCGTAGTGAGGGTGAACTGGCCCAGGCACATTTCGTACCCTTCACCGCTCAGAGCCGGATGAGCGGTGTCGACATCAGTGATCCTCAGGACAATCGGTCCTTGCGCAAGGGAGCGGCGACGGCCGTGATGCGCTGGGTCCGTGACAACGGCGGCCACCCCACGGCAGAGGTCGGCGCCATCGTCGACGGAATCGCCGCGAGCGGCGGCACTCCGCTGGTCGTCGGCGAAGTGACTCGGCATGGCGAAGCGCGCGGCGCCCGGGTCCTCGGCGTCATCCACCTGAAGGACGTCGTCAAGGAAGGCATGCGCGAACGCTTCGACGAACTGCGCCGCATGGGCATCAGAACCGTCATGATCACCGGCGACAACCCGCTGACCGCGCGCGCCATCGCCCAGGAGGCAGGGGTGGACGACTTCCTTGCCGAGGCCGCGCCCGAGGACAAGATGGCCCTGATCCGGCGCGAACAAGAGGGCGGCAAGCTGGTCGCGATGACGGGCGACGGTACGAACGACGCGCCCGCGCTCGCCCAGGCCGATGTCGGCGTGGCGATGAACACCGGTACCTCGGCCGCGAAGGAGGCCGGGAACATGGTGGACCTGGACTCCAACCCGACCAAGCTCATCGAGATCGTCGAGATCGGCAAGCAACTGCTGATGACCCGCGGCGCGCTGACGACCTTCTCGATCGCCAACGACGTCGCGAAGTACTTCGCGATCATCCCGGCGATGTTCGCGATGGTCCACCCGGGCCTGGACAAGCTCAACATCATGCGCCTGCACAGTCCGACCTCGGCGATCGCCTCCGCGATCGTGTTCAACGCGCTGATCATCATCGCGCTGATCCCGCTCGCGCTGCGCGGTGTGCGCTACCGGCCGTCCTTCGCCGCGAAACTGCTCAGCCGCAACATCTGGATGTACGGGCTCGGCGGGCTGGTACTGCCCTTCGTGGGCATCAAACTGCTCGACCTCCTCATCCAGTTCATCCCCGGACTGCGCTGACAGACGTCCCGACGACAGAAGAAGGCGATCCCACGGTGCGCACCCACCTTCCCCCCGTACTCCAGCACCATCTGACCGCCTTGCGGATACTGCTGGCGTTCACCCTGCTCACCGGCATCGCCTATCCGCTGCTCGTCACCGCCATCGCCCAGGCCGGTCTCTCCCACCAGGCCGACGGCTCGCTGCTGACGACGAACGGCAAGCCAGTGGCCTCCTCACTGATCGGCCAGAACTTCACACTGCCGAAGAAGAATCCCCAGGACGCGCAGGAGCCGCTGCGCCCCGACCCCACGTGGTTCCAGCCCCGCCCGTCCACGGGCGGCTACGACCCCATGAACTCGGGCGCCTCCAACCTTGGACCGAACAACACCGATCTGATCGGGACCGTCCAGGACCGCCTTGCCGCCGTCGCCGCCTTCGACGGAGTTCCGTTCTCGTCCGTCCCCCCGGACGCCGTCACCGCCAGCGGCTCCGGCCTCGACCCGGCGATCTCCCCGGCGTACGCCTACGAACAGGTCGACCGTGTCGCGAAGGCGCGCCACCTCGCGCCCGCCAAGGTCAGGATGCTGGTCGCCCAGCACGTCCAGGGACGTGTTCTGGGCTTCCTGGGGCAGGAGCACGTCAACGTAGTCGCACTCAACCACGATCTGGCCAAGCTGGTGTGACTCAAACATGGCCCGCCAGGACCTCGCACTCGTCCGGTTTCGGGTTCGCCGGCGCCCACAGTTCGTCGTTCACGCCACGGTCTCGGATCCTCTGTTCGCCGTTCCCCGAAGCGCCGTCAGGCGGCGCCGCTGCTCGGGCCCTCCGCTCTTCCGGTCTCCCGTGCAGCCAGACCGAAGACGAGTCCACCGATCAGGAACCAGGGATTCCACAGCAGCAGCGTCCATAGCCGCTGTTCCGGGCTTACGGCTATCTCCTGGCCCGCAGTGTCGGTCAGCAGCAGCACCTCGACAGTGATGCCGCGCACCAGCAGCACAGCGCAGACACACCAGCCGAGGGTTTTGACCACCCGCCCTGCCAGGCCACGAGGCCGCGGCCTGGCGAGAAGCCGTCCCAGCACACCGCCGACAAGGCACAGCAGTCCCACGCCCCACAAGCCCACCGCCACGAACCAGCCGGGGCGTTCCTCGGCCAGGGGCCCCGCCGAGACACTGAGGCCCCAGCTGCCGCCCAGCGCCCAGTAGAAATGAAGCACGGCGAAGGCGACCGCCCAGGCACACGCGATACGTCCCCACGACCCCGACGTCGGCTTTTCCTGCGGATCTTCATCCATAAGCGAGGAGCATGCCACCACCGTGGCACGCCGCCGCCGGCATCGCTGAGAAACCAGCACGCCCACCATCCGGTCGGCCACCACATGCCACCGGACACATCGGACTTGACCGGCTAGGCGACCGGGAACGCGTAGAAGATCCTCTCGCGCTGGATGACAGCGGTCGTTCCGGACGCCAGCACCCGGTACGGGGCGGTGACCGCGGGGCCCTTCGGGTCCTGGGAGCCGATGTCCTGGAACTTCCACAGCCGGCGTCCGTCCTGTGCCGTGAACGCGGTGACCTGGGACGCGTCCGCGGCCAGCAGTGTCCTGCCGGTCGTACTGAGGGTCACCGCGGGGGCGGCGGTGCCGGGGGCGGCCTCCGTGGAGCGTCGCCAGCGCAGTCGGCCCGTCTCCCGTTCCACCGCGCCGACCTCCTGGTTGCGGTTGGTGGTGTGCAGCAGCGTGCCGGTGGCCACGGGGGTTCCGTACGGGGTCCCCGTGGTGCCGTTCAGCGTCCACTTCGGTTTGCCCGCGGGGAGTTCGAACGCCTGGAGGTCGTCGCCCACCGCCGCGTACAGCACGTCCCGGTCGTCGCCCAGAGCCGCCGCGTCCGGTGCGACCGCGCCGAACGACCGGCTCCACAGCTGCTTCCCGGTCTTCTGGTCGAAGCCCCGGAAGACGGCCTTCCCCTTGGCGGCCTGCACGTCGCCGGGGGTGAGCGAGGCCGGGCTCTGGCGTACGACGAAGTCGTCCTGCCCGGTCGCGATCAGCCGGTACACGGGGGCGGCGGGGCCGCGCCCGGTGGGTACGGGGGTCCGCCACAGTTCCTTGCGCCGGAGTACGTCGTACGCGAAGAGGTACGACCTGACGACCTGGGTGTCCTTGCCGCGCTTCTTGCCCTTCTTCGGGGGCGGGGCCTTGACCGTGACCTTGTGGGACCCGGTGAACCAGACCACCGGGCCGAACGTGCCGACGATGTGCGAGACCGCGAGGCCCGGCGTCCCGGTGAACTGGTCCGCGTAGCCCGCCCGGTGCACGACCTTGCCGTCCTTCGGCGACAGCCACAGGAACTCGGTCGGACCCGCGACGAAACAGAGGTCCTTCCCCGCCGGCAGCGCGGCGCGCCCCTTGGCGGCGTCCGCGCTCTCCCAGACCCGGCGGCCGGTACGCAGATCGATGCCGGCCGCCTTCTGCTCGCTGGTCACGACCAGCAGCCGGTCGTTCCAGGGGGTGGCGGTGAGCGGCGGCGGTTCGGCCGCCGGGTGCCGGTACACCCAACGCGGCTGCGGCGGCAGCCCCGCGACGGCGGCACCGCTGTGGCTCGGTGCGGGCTTGGGATCGTCCGTCGTGCCTCCGTCCCCGGACCCGAACGCAAGCACCCCGCCTCCGCCGACCACCAGCCCGGCGGCCCCGGCGGCGAGCCCGATGAAGAGGCCGCGTCGATCGAGCGTGGGGGAGGCGGGGGACGGTGCGGGAGTTACGGGGGCCGGAAGCGGGCGGGGCGGCATGGGCGCGGCGGGCGGGAACACAGCAGGGAGCACGGCGGAGGGACCGGCGGACGGGCCGGCAGGCGGGCCGGTGAGCTCGCGCGGGACGGACAACTGGGTCGTCCGCCGGTCGGTCGTCGGTACGTGGCGCCCGATGTCCCCG
This sequence comes from Streptomyces sp. NPDC058092, assembly GCF_042884935.1. NCBI lineage: Bacteria > Bacillati > Actinomycetota > Actinomycetes > Kitasatosporales > Streptomycetaceae > Streptomyces > Streptomyces sp. NPDC058092. The sequence continues at coordinate 631,957 of NZ_JBHVSY010000001.1, forward strand.
AGCTGAGTGGTACGGGTGTCCCCGGCGGGTGCGGGGGAGGTGGTGGTCGCGGGTTCCAGGGCGACTGCGCCGACCGGTGCCCCGGCCGATGGGCCCGACGGTGCGACGGCGGGGGCGTCGGTCGGCTCATCGGCCGGGGCCGCGTCCACGGGTCCGTCGACGGGTCCCGCGGCCGGCTCGCCGACGGCCCCCTCCGTCGGGCCGCTCACCGGCGCATCCACCGGATGCCCCGCCTCGGCCAACTCCCGTACCCATACCCCCTGTTCCATCACCGCGGTCGCCAGCCGCTCCGGCAGCCAGCCGCCCTTCGCCAGGCCCGCCGCTCCCTCCAGGGCCAGCTCCGCCGCCACCGTTCCCGCGGTCGGCCGGTCGGCCGGGGCCTTCGCCAGGCAGCGGGCGATCAGCTCGCGCAACTTTGCCGGGACCGCGCCGAGTTCGGGGTTCGTGCGGGCGATCCGTTCGGCGCCCTCGGCGGCCGGGCCGTCGGCGAGCGGGGTCGTACCGGTCGCCGCGTACGCCAGCAGCAGGCCCAGCACGAAGAGGTCGGAGGCCGGACCGGGCTCCTCGCCCTCGACCTGTTCCGGGGTGAGGTAGGCGAGCCGTACGGACAACTGCCCGCCGGGGCGGGCGTCGGCGGCGGCCGCGGCGGCCAGCGGGCCGAACGCGGTGAGCCGCGGCCCGTCCTCGGCCAGCAGCACCGTCCGGGGCGCCAGGCCCTGGAGTACGGCTCCGGTGGCGTGCACGCGGGAGAGGGTCTCGGCGATGCCCGCGCCCAGTATCCGCACGGCACGCTCGGGAAGCGGGCCCATGACCTCGATCGCCTCGGAGAGCGTCAGCGCGGGTACGTAGGGGCCGGCCGTCCACAGCAGGCCGTCGTCCGCGTCATCCGCCGGGGTGTCCAGGTGCGGCTGGACCCAGCCGCCGGCCAGCCGGTCCGCCGTGCGGGCCTCCGCCTGGAAACGGCGCCGGAAGGCGGGCAGCGCGGCGAGTTCGGGACGGGCGACGGTGAGCAGCACGGGCCGGCCGGTGGTGCCCCCGTCCCTGCCGGTGGCCGCGTCGTGTGCGACGTACTGTACGGCGCTCGCGGTCTCGCGGAACCGCGCCAGCGCGGTGTACGGACCGATGCGGCGTGGATCGTCCTGACGCAGCGCCTCCATGGCGCACCCCCTTGCTGACCGTGCCCGGCACCAGAGCGTCGATCTTAGACCGGCCCCTCGGCCGCACCGGGCCCCGTACCCTCAGTCAGGCTTGGACCAGGGCCACTTGGGGCTGTGCCGCACACGGCCCTCGGGGGCGTACTCGTACACCCAGCCGCGCGGAATTCCCAGCCGCTTGGAGTGACCGGCCGGGACTCGGCGGTACGCGTACACGGTGGCGGGCCCGCCGTCGGCGGCGGGCACCGGGACCTCGTACCACTTGGGCGGATGGCCGGTCGGGCCGACGAGGACGGGCAGTACCCGCCCGTCCAGCGGGCCGCCGGTGAAGGGGGTGTTCTCGCTTTTCACCGCGCCAGTCTGACCGATCAGGCCTCGGGCAGCAGATGGGCCGCTCCGCCGACGACCGGGATCAGCCGCTCCGCCAGTCGTCCGGCCGGACCCGCCGCGGTCTCCAGCGGCAGCAGATCCGCCACGGCCGACGCGGTATCCGGGTCCGTCGCCGCCGTCGCGGCCAGCAGCGCGATCAACTGGTCGACGAGCCAGTCGCGCAGATCGGCCGCGGCGGGCTGCTTCCCCTCGTCCAGCCACATCAGGGACGCCGCCTCGACGGCTGCGATCCAGGTGCGCACCATCATCCGCAGCCGGGGCCCGGCCCCGTCCCCCGCACCCGCGTCGCCCCGGCCCAGGTGCAGCAGGATCTGCTCGGCCGCCGCCCGCCGTACCTCGTCGACGATCGCCGTCGTACGGGAGGTCTCGACGACGCTCCCGCCGCGCAGCAGTGCGCTGAAACCGGTGTCGTGCTCGTCCACGAACGCGAGATAGCGGTCGAGCACGCGCAGCACCCGCTCGGTGGGCGGGCCCACGGGCGGCTCGCTGAAGCACAGGATCAGCTTCTCGGCGGCGGACCTCAGCGCCGCCTCGTACAACTGCTGCCGCCCGCCGGGGAAGTAGCGGTACACGAGCGGGCGGGAGACCCCGGCGACCGTCGCCACCTCGTCGAGCGAGACCTCGTCGGGGGCCCGGTGCGCGAACAGGGTGAGGGCCGCGCCGAGGAGCTGGGTGCGGCGCTCCTCGACGCTGAGCCTTCGGTACGCACGGGTCGGCGGCGCGGCAGTGGTCATGCCATGAAGCCTAAGTGCTCCGCCCGAACGGGCAACGGGGCGTCGGCTCAGGCGAGGAGACCGGAGCTCTTCCACAACCTGCGCCCCACCCCGTTGAGTACCCCGATGTCGTCGAAGAAGTCCGTCAGCCGCTTCGCGCCGCTCTGCATGACCTCCGCCCGGTGTCCGCTCGCCCTCACCTGGGCGACGGCCTCGCGGCGGTCCAGGCCGACGTTCTCGTACACCTGCGGGTTGACGAAGCAGACGGAGAAGACCCGGGCCGCCTCGCCGCAGCTCACCCGGGTGAGCTCGCGCTCCCAGCGCGGGGCGGTCACCATCTGGCGGCGCAGCTCCTCGCGGGCGTACCGGACGTGCCGCGCCTCCTCGACGACATGGATACGGGTCACGCCGCGCACCAGCGTCTGGACGCGCTCGTCCGGGAACGTCAGCCGCTGCATCCAGTCGAGGATCTCCTCGCCGAGCAGCGTCGCGGCGAACGAACCGGGCGTGGTGGAGACGGTCTTCAGCACGCGTGCGAGGTTGTGATAGACGCGCGGTACGGGGTAGTCGGGCGAGCCGCCCCACTTGATCATGCGGGCGAACATCATCGAATGCCGGCACTCGTCGGCTATCTCGGTGAGCGCGTAGCGGACGTGGTTGCTGGTCACCCGCTTGTCGTAGATGTGGCGGACCAGCAGCTGCATGAGGATGATCTCGAACCAGATGCCCAAGGAGGCCAGCGACGCCGCCTCGTGCCTGGACAGGTCCATCCGCTGCTCCTCGGACATCCGCCGCCACAGCGGGGTGTCGTAGAGCGAGACGAGCTCGGGCGGCCAGAACCACGTGCCGTCCTCGATCGCCGCGTCCCAGTCGAGTTCCTTGTCCGGGTCGAAGGAGTGCTTGGCCGAGGACGCGAGCAGCCGCTCGGCGATCTCCTCGCGGTCCCGGAGCGGGCCGAGTGCGTCACGGAGCAACTGCACGTCGCGTTCGGTCACTGTCGTCATGGCTGGAGGCACCTCACCCAGGGGTTACCGGCGGTCACTCCTTATGAGACTCCCTGTCAGCAATGCCGTCAATCCCTTGTGCGCGACTTGTTGACCCGGTGTCTACCAGCGTGTGAACCTGCCAACTGACGCAACTGCCACGGAACTTGTCGGAGCATGCAGGCGAAAAGGAGCCGTCCGTGTCGACACACGACCTCTACACCACCGCCCCGGACACACCGCTCTGGCAGGTGCCCGCCTCCGGCGCGGCCCGCTTCAGCTGGGATTACGACGACGGCCGCGAACGCCTGCTCGCCCTCTACCAGAAGGGCAAGGACAAGCAGTGGGACGGCAACAAGCGCATCGACTGGTCCCTGGAGGTCGACCCCGCCGACCCGCTCGGAACCCCGGACGACGTCCTCACCCTGTACGGCACGCCGCACTGGGCGAAGATGACCGAGAAGGACCGGGGCGATCTGCGCACGCACTACACCGCCTGGCAGTTCAGCCAGTTCCTCCACGGTGAGCAGGGCGCCATGGTCTGCGCGGCCAGGATCGTGGAGTCCGTCCCCGACCTGGACGCGAAGTTCTACTCCGCGACCCAGACCATGGACGAGGCCCGGCACGCGGAGATCTACAGCCGGTTCCTGCACGAGAAGATCGGGATGCTCTACCCGGTCAACGACAACCTCCAGGGGCTGCTCGGCGACACCCTGCGCGACTCCCGCTGGGACATGCCGTACCTCGGCATGCAGGTCCTCATCGAGGGCCTCGCCCTGGCCGCGTTCGGCATGATCCGCGACACGACGACCAAGCCGCTGCCCAAGCAGATCCTCGCGTACGTCATGCAGGACGAGGCCCGGCACGTCGCCTTCGGGCGGATGGCGCTGCGCGACTACTACAAGCAGCTGAGCGACGCCGAACTGCGCGAACGCGAGGAGTTCGTCATCGAGGGCTGCTATCTGATGCGCGACCGGCTCAGGGGCGTCGAGGTGCTGGAGAACTTCGGCATCGGCAAGCGCGAGGCCGAGGAGCTCTCCGAGCAGTCACCGTTCCTGCAGCTCTTCCGCAAGCTGCTGTTCAGCCGGATAGTGCCGTGCGTCAAGGACATCGGCCTGTGGGGCGCACGGCTCCAGAAGGCCTACGTCGACATGGGCGTCCTCGAACTCGGCGACTCCAGCCTGGACCTGCTGATGGCCCAGGACGAGGAGCTGGCCGAGCAGCTGGACCGGGACCGGTTCGCGGCGGAGGAACAGGCCAGGGTCGCGGAGGTCGAAGAAGCGATGGCGCAGGGCGGGGCCGGCGCGTCCGGGGACTGAGAACAGAGCGGCCGTCCGGCGGGGACCCGGGGGACTCACAGCCGGGCGACGAATCCCCGCACCAGCTCGGCCACCCGCTCCGGAACCTCCAGCAGCATCGCGTGCGTCGCCCCGATGCCCTGGACCGTGACGCCCGCCCGCTCCGCCGCCAGCTCCGCCAGATCCCGGGCCAGGCCCTGCCCGTACGCCTCCAACAGCTCGTCCAGCCACTCCGTGCCGGGCATCGGCGGTACCCGATGCAGGGCCCGGACCAGCAGCAACGGGCAGGGGACACGGCGGAACAAGGCGAACAGATCGAGGGCGTCCAGAGCATTCAGCATCTCCAGCGCGCACTCCCGCTCCGGCAGCAACTGCCACCCGCCGTCATCGAGTTCCCGCACACTCGCGCGAAACGACGCCTCGGCCCGCTCGTAGGGGATGCCCAGCCCCATGCTGTACGTGGCCTGCTGCTCCACGTACTCCGCGGGCATTCGCTGCCCCGCCGACGCCCGGGCCGAGCTCCCGATCTCGGCCAGCCGCCGCGTCACCTCGCCCGCGTCCAGCCCCGGGTATTGCGCGGGCGTGCCCCACCAGAAACCGTCCAGGTTCACCGCCCCCGACACCCGGTCCGGCCGCTCGGCGGCGTACAGCGCGGCGACCATCCCGCCCAGCGAATGCCCGACGGGGACGACGGCGCCCGAGACCCCCACGGCGGCGAGGGTCTCGTCCAGGTCGCTCAGCACTGAGTCGAACGACCACGACGCAGCGGCGCTGCGGCCGTGCCCGGGCAGGTCCACGGCGAGCACCCGGTGGCCGGCGGTGAGGTGCGGGGCGACGGCATCCCAGTCGGCGAGGGAACGCGAGGCCGCATGGAGCAGAAGAAGGACCGGCCGGCCACCACCGTCGGGGCCGCCGTGGTCGCGTACATGAAGAACGGTCATGCAGTCACGGTAGGGCGCGAAAAGCGGCTCGAGATCGTTCGACAGCACGATGGAACGGGGCACTTTCCAGGGCCATAATGGATGTACGCCGTTCGCCGGTCCCGGAAGGATGGCGCGTATGACGACTCCGCCCCCGCCCCTCACCGCAGGCTCCGCAGCCGCCCGCCGAAGCCTTGAAGGACTGGCCCTGGGCGATGCGTTCGGCGAGCGGTGGTTCCCGCTCTTCCGCGAGCCCCGGCAGGCATTCGATGAGATCAGGGCGCGTCGCACCCCCGAGGAACCGGTCTGGCACTGGACCGACGACACCGCCCTGGCCCGCGCCCTGCTGCGCGTCATCGACGAGCACGGCCGGGTCGAACAGGACCGCCTCGCCCTCTGCTTCGCGCTCGCGTTCGAGGCCGATCCGGCCCGCGGCTACGGCCACGGCATGCACATCCTGCTGCCCGAACTGCTGACCTCACCGGCCGACTGGCGCACGCTGGCGCCCGAACTCTTCGAGGGCGGCAGCCTCGGCAACGGCGCCGCGATGAGGGTCGCACCGCTCGGCGCGCACTTTCACGAGGACGTCCCTCACGCCGCCGAGCAGGCCGCGCTGCAGGCGGCCGTCACCCACGCACATCCGGAGGGCATCGCGGGCGCGGTGGCCGTCGCGGTCGCGGCGGCGCTGTCGGTCCGCGGCGAGTTCACCCTCGCCGCGGTCGCCGACCGTACCCCCGAAGGGCTCGTACGCGACGGCCTGCACCGAGCCCTGGACGTGCCCTTCGCCACCGAGCCGTGGAAGGCTGCCGATCTGCTGGGCAACGGACAGCGCATCCGCGCCGACGACACGGTCCCGTTCGCCCTGTGGACCGCGGCCCGGCACCCGGACGACCTGGAAGCGGCCCTCTGGGCAACGGCCGAGGGCTTCGGTGACGTCGACACGACCTGCGCCATCACCGGCGGCGTCGTCGGCGCGGCCACCGGGGTCGGCAAAGTGCCCGCACAGTGGCTGCGACGCCGGGAGCCGCTGAACTGAGCCGTCAGCCCTTCGCGGCCGGCGCCGCCCGACCGCCCGGTCAGCCCGTCGCGGCAGGTGCCGGGAAGGACTTCCGCAGAGTGAACGCCCGCTCCGTGGGCCCGTGTTCACGCAGATGGAGCAGGCGCTCCTCGGCGTCCCGCACCGTTGGGCGGACGCCCGCCGGTACCCACCACAGGGCCGTCATCGCCTCCTCCACCCGCTCGAACCACTCGCGGCGCCGGGCGAGGAGTTCGCGGTGCTGCCCCTGGTACATGAACGCCGTCAGCGCGTCCGTGTCGCGCCACACCGACATGTTCATGATCAACCGACTGTCCCCGAAGACCGGTACGTCGGTGGCGTTGCCGGTCTCGCTCTGCAGCCGCCAGACGAAGCCGGGGGCCCGGTCGGCCACCGCGTTCACCGGGTCGAGGGCGTCGACGAAGTCCTTCAGCTCGGGGGAGTCCAGGGGGAATCCGAGGCGGGCTATGTTCACCTGGGCCAGTTCGTGGCCGGTCTGCGGGTCGCTGTGTGTCATGGCCGCACGGTAATCAATGCGTTCTCCACACCACGGGCCGTTCCGAGCAGCGAGACGTCCGCCCCGCGCTCCGCCACCAGCTGGAGCCCGACCGGGCAGCCGTCCGCCGTGAATCCGGCGGGCACACTCGCGGCGGGATGGCCGCTGAGGTTGAACGCCCAGGTCAGGGCGGTCGAGTAGAGCTCGCCCGGACCGTCGTGGCCGTGCGGGCGGTTGGGGGTGGTCGGGGTGAGCAGCAGCGGAGTACGGGCGAACAGGGCGTCGAGCCGGAGGTCGTTCTCGCGCCGGATCTCCGCGGCGGCCGGGAACGGCTCCCCGCTCCGGACCGCCTGCCACGCCTCTCGCGGGTCGAGCAGCTCGCACGTACGGTCCACGAGCCGCACCACCCGGGCGGCAACGAGCCGCCGCACCGCGTGCCGGACGACCGACTCGACTTCCGGGTCGACCCGCGCGTACCCCAGATCGGGGCTGAACACGGCAGGGAGCGGAAGGTCCGCCGTTGCCGGGACGTCCGCCGTCGCCGGTTCACAGCCGTCCAGGACGCAGCGCAGATAGGTCTCGGCATGAGCCGCCGAACGGGCCAGCACCCCGGCGGACGCGAGGCCGGACCGGTCGGGGGAGGGCAGCAGGCCGTTCGTCGTCTTCAGCCCGAACACCCCGCACCACGCAGCCGGAATGCGTACCGACCCCGCCCCGTCGCCGCCGGTCGCCAGCTCCACCAGATCCGCCGCGACCGCCACCGCCGAGCCGGCCGAGGAGCCGCCCGGCGTGCGGTCGGGGCGCCACGGGTTGACCGTACGGCCATGGGCACCCAGCCCCCAGGTCTGCCAGGGCGTACCGGGGCCCGGCACCGAGGTCGCGCCGACCGGGACGCCACCGGCCGCGATCAGCTGCCGGGCCGCGTACGAACGGATACCGGTCCGTCCCTTGACGGCGAACGGCATCCCGCCCAAGGGGAGGTGACGGGCCCGCTCCGCGTCGGCGAGCGCCCTTGTGGGCCACACCTCGATGAACGCGCACAGGCGCGGATCCGCCCGCCCGATCCGCTCCAGCGCCCGGCCCGTCTCGCCCGCATCCGCCACGCGGTCAGTCTCGCAGGGCCGCCTCCATGACGGAACGGGCGATCGGGGCCGCGCTGCCGCCGCCACTGATGTCGGCCCGGTTCGCGGCGGCGTCCTCGACGACCACGGCGACCGCGACGGCCGGCTGCCCCGCGTTCGGCGCCTGCGCCCAGGAGATGAACCAGGCGTAGGGCCTGCCCGAGTTGTCGATGCCGTGCTGTGCGGTGCCGGTCTTGCCGCCGACCGTCACCCCGTCGATCGCGGCGTTGGACCCGGTGCCCTGCTCCACGACGTCGACCATCATCCGCCGCAGCTGCGTGGCCGTCCGCGGGTTCATGGCCCGGTGGTAGGTGCGCGAGCCGTTCCGGTGGACGGTCGAACCGCTTCTCGTGGTCGTACGGGCCACCAGATACGGGTACTTGAGGTCGCCGCCGTTCGCCACGGCAGAGGCGACCATCGCCATCTGGAGCGGTGTCGCCGACGTGTCGAACTGCCCGATCGACGAGAGCGCCAGCTGGTCGTCGCTCATCTTCGTGTCGAAGTTGCTCTTCGCCACCCCCGACGGGATCTTCAGCCCGGTGTCGTTGAAGCCGAACTTGCGCACCGCGTCCACCATGCCCTTCAGTCCGACGCGCACCCCGAGTTCCGCCATCACGGTGTTGCAGGAGACCCGGATCGCCTCGGCGAGCGGGGCGTTCTCGCAGCCCTCCGCCTCGTTGGGGAGCGTGGTCGTCGTACCCGGCAGCACATAGGGGGACGGGGTGTCGGTCTCGGCGTCGGGATCGGTGACGACGTCCGCGTCGAGCGCCGCCGCCGCCGTCACGATCTTGAAGGTGGAGCCCGGCGGATACGTCTGCCGGATCGCCCGGTTGAGCATCGGCCGGCTCTTCGCCGCGTTCAGCCGCAGCCAGGCGTCGGTGACGGACGAACCGGTTCCGGAGAGCCGCCCGGGATCGTACGAGGGGGTGGAGACCAGCGCCAGGATTTTGCCGGTCGACGGTTCGACGGCGGCGACCGCGCCCCGGCGCCCGCCGAGCCCGTCGTAGGCGGCGCGCTGCATCGAGTCCTTGATGGTCGTGACGACATTGCCGCCGGGCTGCTGGCTGCGGGTGATCTCGTTCCACAGCGGGAACGGGGCGAGCATCGAGTCGGTGCCGGACAGGATGCCGTCCTCGGCGTGCTCGATCAGGGTCGTGCCGTACGTCTGCGAGGCGTAACCGGTCACCGGCGCGTACAGCGGGCCGTTCTTGTACGTGCGCTCGTACGTGAGCTGCTCGCCGGTGTTCCGGGAGCCCGTGACGGACTTGCCGCCGACCAGGATGTTGCCGCGCGGCTGGTGGTAGCGGGCGATCGTGAGGCGGCGGTTGGCGGGGTTGTTGTCCAGGCTGTCGGCGTCGAGGACCTGGACACGGGCGGCGTTCAGCAGCAGCGCCACGAGCAGCAGAAGCAGGAGCGCGGCGGCCCGGCGGATGTAGCGGATCACGGCCTGACCTCCGGGGCTCGTGACGGGTATGACGGGTACGACGGGTACGACGGGTACGACGGGTACGACGGGTACGGGAGCACGGCGGGCCGGCGCGGGGTCGCGGCTCGCGCGTACGAGGCCACGGTTCGCGCGTACGGGATCGAGGGCGGCGCGCCGGGGGTCACAGTTCGTCCTCCGTCATCGGCGCGATGACTCCGGTCTCCACCTGGCCGGGGTGCGGTCTGCGGGCCTGGTCGCTCACCCGGATCAGCAGCGCCACGATGATCCAGTTGGTGACGACGGACGAACCGCCCTGGGCGAGGAACGGCATCGCCATGCCCGTCAGCGGGATCAGCCCCATCACTCCGCCCGCGATCACGAACACCTGGAGCGCCAGGATCGAGGCGAGACCGATCGACAGCAGCCGTCCGAAGGGGTCGCGCAGGGCGAGCCCGGCGCGGTAGCCGCGGGCGACGAGCAGCGCGTACAGCAGGAAGACCGCGGTCAGCCCGGTCAGACCGAGCTCCTCGCCCGCCGTCGCCAGAATGAAGTCGGACTTGGCGGCGAAACCGATGAGGATGGAGTGGCCGAGCCCCAGCCCGGTGCCGAGCATCCCGCCCGCGGCGAACGCGAACAGCGACTGGGCCAGCTGGCTGGGGCCCTGACCGGCTTTGATGGAGGCGAACGGATCGAGCCAGTCCTGGACCCGGCTGTGCACATGCGGTTCGAAGGAGCCGACGACGAACGCGCCGACGGCGGCGAGCAGCAGACCCACCGCGATCCAGCCGGTCCGGCCGGTCGCCACGTACAGCATGATCACGAAGAGGCCGAAGAAGAGCAGAGACGTGCCCAGATCGCGTTCCAGGACCAGTACGCCGACGCTGAGCAGCCAGATCGCCACGATCGGGCCGAGCACCCGGCCGGTGGGGAGCTGGAGCTTCCAGATGGTGCGGCCGGTGTAGGCGAGGGCGTTGCGGTTCGCGGCGAGATACGCGGCGAAGAACACCGCGAGCAGGATCTTGGCGAACTCACCGGGCTGGAAGGAGAATCCGCCGACCCGGATCCAGATCTTGGCGCCGTTCACCGCGGGGAAGAAGATCGGCACGATCATCAGGACCAGGGCGGTGGCGACCGAGAGATAGGCGTACCGCTGGAGCACCCGGTGGTCGCGCAGGAGGACGACCACCGCGATGAAGAGCGCCACGCCGAGCGTGGACCAGATCAGCTGGGTGGGGGCCGCCTGGTCCTTCGGGGTCTCCAGGTCGAGCCGGTAGATCAGCACCAGGCCGAGACCGTTGAGGAGTACGGCGATGGGCAGCAGCAGCGGATCGGCGTACGGGGCCCGTAACCGGACCGCGAGATGGGCGACGAGGGCGAGCAGCCCCAGGCCGGCGCCGTAACCGGCCACATCGGGCGGGACCGCGCCGTTCCGGGCCAGGCCGACGGCGGCGTAGCCGTAGACGGGGATGAGGACGGCCCCGATGAGGAGCAGGAGCTCGACTCCGCGCCGCTTGGGCAGACGTAGATCGGGCGGGGGTGCGTCCGCCGTCGTTGCGGTCATGCCACGCAACGTAGCAAGAGGTGGTGTCTATTTCCCTTATGTCATAGCGGGTATGTCCATCGGGAGGACGGGCCGACAACTGATGCCGACATGCTTCGCCGATGTGCTTGTGCGGGCCGTCCGGCGGCGGGCATCGGCGGACACGTGACATTGACACACCGTCACCTCAGTGCTGCCGCCCGGATCCCCGATCGTCCCGGCGCTCCGCCGCCTCGTCGTCCGGTCGTGCGTACGCGGGGAGCGTCAGCCGGGCCACCGCGCCGCCGTCCGGGGCGTTGCGGAAGACGAGGCCGGCGCCGATGGCCGCCGCCTGCGCGACGGCGATGGTCAGCCCGAGACCGTGTCCCTTACCGACGCCCTCGGTACGGAACCGCTGCGGGCCGTCCTTCAGCAGATAGTCCGGAAAGCCCGGTCCGTGATCGCGTACGGTCACCGTCGGCCCGTCGACCGTCAGTACCACCGGGGGGCGGCCGTGCCTGTGCGCGTTGGTGATCAGATTGCCCAGCACCCGCTCCAGGCGCCGCTTGTCGGTCTCGACGCGCACCGGCGCCGGTGGTCGCCCCGGGACGGTGTCCCCGAAACGGATCTCGGTGTCCGTTCCGGACGCGCGCACCACGCGTTCGACGAGCGGCGCCAGTTCGTGCACATCGAGATCGACCTGTTCGGTACGGGCGTCCAGCCGGGAGATCTCCAGCAGGTCCTCCGTCAGCGCCCGCATCGTCCGGACCCGGTCCCGCACCAGCTCGGACGGGCGCCCCGGCGGCAGCAGTTCGGCGGCGGCCGACAGTCCGGTCAGCGGGGTGCGGAGCTCGTGCGCCACATCGGCGGTGAACCGCTGCTCGGTCAGCAGCTTGCGCTGGAGCGTGGACGCCATCGTGTCCAGCGCTCCGGCGACGATCGCCACCTCGTCCTGCGGGCGCGAAGGGTCCGCCGTACGCGGGTCGTCGACGCGGGCGTCGAGGTCGCCCGCACTGATCCGGCGTGCCACCCGGGCCGTCTGGTGCAGCCGCCGGGTGACCCGGGTGACGGCGAACGCGCCGACGAGGACGGTGGCGCCGGTGGCCAGCAGGGAAGAGCCGATGATCGCCCCGTCGAGGTCGTTGATCGTGCGGGCGCTCTGGCTGTAGTCCACCTGTGTGGCCAGTGCGCGGCCGTCGGCCGGAGTCGCCGCCCACATGGCGGGACGCCCGTTGTGATCGGCGACGAGCGTGCCGCGCCGGCCGTGCGCGGCGAGCGCGCGCAGGGAGGCCGGCAGCCCCGGCGGATCGATGCCGGAACCCGGCGGGAGCTCCTCGCCCGCCTCGTACGCGGCGCTGACGTCCGCCAGTCGCGACAACGCCTCCTCGCGGGCCTGGCCGACGGTCGCACGGGTCACCTCGGTGTGGACCAGCACGCTCAGCAGCGCGGCGAGGGCGCAGCACATCACGGTGATGAAGACGGCCGACTTCCAGGTGAGCGTCGCGGTCCAGGAAGGCATCCGCGGCCTGCGCCGCTCCCTGCCCTGCTGTCCGGGCCCGCCCTGTTCCCTGCCCTGCTGTCCGGGCCCGCCCTGCTCCGCCCCCTGCCGCCCGGTCCGGTGCCGTCTCATCGGCGCTCCGCGGACACACCGGCGGACGGGGTGGCGGCCGGCCGGGTGGCAGTGGGGCGCGGCTGCGCGGCCCGGGTCGGAGGAATCCGCAGGATCTCGTCCCGGGTGGGCAGCATCGCGCGCTGCCGGTCGTCCCAGGACCAGGCGGTGCGGTACTCGTATCCGGTGATGGCCGACGGCACCCGCATGATCAGGTCCCGCCCGGCCAGCTGGACGCTGATCACGGCGTCCGCGGTCGACAGGATCCGGGTCAGGCCGCCCGCCTCCGGCGTGTAGACCCGCACGGAGAGCTGGTGGTCGGCCAGCCGGATGCCGAGCACCAGCTCGTCCTTGCCGTCGCCCGTCAGGTCACGGTAGTAGGGCCGCAGTACGGGACAGGAGGCCGGCTCGGTGCGGCACGCGTCGATGCGCCGGACGGTGTCGGCGGGGAGGTCGGCGGTGCCGCCGGCCCGGTTGGGCCGGGCCTTCAGGCCGGCCTGCACCACCGCGACCGGGTCCAGACGGTGCACATCGCCGTGCGGCACCTTGATTCCGGGGATCCGCGCGGTCTCGCCCTCGCCGTAGTCGTACGGAGCGGCGGAGGCGGGCGGCAGCTCGGGCCACAGCCGGGCGGGCCCGACGGCGTTCGGGGCAGGTCCGGTGCTCCGCAGTCCGCCGGCGACGCCACAGCCGGCCAGCAGTGCTGCGCCGACGACGACCCCGAGGGCCGCCGCCGTGCGGCACCGCATCCGGCGTTGCGGACGCATGACAGCTCCCTTCCCACGGTCCGTACCTCATAGACCTTATTCGGAAGGAAGTCTGTTATGCCTATTTAGTGCCCGGTGGTGCTGGTCAGTGCTGGTACGGGTTCTGGCCCTGTCCACCCGGCGCGTACCCCGGCTGCCCCTGCGCCGGCCCCTGCTCCTGCCCCTGCCCGAACGGGTTGCCGTTCTGCGAGGCGGCATGCTGCGCCAGCAGCTGTTCGGCCGCCTCCTTCGGGATCTGCTGCTCCCCGCCGCAGAACGTGCACTGCGTCGCGAACTTCGTCGAGAACGGGAACAGCGGCACGAAGAACAGCGTGAACTTGGTGACGCGCTTGCGCAGTGTGTGCGCGGCCGGATTGGCGCACCAGCCGCAGACCATCGTCAGGATGGCCAGTTGGTACAGATAACCCCGCGTACCGAAAATGATCATGTTGTGGGTCCCTTCCCCGTATCACCCAGAAGAGCCTGCCGGCAGAGCGCCAGCAGCTTTTCGTCCTCGTATGTGTCGTGGCTGCCGTATCCGCCGTCCATCGCGTTGTGACGGCGTACGGAGGCGAGTTCGGCGCGCAACGCGTGCGCCACGTCCGACCCTGCACCAGCGACCCCCGTCCGCGCCAGGGATTCCGCCACCCGGACCCGGACATGACGATGCTGCTCCCAGGCCGTCAGGAGCACCGGCACGGACTCGTCGGTCCGCCCGGACACGTCCCACAGCGCGACCGCCGCATCCACCCGCAGCCATGGCTCCTCGTGCCGGAGCAACGCGCGCAGCCGGGGCGCGGTCACCGCCGCCCGGGTCCCGAGCCTGCCCAGCGCGTTCACCGCGGAGCGCCGCTCGTGGACGCGCTCCGCCTGGAGGCCCTCGATCAGCACCGGCAGCACGGCGTCGGCATCCCCGTCGACCGCCCACAGCGCCTGAGCCGCCTCGGTCGCCGAGGTGGACCCGGGACGGCGCAGCAGCGTACGCAGCTCCGGTACGGCACTGTGTGCGGCGGGCCCGAACGAGCCGAGCGCCCGCAGCGCCGCCGTACGCAGCCACTCGCCCCGGTACTCCGGCGCGCCGCGCAACACCCGAAGCACCTCCGGCGTCGCCTCGTCCGCCCGCAGCGCGGTCAGCCCCGCGAGGAGCGGGCCCGCCCGGTCGTACGCCGCCTCATCGAGACGGACCTCGCCGAGCCTGCGGCGCAGTGCCGTGGCCAGCGGGGCCGCCGCCGCGCCCAGGTGGCCGATGGTGAACCCCACATCGTGCGGCACCTCGGGCCGCTCCAGTGCCGCGGCCAGCGCGGGCACGGCCCGCGCATCACCCAGCCGGGCCAGCGCCTTCACCGCGCTGCCGAGCCCCGCGGGGCCGCTCGGCCAGTCCTGCACCCAGGCACCGGGGTCCGCCGCCACCCGCGCGGCCAGCGCGTCGGCGGCGGGCGCGGCCAGCCCGAAGAGCTCCTCCAGCACATGCGCGGCGGTCCCGGCCAGCTGTGGCTCCGGCGTGGCGAGCTGCTCGCCGACGAGCCGGACCAGCTCCTCGTACGAGCCGCGCCAGACCCGGATCAGCCCGCTGCTCATCCGCAGCGCGTCGATCCGCTGCCGCCGGTCTGGGCTGCGCAGCTGGTCCGACAGCAGCGCCGTCCGCTCGGCGACCCGGTCGTCGAGCCCGATATGCAGCGTCCGCAGCAGATCCGCGGTCCAGGGGGCGGTGTGCCCCGAGGTCTCCTCGTCGGACAGCGCCCGCAGCTGCCCCACCAGAGTCACCGGCGCGGCCCGCTCCTCGGCGGGCGGCTCCCCGGCCCCGGCCGGCTCGGGGTGCGCGTCGACGGCCGCGACCGCCTCGGCCGCACCGGCCTGGGTACCGGCCGCCTTGGCCTGGGTACCGGCCGCGCCGGTCCGATCGTCGGTCGCGGGGGCCGCCCCGGACCGGCGCGCGGGCGCGGAGCGCAGCTGCCGCAGCAGCCCCGCCACCACCCGTACGACATCGCCCGGCAGCGCGTCCGGCGCGCACCGCGCCAACTGGGCCAGAGCGGCGAGCCGCAGCCCCGCCGGGAACCCCTCACCGGCGAGCCGGGACAGCCAGCCGGCCGTCTGCCCGGCCAGCCCAGGGTGCCGCAGAGCGACCCGCCCGGCGGCCTCGACCAGGGCGAGCCGCACCTCCTCGGCCGGCTCCACCGGCAGCCGCTCCCGCAGCAGCGCGAGCACCCGCGCCGGGCGGTTGTGGAGGGTGGCGAGCGCCAGGGGAGCGCTGAGCCGCACTCCCGGGTCCTCGTCGGCCATCAGCTCGCAGAACACCCCGGCGCCCGCGGTGACGGCGGTCGCCGCCATCGCGTAGTTCGCCGCGCCCTCGATCTCCTCCTCGTCGATCTCGTCCTCGTCGTCCCCGTCCAGATCGATGCCGCCGATGCTGGTGAGCAGCTCGACGACGCTGCCCCGGTCCTGAATCCCCGGATCCACGACCAGCTCGAACAGAAAAGGTATGCAGGCCAGCGTGCAGGCGTACACATCGCCCTGGTGGTGAACGGCCCCGTACATACCGTCCAGCGCCGCCTCGCGCTCCGCCGGATCGTCGGACGCGAGGCCCCGCAGCATCGCCGGCACATCATCGGCAGGCCCGTAGGCATGCTCCATCGAGGCCCAGTCGACCTCGTCGATTCCTGCGAACACGCCATCGCCTCCCCACGCAACTCCACGAAGCAGTGTCTGCGAGGAGTGTGCACCACGGTTCGGACGCTCCGCCCTCCACATGCGGTCTTTTCCATACGGACATGACAAGGTCGTCCGACCTGCGTCATGCGGCCGCGGGGACGAATTCCGGCCGTCCCGACGGCCTGTACGACACGCCACCCGCCCCGGCCCCGAGCCCCGGGGCAGACCACCCACGCCCGCTTCCCCGACCGCCGCTGCCGCGGACCACCGCTACCGCGCAGCCGGCAGCGGTCGCGCCCGGTCCGGATCGATGAGCGGCCCGAGCAGATCCCCGTACCGCTCCAGCCGCGCCGCCATGTCGCCGGCCAGGAAGACCAGCGTCCCCGGCGTCCGGCACGCCTCGATCTCCGCCCAGGTGACGGGCGCCGAGACGGTCGGTTCGGGCCGGGCGCGCAGCGTGTAGGGGGTCGCGGTCGTCTTCGCCGCCGCGTTCTGGCTGAAGTCGACGAACACCTTCCCCGGCCGCAACGCCCGCCTCATCCGGTGCACGGCCTGCTCCGGAAGCTCCTGTTCCGCCTCGACGGCCAGCCGTTTCGCGTACGCGGACACCCGATCGGCGGGGGTCGGCTCCAGCGGTACGAGCAGATGCAGCCCCTTCGACCCGGAGGTCTTCCCGTACGCGGGCAACCCGTCCGCCGCCAGCCGCTCGCGCAGCCACAACGCCACCGCACAGCACTCCACGACGGTCGCGGGCGCACCGGGGTCCAGGTCGAACACCATCCGGTCGGCGATTCCGGGCACCTCGGCCCGCCACTGCGGAGTGTGGAATTCCACCACCAGATTGGCCGCCCACATCAGCGCGGCCAGATCCTCCACGACCACCTGACTGGCCTGCTTGTCCTCCTGGTGCGGCACCGGGGTGGTCCGTACCCAGGACGGCGTACCGGGCGGCGGATTCTTGGTGAAGAAGAGCTGCCCGTCCGGCCCGTCCGGATAGCGCAGGAAGGACACGGGCCGGTCGCGCAGATGCGCCAGCAGGGCCTCCGCCGCGGTGGTCGCGTAGTAGTGGAGCACCTCTCCCTTGGTGGTTCCCGTGGCCGGATACAGCACCTTGTCGAGATTGCTGAGCGCCAGCCGCCGCCCCTCCACCTCTGTGATCGGCGTCATACGATAAGAATCACATGTTTCATGGATCTATAGGCATCTATGCGGATACAAGGGGTGAACGGTGAGGTCCATTTGGAACGGCGCCATTTCCTTCGGGCTGGTCAGCATCCCGATCAAACTGGTCAACGCCACCGAGAACCACTCGATCTCCTTCCGTCAGATCCATCTCGCCGACGGCGGCCGGATCCGCTACCGGAAGGTCTGCGAGATCGACGAGGAGGAGGTCACCGCGGCCGAGATCGGCAAGGCGTACGAGGATGCCGACGGCTCGGTGATCCCGATCACCGACGAGGACCTCGGCGCGCTCCCGCTCCCCACGGCCAAGACGATCGAGATCGTCGCCTTCGTGCCGGCCGCCTCGATCGATCCGCTCCAGATGGACGCCGCGTACTACCTCTCCGCCAACGGAGTCCCGGCGGCCAAGCCGTACATCCTGCTGCGTGAGGCGCTGAAGCGGAGCGAGAAGGTCGCCCTGGCGAAGTACGCGCTCCGCGGCCGCGAACGGCTCGGCATGCTGCGGGTGGTCGACGATGTGATCGCCATGCACGGCCTCCTGTGGCCGGACGAGATCCGCAGCCCCGAGGGTGTCGCCCCGGACGCGGACGTCAAGGTCCGCGACGCCGAACTCGACCTGGCCGACGCGCTGATGAACACACTCGGCGAGGTCGACATGGACTCGCTCCACGACGACTACCGCGAGGCGGTCGAGGAGCTCATCGCGGCGAAGGCGGAAGGCCGGAGCGTGGCGCCGGCGGAGGCGGCGGAAGCCGGCGGCAAGGTCATCGACCTGATCGCGGCGCTGGAGAGCAGCGTCCGGGCGGCGAAGGAGGCCCGGGGCGAGGCGCTGGCGGCGGAGTCCGAGGAAGAATCGGGGAACGCCCCCGTGGCCGAGGTCACTTCGCTCACCGGCCGCAAGAAGTCGGGCGGAACCGGAGCGAAGAAGAAGGCCACGGCGTCAACCAAGACGACGGCCGCGAAGAAGTCGACGCCGAGCAGGGCGCCCGCCAAGAAGTCCGCCGCACGGTCGACGGCGAAGAAGCCGGCCGCCAAGTCCTCGGCGACTTCGGAGACTTCGAGGACTTCGGTGTCCGCGCCGTCCTCCGCGTCCTCGGCGAAGAAATCCACCGCGGAGTCGGACACCGGGTCCGGCACGAAGTCGACGGCGAAGAGGGCATCACCCCGCAAGCGGGCCTCGGCCTGACGGAGGCGCTGCACGCTCGTGGACACGGCCCTGTGCCGCTGAACCGCGCCTCCTGGTACTCCAGTTGCAGGCCGTGTTCTCGCTGATGGGGACGGTGCAACGCGGGTGCGGCGGCCATTGATCACCGATACGTGAAGGCAAACGATCACGGGTCCGCCGAGGCTCACGGCGGGGCGCGGGCAGGCTCCCCGTACTTGCTCCGGTGCGCCTTGCCGTCAACGGTCACCCTGTCATCGGCGGAGTCCAAACCCGGTCGCGCGGGTTCCGGTTGATGAGCGAGACTGACGCGCGATGAGTGAGCAGCCATGCGGCGTTGAAGCAGCCTTTCGGACGACGAGCGGCCGTGTCCGGGGCAGAGGGGCCGGCGACGGCGTCACCGCCGTGCTCGGTATCCCGTACGCAGCCGCGCCTTTCGGCGCCCGCCGGTTCCGGGAGCCGCAACCGGCGCCGGCCTGGGGTGGGGTCCGGGACTGCACGGCCTTCGGGCCCATCGCCCCGCAGTCGGCGGAGCTGCCCGGAGCGCCGGTGTGGCACCCCGAGGACGAGGACATCCTCACCGTCAATGTGTGGGTGCCGGAGCGTGCGGACGGCGGCGCGCTGCCGGTGTTCTTCTGGATACACGGCGGCGCCTACACGTTCGGCTCGTCCGCCCAGCCCGACTTCGACGGGACAGCCCTGGCCCGCGCCGGGTTGGTCGTGGTCAGCTGCAACTACCGGGTGGGCTTCGAGGGCTTCGGGCACGTGTCCGGCTTTCCCGGCAACCGCGGGCTTCTGGACCAGGTCGCCGCGCTGTGCTGGGTCCGGGAGAACATCGCGGCCTTCGGCGGCGACCCCGGGAACGTCACCGTCGCCGGGCACTCTGCCGGAGGAGGCTCGGTGGTCTGCCTGATGGCCATGGAGCGGACACGGGGGCTGTTCCGGCGGGCCATTGCCCACAGCGTGCCCCATGCCTTCTTCGCAGTCGAGCTCGCAGTGGCGGTCGGCGAACGGATCGCGGCGGAGGCCGGGGTTGCCCCGACGGCGGAGGGACTGCTGTCCGTGTCGCCCGAGGCACTGGTGGCCGCCTCCGACAAGGCTGCCGCGCACTGCGGGACCGACCCCGTGGCAGCGGTCCACGCCTTTGACCCGGTGATCTTTCAACCCGTCGTCGACGGGGAGGTGCTGCCCGCGGACCCACTCCGTATGCTCGCCTCCGGGACGGCGCGGGAGGTGGACCTGCTGGTGTGCCACACGTTGGAGGAGTACTGGTTCCTCCACGCGGTGGGAGCCGTGCGGGAGGTCACCACCGAGGCGGAACTGGCGGACTTCACCGAGGCCCTGCACCTCCCGGCCCACCTGGGGGACGGCTACTGTGCGTTGATGCCAAAGGCCCCGGTACTCGACCGCTACCTCGCGATCTTCGGCGACGCGCAGTTCGGCGAGTACACCACCCGCCTCGCCGAGCACCACGCGAGGGCCGGCGGCCGGGCGTACCTGGCCCGCTTCGCCCGTAGGCGCGGAGAGGCCAGGCCCTGGCACACCGCGGACATCCCCTTCGCCTTCGGCAACCTGGACGCCGTCGGCGCCGACTTCCTCATCGGCGGTGCCCCCGACGACCACGACCGCGCCCTGTCCCGCCGCATGCTCCGCTCCTGGGCCGGCTTTGCGGCCACCGGTGACCCGGGCTGGCCGGCGGTCACCGCCGACACCACGCCAGTCATGTCCTGGGCCGTCCCCGGCGACCATCTGGCCGCCGACGACACGTCCGGGCTCCGCGCCTTGTGGCGTGACGTCCGGTTCGACCTGCTGCGACCCCGGCAGGCCGCCGGGCATCGTTCGCGTGGACTTTCCGGCGCTTGAAGCCCAACTTCTGTGCTTCTGGCCGATGTTCCGGCTGTAGTCCTTCCGCGCGCAGGGCCGCCGCGTACTTGCTGCGCGACACGGCCAGCCGAGAAAGGCCGCCAGTGTCAACACCCCGACCTCCACCGTGGCCGACGACCTCGAAATCGCATGAGACAGGCCAACGACCAGGGCGGTGAGGCCGAGAAAGCACTCCCGACTCCAGCGCCGGACCTACCCGTCATCACGTGCCGTGGCCCACGTCTGATTCCTCGGGAGCGGGGCCGGTCGGTTCCGCCCTGTACGAACGGCTGCCCCGGAGCAGCGGCTCCGGGGCAGCCAGGGCATCAACCCGTACGTCAGTGCAGACGGTACGAGTTCACATATCCGGGCGCCGGAGTCCCGACCCCCGTCACGTCGTCGTACCCCTTGACGGCGGTGAGCGAGGCGTCCTTGCCGAGGCTGCGCACCGACGTCAGTACGCCGTCCGCCGCGTCGAAGCCGTTGGCGAAGTCGACCCGGGCCACCGCGAGATCGTGGTTGGGGCCCAGCGGGTGGTCGGTGACGTCGTGGTACGCCTTCGAGCCGTACCGGGCGTAGATCGCCGGGTTGGCGAACCCGATCGGCAGACCGTGCCGGGCCTGCTGTGCGAGCGCCTGGACACCGGCGACGACCGGCGCGGCCAGCGACGTACCGCCGATGCGGTACTCGTCGTAGCCGAGCGAGCCGTCGGGCAGCGTCTGGGTCTGGCCGACCAGGAAGCCGGTGTTCGGGTCGGCGACGGCCGCGATGTCCGGGGCCGTGCGCATCCGCTTCTTCCCGTTCGCCCGCGCGAGCGAGTCCGGGACGACGCCGCGCTGGTAGAACGGCTGCTTCACCGTCGAGCTGGTGCCGCCGCCCGCGCCGGACGTGTACGCGCCGGGGAAGCCCGTCCAGCTCTTGCCGTTGTCGGCGAGGTTGGCCTTCAGCGTGCCCCAGCCGGTCTCCCACTGGTATGTGTCGTTCTTGCCGACGGCCAGCGCGGTGCCGCCGACCGATGTCACCCAGGCGGAGTTGGACGGGACGTCGATCTGCTTCGTGCCCGTGGACGCGACGTTGTCGCCGTCGTCGCCGGAGGAGAAGTAGAAGCCGATGCCCTCGATCGCGCCCATCTTGAAGACCTGGTCGTACGCTGCCGCGATGTCCGGGGTCTCATTGGCTTCGATGTCGCCCCAGGAGTTGGAGACGATGTCCGCGAGCCGGTGGTCGACGACCTTGTTCAGCGAGTCCAGCAGGTCGGCGTCGTAGCACGAGGCGCCGCCCACGTACACGATGTCCGCGGCGGGCGCGACCGCGTGCACGGCCTCGACGTCGAGGGTCTCCTCGCCGTACCAGCCGGAGGCCCCGCACTCCTCGGTCTTCGTGTAGTCGGCCGGCAGCACCTGGCTGAGCTGCCCGCGACGGTACGGGGCGTCGCCGTTGCGCTTGGCGTACTCGGCGGCGTCCTTCGCGATGGTCGGCGAGGCGTAGGCGTCGGTGATGGCGACGGTGACGCCCTTGCCGGTCCAGTCGCCCGCCCCGTACGCGGCGCGCAGCTGCTTGCCGGTGTACCCCTTGACGGCGTACGGCACCTTCGCCCCGTAGGCGCTCGGCAACGACGATGCGGTCTTCGAGCCGAAGTACGAGGAGAAGGGGCCGGAGTTGCGGAACACCGCGTCCGGCGGCGGCAGCGTCTCGTCGTGGCTCGACTTGTGCGGCGCGTTGTCCAGGCCGGAGACGGCGAGAACGGCATCGCTCAGCGCGGCGGGCACGGAGGCGGTGGAGGCCGGGGCGCGGTAAGTGTGCCCGCTCTTACGGTAGTTACGCAGCTGAGTGCCGAACGCCTTCTCGGCGGCGGCGACATCACCGGTGGCCGACACGTAGTGCTGGTTGGCTCCGGTGACGGTGAGCCCGTTCGACTTCAGCCACCGGCTGACCTGGTCGATCTGCTGCTGCGTGGCCCCGAACCGGGCCTGCGCCTGCTTGGCGCTCAGATACTTCCCGTACGAAGCGGACTGCGGGTCGGACACAGCGGCGGCGTAGGCGGCCAGCCCCTTCGCGTCCCGCCCTGCCAGATGGACCCGGATGCCGACCTTGCCACTGTCGGCCGTGGCCCCCTGGTCGGCCTCGGCGGTCGCCCAGGCCGGCTTCGTGCCCTGCAGCGCGTCCCGGCCGCTCGGCGCGGAGTCCGCGCTGGCGTTCGGTATCCCGAGGGCGAGCGCACCGGCGAGCAGCGGCAGTGTCGCTGCCAGGCTCAGCGCGGCGCGACTTCTCGCGCGGCTGGTTCTCATATGACCCCCTGCGATGTGGTTCTTCGCGTGTGGAGCATGTGCCGGATGATGTGCACATGTAATGCGCCACTCTGGCGAGGAACCCCTCATGTAAGGGGCATGCATTCACCAAGAATCGACCAAGTGAGCGTGATGATGGGGCACTTGGTGTGGATTCTCCAGGATTACGCACGAGGGCGTATCGCACTCCTGTGCGCTGCCGACCCAGGCGGAGGGTGCCGCGGGGCGGGGGGACCGGCTTCCTGCCGGTGCTCGACGGCTCGCCGGCCCACCACGCCAACCGTGAGGATCTGCCCACCGGGCGGACCTTGATGCGCCGGCAGTGTGAATGTGCCGCCCGGCGGTACTGAGGGCGAGGGCTACCCGAGATCCCTCACGAACGCCTGCCAGGCGCCCTGCCCGAACCCGATCACGGGCCCGGCGGGGCGCTTGCTGTCGCGGACGGGGACGAGGTGGGGGAGGTTGGTGGCGATCTCGACGCAGTCGCCCTGGCCGCCGCTGTAGCTGCTCGTGCGCCACGCCGCCTGGGTCATGTCAGGCGCTGGACCTATGGCAGGGGTCATTGCTGATGCTCCTTGGCGATGCGATGGATCAATGCGAGCGATTCCGTCTGCGGCAGTGCCGCTGTGCGCGCGTCGTCGAAAAGGGCGCGGTAGCGGGCGACTTCGGGCTCCCGCTCCGTCCAGATGTTGCCGGTCGGAGTCTCCGACAGCGCCAGGTCGAGGGACGAAACCTGCGGAAAGCTGAGCAGCAGGTACGGACCGAACATACCTGAATGCGCCCCACGTTCGAAGGGCAGGACCTGGACGGTGATGTTGGGGAGCTCCGCCATGACGGCCAGGTGCTCCAGTTGGGCGCGCATCACGGCAGCCCCGCCCACCCGTTGTCGAAGTACCCCTTCGGCAAGCACTGCCCACAACTCCATGGGTGTGTCGTCGGTGAGCCGCCGCTGCCTGGCGAGCCGAACCTCGACGAATTGGTCGATCTCCTGGGGCGTCTGCCAGGCTCGTGACGCCACCGTGACCGCGCGTCCGTACTCGGCGGTCTGGAGGAGCCCCGGGACCAGTTGCACCTGATACGTGCGAATGCGGTCACAGATCGCTTCCATCTCGATCTGGTCCCGATAGGTGTCGCTGAGCACATCGGCGTACTGGTGCCACCAGCCGTCGCGCCGCCGCCGGTTGGCCCTGCGTGCCAGCGCCTCCAGACGCTCACGGGCAGCTTGATCCGTCACTTCGTAGGCCTTCATCAGTGCGACGAGATCAGGCGTACGAACAGGAACGTGACCATTCTCTATGCGGCTGATCTTGCCCTTCGTGCAGTCCAGGGCCTCCGCCGCGATGGCGGTGGTGAGGCCGGCGGCTTCGCGGAATCGCCGAAGTTCATCGCCGAGTTGGCGCCCGAGCACAGTGGATGGCTTCACGTTTGGCATAGCTACCTCCTATCAGAGTCCAGAGGGCTGCAGCTGCCAGTTCTCTCGAAAGGATGAATCCTTATGCCGGATATCGATTCAACGTTGCGCCAGTGGCCGTTTCTCGGCACGCTCGTGTTGCCTGGACAGCGAAGTCGCTGCATCGCCAGGCCACTTGAACCGCAACTGTCTGTCTTCCGGGAGAGCCATGTCGCATCCTTCCCTTTACGAAGCCGCCTTCCAGCTGCCTCGTCACCGCAGCAGCGTCCCCCGTGCCCGGGCCGCCCTCCGCGCCAGACTCGGTGAATGGCGGGCACACCAAGACACGGCCGAAGCAGGCGAGTTGTTGCTCTCGGAGCTGGTCACCAACGCCCTGCGGGTACCCGCGCCCGGCGACCGGATGGTCGGCGTACGCATCGTCTGCCGGGAGCGCGGGGCACTGCTCCGGCTGGAGGTGAGTGACGCGGGGGAGGGCCGGCCACGGATGCGGCGCCCCGGCACGCTCGAAACGTCCGGCCGCGGCCTCCAACTCGTCGACGCGCTGGCGGACCGGTGGGGCGTGGACGAGCGGCGGGGCGGCATCGGGAAGACGGTCTGGGCAGAGCTGCTGGCTCCGGGAGCCGTCCCGTACCCCTGCCCGTCGGTACGGAGGTCGCGGCGGTGACCGTACGGCCGGGACAGTCGGTACGCGCATGGGGCGCCTGGCGCACCGTCCGCAACGTGCGCAGTGAGCGGTACGCGTCCGGTGGCCTCGCGGTCGTCATCGGGCTGGACGACGGCCCGGCCCTGCGGCTGCCCGCGTCGGAACCCGTGACGGTGCGGGCCGAGGACGGGGCGACGACTCGCGCGGGCCAGGTGTTCCCGTGCTGAGCACGTGGTGGACCAGGCTCCGACGGCGCGGGGCTCACCGCTTCGCGGTTCGAGTGTGACTGCGCCCTTCAGCCGGCCTCTGAGCAGTTGGCCCGTCTGAGTGCCGGGCGTGGCCGACGAGAGGTGGCAACCGGCTGCTGCTCTTCAAAGGGAGAGCGAGCCGGGCCGACCGCTGCCGCTCGACTTTCCGGGCTGCCCCCAGGGGCTCGGTGAACACCCGACAAAGGCGGTGCGGAGAATGTCGGGTGATCGGGACCGGTGTCGCCGCACGATGGGGGCATGGATGACACGACCTTGGTATCCCGCTTCCTCCGCGACGGCTTCGTGAAGTTGGAGGGCGCCGTCGCGCCCCGAGTGGCCGCGGACTGCGCGCGGCTGCTGTGGCGAGAGACCGGCTGCGACCCGGACGATCCAGCGACGTGGACGCAGCCCGTGCACTGGGTGGCGGGCATGGCGCAGGGGCCGTTCGCCGCCGCACCCAACTCCCCGTTCCTGCAGCGCGCGTACGACCTGCTCGTCGGCGCGGGATGCTGGGAGCCGCGCTACTCGCTGGGCACGTTCCCGCTGCGCTTCCCGCACGAGGAGGAGCCGGACGACGCGGGCTGGCACATCGAGGGCAGCTATCTGCCGGAGGACGAGAGCTGGTACTTCACAAATCTGCGCTCCCGGGGCCGGGCGCTGCTGATGCTGTTCCTGTTCAGCGAGGTCGGTGAGGAGGACGCCCCGACCCGGATCCGGGTCGGCTCACACCTCGACGTGCCGAAGGTGCTGGAGAAGTACGGGGAGGACGGGGCGAGCGGGCTGGACCTTGCGCCCGATCTGGTGGCGGCGTCCGAGCACCGGCCACTCGCCCTCGCCACCGGGTCCCCGGGCGACGTCTTCCTGTGCCATCCGTTCCTGGTGCACGCGGCGCAACCGCACCATGGGGTGCGGCCGCGCTTCATGGCCCAGCCGCCGCTGATGCCGGCCGCGCCGTACGAACTGGAGCGGGCCGACGGCGCGTACTCACCCGTGGAGATCGCGATCCGTCGGGGCCTGGGACAGGACACGCCCGGTCCGGACGGGGACGGCACCGACTGCAGCGCCGGGTAGACATGCTTCATCCGTACCTGGAACCGGGCGGTGAACCAGTGCCCGGGCAGCGGCACGTCCGGCAGCGCCGCGCCAGCCGTTATCGGCCATCGGGCGAGTGCTGTCCACAACACACCGGCCTCACGACGACATGCCGGACAAGATCACGCGAAGAGACCGAACACCGTCACCCGAAGGACGGGGAGATCCACAGAGCAGGTCTCACCAACTCCCCGAGTACCAACGGCCGAAATCAAGGAGCGCCATCAATGTCGGGTCCGGCATGGTGGGCGCTGCCTGGCGTGGTGGTCGTCAAGAGGAAGGAGACCGGGCATGCTGGAGCGGCTGAACCAGGCTATGGAGCACATCGAGCGCCATCTCGACCAGGCCGTCGAGGTGGAGGAGCTGGCACGTATCGCGGCCACCTCGGAGTACCACCTGCGTCGGATGTTCTCCGCGCTCGCGGGCATACCGCTGTCGGAGTACATCCGGCGCCGCCGGCTCACCCTCGCGGGCGCCGAAGTGCTCGCGGGGCGTGAGACGCTGCTGGAGATCGCGGTGCGCTATGGCTACAGCTCCGGTGAGGCGTTCGCGCGGGCGTTCCGTGCCATGCACGGCATCGGACCGGGCGAGGCCCGGCGTACCGGCGCCGCGCTCAGCTCCCAGTCCCGGATGGCCTTCCGCCTCACCATCGAAGGGAGTTGCAGTATGCGATACCGCGTTGTGGGCAAGGCGGACTTCACCGTCGTCGGGCTCAAGACCCGGGTACCGCTGGTGCATGCGGGGCCGAACCAGGCGATCATGGACTTTGTCCGCGGGATCGACCCGCAGACCCTGGAGCGCCTGGAGAAGCTGTCGGACCAGGAGCCGCACGGCATCGTCGCGGTCTGCGACGACCTGGACCCCAGCCGCGCCGAGGGCACCGAACTCGACTATCACCACGGCGTGATCACCTCCGCGGCCGCTCCCGAGGGCACGACCACGTTGGCCGTCCCGGCCGGCACCTGGGCGGTCTTCACCACCTCCGGGCCGGCGCCGCAGGCCATCCAGGAGCTGTGGCGGGGCGTGTTCACCGAGTGGTTCCCGTCGAACCCGTACCGCAGCCGCACCGGCCCTGAGATCCTGCGCACCCGCCTGTCGCCGGAGAAGACCGAGGCCGACGCCGAACTGTGGCTCCCGGTGGAGCCCGAGCACGGCTGAACAAGGCGGCAAGCCCCCCGGGGCAGGCGTGCGTAAGCGCTTCGGTTTGCCTTTCGGCCCAACCGAGGCGCCCGGTCACATCGAGTGATCTTGAGCGAGCCGGGCCTTCTTGTGCTGGAGGTAGAGCTGGGGGCGGCAGGCGGCTGAGCACGTCAGACGTATGTGGTTCATGCGTCCTGGCTTCAGGGGGCCTGAGCATGCAGCGCAGGTTGTCGGTTGTTGCCTGGGTGGGGCGGCGGGGTCCGGTGATGGCAGAGGGGACTCACCTCTTTCGATCCGGCGCGTATGCAGGCCGCATGGCTGCAGCGTTTCCGCCCCCGCCCGCAGCCCACGCGGCTGCCGGAAGGGTCGCCGACGTGCCGAAACTCCCGGGCCACCGCCGTGCAGGCCCGCTCAGTCGCGGCGAACGTCTCCGCGGTCCGCTCATCGACCTGATCCTCGGCACGGACATCGACCACCTGGGCGTGACCGTCAGCGCCGTATGAAGCAGTCCGGGGCGTGACGCC
The DNA here is from genome assembly GCF_042884935.1 of Streptomyces sp. NPDC058092. Taxonomy (NCBI): domain Bacteria; kingdom Bacillati; phylum Actinomycetota; class Actinomycetes; order Kitasatosporales; family Streptomycetaceae; genus Streptomyces; species Streptomyces sp. NPDC058092. The sequence goes on from NZ_JBHVSY010000001.1 coordinate 659,570, forward strand.
GCTTCTTCCCGTCCTCACGCCAGTGCAGCCAGAACGGCTGGGAAGCGATCCCGACCACGGCCGGGTCGAAGTCGAGCAGGCTCAGCCGGTCCCGCTCCAGCCATGACTCGTATCCCACATGCCCGCCGGTGGTCGCCGCGGCGGTCACCAGCTTTCGCTGAGAAACGCTCAACCTTCACTGCGAGAGATCACCCTTCGACCGGATACTCATCGCGCAGGCACAGGCCGAGGACATGGTCCTGGTCACCCGGAACAGCTGGATTCCGCGGTACGACGTCAAGGCCATGCCGGTCTGAACCGGCCGGGCGACCTGTGTGGACACGCCATGGCCGGATCGGCACCGTTTCCTCGCCTGCCCGGCGTCGCGACACACCACCCATTGGTGTTTCGGTGCCGTGCGCAGAAACCGGATGGGCGGCTCTGCGGGAACCGGGTCATCGGACAGGGCGTACGGTGCCGCCACCACCGGGGCTTCAGCAGCTCGTACAGGGCGCAGTCGAGGGCCGGCGCCTGCTGCCGCAACGGATGGCGGACGTGGTCGGATGAGCCGGCCCCGGCCGGGAAGCACGCGCTCCGCGGGGCGCTTGCCCGGTCGAGCCGGGTGCCTTGTCGCCTCGGACCGACGGCAGCGGGAAACGCGGACTGATCACCGACTGCACGGCTCCGTGTCTATGCTCGCTGGATGGAGCAGAGCGAAGTGGTGAAGCGTGTGGTGGGAATCCTCACGGAGGCGGGGGAGATCCGTCGGCTCCTCGAAGAGAACGTCGACCGTGACGACGTGGAAACCGATTCGAGCGTGGTGACCGCGCTCCTGAACGAGACGATGCCCCGGATCACGATCCCCGAGGACGCCTCGATCGAAGAGGTCGCGGTCCTGGTCGGCCGGGAGGTCGGCGGTGCGGTGGAGCAGCTGGTCGGCGCGTTCACGCTGGCCTTCGCGATGCTGGCCCAGGTGCACGACTCCGGGCAGACGGATGTGTCCTCCGCCGACGTACTGCAGGATCTGGCGCTGCGAGCGGAACAGATCGGTTCCGGCGGACCGGACGACCTGGACTCGTAGGCCGCCGAGATCGATCGAGTCACCGAACCGGCGGTCGCGTGCCGGCTCGTCGACCGGCGATGGTCAAACCTTGATGACGGTGACGAGCCCGCCGCACAGAACCGTGAGGTCCTCGGGATCGGAAGTGAGCGCGGTTACGGGCCCGGGGGCCGCGAGGGCGGTGGCGCAGAGCATGGCGGCGATGGCGTACTTGTGCCCGTGCAGCCCGGCGTCGGCCAGCAGGGCTGCGGCGTGGCGGGCGATGGACTCCGTGACCGGCTCGATGACGATGCGGGACAGGGTCCATTCGAGGGCCGGGCGTTTCACCCTGGGGTGCACGACCTCGACGAGGGTGGCCGCGCTGGTGATCACGCGCATGTCGTCGGCGCGGGCGAGGGCGAGCCAGCCGGTCACCTCACGATCGCGCAGCACTGCCTTGGCCAGCCCCTCGCTGTCCAGGACCAGCGTGCCACCCGGCGCGGCAGGCGAACGCGTCACGCGGCACTCGCCGCGTCGGCCTGCTGCTGCTCGCGGGCACGTTGCAGCTGATCGCGCTTGGCCTGGATCTCCTCTTCGCCGACCGGGCCGTGGTCGGCCTCGGCGACCGCGATGAGTTCGTTCAGGTTGTCCCGTTCGATCTGGCGGGCCACGGCCGCGGCGACGTATGCGGACAGTCCGGAAGGACCGCTGCGTGCGCGAGCGGCCTCCGCGATGTCGCGGGGCATCGTGATCGAGTACTTCCCGGTAGGCTCGCTCATACTCCTTATCCTACCCGTCATCCTCCAGCGGCGTCGTCACTGATTGTTCGATGGTCGACCCGAGAGGGTGGCCGCTCGCCATGTCTGCGATCTCCCCGAAGGCCGAACCGGAGCGGGTTGGCCTCTTGGCGGACATTCGAGGCCGGCCTTCACATGGCCACTCGCCTCGACCCCACCGCGGTCATGGTGCCCAGTCCCCGTACGTCGGGTGATGAGGTGCTGGTCGAGGAACATGCGCGTGCGTGAGGCTGTCCAGTCCCGTTATTGACGCGGTACTGGCGACATCCAACTTTCCAAAAGAATTTCTGCAAAAATACTTTTGGAAAACCTCTGGTGGTTCTACTCTCCCGTCATGGTCAGCGACGAGCAGAGACGCGTACTCGATCCCGAGCAGGACGCGGCAGCCCTGAAGGCCCTCACACACCCTCTGCGTATCCGGCTGCTCGGGTTGCTGCGGCAGGACGGCCCAGCCACCGCGAGTGAGCTCGCGGTCAGGACCGGGGAGTCATCCGCTTCCACCAGCTATCACCTGCGGGTTCTGGCGAAGTACGCGTTCGTCGCCGAGGCCGAGCACCGTGACGGGCGGGAGCGCCGCTGGCAGGCGGTGCACTCCGTGACCTCCTGGAGCAACAAGGCAATGGAGGACTCGCCGGGCAGCCGCGCCTACGTCAGCTTGTCGCGCAGGGCCCAGATCGAGCACCTGGAGGCTTCTCTCGTCCGGTACGAGGCCGACATCGCCGATGGGCGGCTGGGCCAGGAGTGGGTGGAGCCGTCCGGAATCAATGACCTGATGCCCCGCCTGACCCCCGAGTCGCTCATGGAACTCTGGGAGGTGTTCGACCGGAAGCTGGAGGAACTGACCAGCCGTGATGTGGACGATCCGCGCGCAGCTCAGGTCGTACTCCTCACCGCCGGATTGCCTTTGGCGCCGCGCGGCCGCGGCGCCGCGGCGGACACCTCTGTCCCTGCGGGGACAGATGCCGAGGGTGCGTCATGACCGGCCCGCTGGACATACGCACCGCACGCCGCCGCTACATCACGGTCTGCGTTCTGTTCTGGCTGCCGCTGGGACTGAGCATCGCTCCCCAGATCCTGCTGTTCACCGAGCGCGGTATGACCATGGCGGCCATCGCGGGCTTCTTCGCCGCGCACTCCCTCACCGCCGCCGCGCTGGAACTGCCCACCGGAGGACTGTCCGACGTCCTCGGACGCCGCGCTGTTCTGGCCTCCGCCGGACTGCTGAACCTGGCCGCGTTGATCCTCGTGGGCCTGGGCACCGCCCCCTGGCTGCTCGGCCTCGGCATGGCCCTGGCGGGCGCGGGCCGTGCCCTGTCCAGCGGACCGGCCGAAGCCTGGTACGTCGACACCGTCCAGGCGTACTCCGGCCCCGACGCCGAACTGCGCACCGGACTGGCCCGCGGCGGCACCGCGACATCCGCCGCCCTCGCCACCGGCACCCTGCTCGGCGGTGCCCTTCCCTGGCTGCTCGGACTCGGCCCCGACCTCGGCGCCCGACTGAGCGAGGCAACGTCCGAGCTGGTGCTGCCCCTCTCTGTTCCGATGCTGCTCGGCGCAGCGGTCGAGATCGCCTTCGTGCTGTATGTCCTGACCGCTCTGCGGGAGCCGCCCCGACCGGCGGCCACCTTGCGCGTGGTGCTCCGAGGCATCCCGGCCACCGTCGTGGGCGGACTGCGGCTGGGGGGCCACGATGCGCTGGTCCGCCGGGTGCTCCTCAGCGCAGGGGCCGCCGGCAGCGCCCTGGCCGCGATCGAACTGCTCACGCCGGGCCGTGCCGCGGCCCTCACGGGCGCGTCGGAGTCGGGGGCGGTGCTCTTTGCCGCACTCGCCTGCGCAGGATTCATCTGCTCGGGTATCGGCAGCCACCTTTCACCGCTGACCGCCCGGCTTGCGGGCAGTGGCGAGCGGGCGGTCATGGTGAGCCTCGGCGCGAGCGCGAGCGGCCTGCTTCTGCTCGGCGTCACCGCGGTGTTCACAGGAGTGGGCTCCATGGTCCTCGCGGCCATCGGCTACGGCCTGGTCTACCTCGGGCTCGGCGCAGCCGGGCCGAGTGAGAACGACCTCTTGCACCGCCGTGTCGCACGTTCGGGCCGGGCCACCGCGCTGTCCGTCCAGTCTCTCGCTCTGCAACTGGTGGCAGCGCTCACGGGCTTGGCCATTGGTGTCCTTCCGTCAGGCCCGCTGCCGTGGCTGCTGGGAGGCACCGCGTTGCTTGCAGGAGCTCTCCTGTGGATTCACCGCAGCGGGCCCACACCCCCGACCCCGGCGGCAACGCATCAGCCACACCCACACACTGTGTCGTCCTCCCCGAGCACCGTCGACTCCGACCCCCGTCGGCAACATGCCGATCAGTAGCGTCGGGAGCAGCGACCGGAAGACCGCGCAAGAGCATGGGTGACCGAAGGGTGCCGCGCCTGTCCGTGAACACACGGACCGTTCGCACAGCGCTCGGCAGCGTCGCCGCCACCGCTCGCCGCCGGCCGGTTCGTGCGGAGCCGCGCCGATCACGACCGCCGGACCGAGTCCTGGGGTGGGGCCGGCCATACCCCCGGTCCTCGGCCTGGAGGGATGGTTCGAGCAGAGAACGGGCTTCTACGGTGGTGCCATGCGCTCACGCAACGTGTGGCAGGCCATGGCCCGACCCGGCTACCTGCTCTCCGCCTGGCCCTGGCGGTCGGCCGGCTATCTGCTCAGCAGCACGCCGGTCGGCATCGTGGTGCTGCTGGCGATCGTCATCGGGGTGACGGTGGGCAGCGCGCTCGCCATCGTGCTGATCGGGCTGCCGCTGCTCGCGCTGCTGGCGTTCGCCGGAGTGCCGGTGGCCGCGTTGGAGCGCCGCAGGCTGCGGCTGGTCGACGGCAGGCCCGCCCCCAGCCCGCACCACGAACCGGCCGAACCGGGGCTCCTGCCCTGGGCCCGGACCCGCTTCCGCGAGCAGGCGACCTGGCGGGAACTGGGCTACACGCTGGCGTTCGCGACTCTGCTCTGGCCGCTGGACCTGCTGGCGGTCGGAATGGCGCTGAGCGTGCCGATGGGCCTGCTGGCGACGCCCGTGATGATGGCCACGCTTCATGACGGCACCGAGGCACCCGTACTCAAGCTCTGGACGGCGACCTCCTGGCCGGAGGCGATCGGCGTCGCGTTCGTGGGGCTGCCGATGCTCGGGGTGTGCGGATACGTGCTCGGCATGGTGGCCGTCGCCCGCGCCGAACTGACCCGGATGCTCATCGCCCCCCTGGAGCCGGAACTGGGGGAGCGGGTCACCGAACTCGTGCGTTCGCGCGTCCGTTTGGTGGACGCCTTCGAGGCGGAGCGCCGCCGAATCGAACGCGACCTCCACGACGGCGCGCAACAGCGCCTGGTCGCCCTCACCATGACGCTCGGTCTGGCCCGCCTCGACGTCCTGCCCGGCCCCCTCGCGGACCAGCTCGCGAAGGCCCACGACGAAGCCGGCACGGCCCTCGCCGAACTCCGCGACCTGATCCAGGGCATCCACCCCAAGATCCTGGCCGACCGCGGCCTCGGCGAGGCGATCGCCGACGCGGCCGACCGGTCCGCCGTCCCCGTGGACGTGGGCATCGACCTGCCCGGGCGCCTGTCCGAGGCGGTCGAGGCCGCCGCGTACTTCGTGGTCTGCGAGGCGCTGGCGAACGTCGGCAAGCACAGCGGGGCGAGCCGCGCCGAAGTGACCGGCCGCCACGAGGACGGCCGTCTGACCGTCGAAGTGCGCGACGACGGCCGGGGCGGGGCGGACGCCGGCAAGGGCACCGGACTGACGGGACTCTCGGACCGGGTGTCCGTACTGGATGGCAGACTTGCGCTGTCCAGCCCCCCTGGCGGACCGACCTTGCTGCGTATGGAGATTCCTTGCGAGTGGACCGGGACCGAGCGCTCCGCGTAGTGCTGGCCGAGGACAGTGTGCTCTTGCGTGAAGGACTGATCGGTCTGCTCGGCCGGTTCGGACACGAGGTCGTCGCAGCGGTCGGCGACGCCGACGCCCTGGTGGCGGCGGCCACCGAGCACGGACCCGACATCGTCGTCACCGACGTCCGGATGCCGCCGGGCTTCCAGGACGAAGGCCTCCACGCGGCCGTACGCCTGCGCACCGACCGGCCCGCGCTCCCGGTCCTCGTCCTCAGCCAGTACGTCCAGCGCACGTACGCCTCGGAGTTGCTCGACTCCGGGGACGGCTCGGGCATCGGCTACCTGCTCAAGGACCGGGTCGGCCAGGTCGAGGAGTTCCAGACCGCCCTCCAGGACGTCGCAGCGGGCGGCACGGTCGTCGACCCGGAAGTCGTACGCCAGCTGCTGCGCCGCCGCCGCGATCCGCTGGAGCGCCTGACGGCCCGCGAACGCGAGGTGCTCGGCCTGGTGGCGGAGGGCAAGTCCAACGCGGCGATCGCACGCCAACTGGTGGTCTCCGAGGCGGCGGTGGGCAAGCACATCGGTTCGATCCTCGCGAAACTGGACCTGCCCCCGGCGGACGACACGCACCGACGGGTGCTGGCGGTGCTGGCGTTCCTGCGCTCGTGAGGCCCGGTACGTCCACGGGCGGCGAACGTCCGTGCGCGCACCCTTACTCCGACCGGCTGACTCAACCCCTCGGGCACGCCGCCGATATGGCCGCGTCGTAGCACCCTCCGCAAGGCTGGGACAGCCCTGCGGAACCCCCGCCGGGCACCGTTCAGCAGCCCGTACGGAGGAGCTCGATGCACCGTTTGCCCACCACCCCCCTGACCGCCGCCGCTCTCGCCCTGCCCCTCGCGCTCGGCCTGGCCGCCTCCCCGGCCTCGGCCGCCCCCGCCGACAAGCCCCAGGTCCTGAGCAGCTTCACGCAGACCGGCGCGAGCAGCTACCACACCTGGCTGGCCGCCCGCCGGAACCAGTCCGCGTGGAGGGCGTACGGCTTCGACTGGTCCACCGACTACTGCACCGCCTCCCCGGACAACCCCTTCGGCCTCCCCTTCCAGAATTCCTGCGCCCGCCACGACTTCGGCTACCGGAACTACAAGGCCGCCGGCACCTTCACCGCCAACAAGACCCGCCTGGACAACGCCTTCTACGCCGACCTCAAGCGCGTCTGCGCCAACTACAGCGGCCTGAAGAAGACCTCCTGCAACGCCGCTGCCTGGGCCTACCACAAGGCCGTCGACGATTTCGGCTCCGCCGTTTCTCCCGCCGTGGCCGCGCGCTGAACCTGCGTGAGCACGGATCGCGGACCGGGGCAGGACACCGCCCCTGCTTCTTTCCCGCGGTGTGCAGGGAGACGCGACCGGGCCCGGCGTGGATGCATAGCGGACGCGCGAGAGCCCTGCCGTGCATGTGAGCGTGCGGCAGGGCTCTTGGCGGCCCCGGTCAGGCGGAGGCGATGAACCCCGTCCACGCCTCGCAGGACACGGTGAGCGTAGGACCGCTCAAGTCGCCGAATAGCGGACCACCTCCGGGCCGCCGGCAGTTGGGCCGGAAATCACATGAACAGGCGTGGGAATCCGGTGAGTTGATCGCATTGTCAGTCCTCTCTGTCATCATCCCGCCATGTTGTACGACGCCTTGGTGGCCGCATCCCGTAGGAACGACTCGCTCGACGATGTGAGGTCCGCCGCGCTCGACCGCGTCCGCTGGCTCGTCGACCTCCTGGAACGTCAGCGGACCGAGTTCCGTCGGTCCATGGGGCAGGAGCACCGCCGCTTCAGGGCGGCGGGCGCGGCGACCCAGGCCGAGATCGACGGGCGGCTCGCGGCATGCGCGGACGAGGAGGGCAGGGCCGCGGTCCTGTGCCTCATGCTGGCTGCCTGCTTCGACGACACGAGCTTGTGGCAGTACGACGCCGAGATCGGGCCCCTGATCTCGCGGGTGCGCGGCTGGACGCCCGACGAGGTCGCGGTGATGCTGCTCCGCGCCACCGAGTACGACATGGGCTTCTGGTTCGCCAATTCGCTGGGGCTGGCGCTGAACGCCGCCGATCGGCTCGACGCCGACGGCCGCCGTGCGGTCATGCCCTGGCTGCGGCACGCACACACGAAGCTCATGGACACCACTGTCGAGGCGCGCCTGCGCGCGTCGCTCGCCCAGCGCCTCCGCACGCTGCTCGCGAGCGTGGACGAGGCGCACATCCCCGAGGGACTCATCCCCGCCGACGCCCCCTGGGCCTCCCCGCTGAGCGACCGTGCGAAGACCTCTCCGACGCCGGAACTGGCCTGCTTTGTGCGGCACTTGGTGAGCCTGTCGGGTCCGCGTCCTGCGCAGAGGTGGCGGCGGACGTGCCTCGAACTCGCGGACGCAGCGTCGGCGCGGGACCTCGTGGCCGACGTCCTGCGGGCGCTGGCCGGGGACGATCCGTTGTGCAGCAGGGGAAGCGGTGCGCACACCGGCCGGCTGCACGGCGACTACCACTACCACTACGTCGTCCACCAGAACGACGGGGACCTGGCGCGCGGCGCCGTCTGGGCGGCCGCGCTGACCGGCGGCCCGGCCGTGGTGCAGCATCTCGGCGCGCTCGCTCTGCGGACCGGCGGCCTCGGGACCGGCGTGATCGAGGACCTCAAGCTCGCGGCCGCGGCGATCAACGCGCTGGCCGAGACCGGCGATCCGGCCGTCCTGGAGGCCCTGTGGCGGCTTCAGTCCCGGATCAAGCACCGGGCGCTGCGCAAGCAGCTCGACACCGCGCTGGTGACGGCAGCCGGGAAGCAGGGCATCACGGCGGAGCAGCTCATCGAGCGCAGCGTGCCGGACCACGGCCTGGCGCCGGACGGCTCGCTGGAACGGGAGTTGGGCGGACACCGGGTACGGGTGGCGATCGAGGAAGCGGCGACCGTGCGGCTCACCTTCATGCGCCCCGACGGGGGGACGTCCCGCACGCCTCCGGCGGCAGTGAAGGACCGCTTCCTGGAGGAGCTCCGGGAGTTGAAGGCCCTGGCCAAGGAGGTGCGGGGGACACTGTCGGGTGAGCGGGCCCGCGTCGAGGCGCTGATGTCGGCCGGGCGTGAGTGGCCGTACGACGAGTGGTGCCGCTACTACCGCGACCATCCGGTCACCGGCGTTCTCGTCCGCGGCCTGATCTGGGAGTTCCAGGACGCGGACGGCGAGTGGCGTGCGGTGGCACCGATGGCCGAGCCGCCCGGCCGGCCCGAGCGCGTCCGGTTGTGGCATCCGATCCGGGCGTCGACGGACGATATGAGGGCGTGGCGGGAGCGGCTCGTCGCCGAGCGGCTGAGGCAGCCGTTCAAACAGGCCTTCCGGGAGATCTACCTGCTCACCCCGGCGGAGGAGGAGACCGGCGTCTACTCCAACCGGTTCGCCGCCCACATCGTCCACTACCGGCAGCTCTACGCGCTGTTCAAGGAACGCGGCTGGCAGGCCAATTTCCTCGGCCGGCACGACGGCGGCTACGACGGGAAGGCGCGGGCCGAGTTCGGCGACGGCGAGTGGCGGGCCTGCTTCCACCACGAGCCCGCCGCGGACGACGACGGCAGCTACGCGCCCGAGCACGCCGCGACGGACCAGGTCCGCTTCGAGCGGAGGGACGGCCGGCGCTGGCGGGAGGTTCCGCTGGCGGAGGTGCCCCCGCTGGTGTTCAGCGAGGCGATGCGGGACGTCGATCTGTTCGTGGGCGTGACCTCGATCGCCGCCGATCCCGACTGGGCCGACCGGGGCGAGGACCGCTATGCCGTGTACTGGCGGACGGCCACGTTCGGTGCGCTGACGGCGAGCGCCGAGGTCCGCCGCGAGGCGCTGGAGCGGATCCTGCCGCGCCTGAAGATCGCCGGCCGGTGCACGCTCGACGGCCGCTTTCTGATCGTCCGCGGGGACCTGGGCACGTACAAGATCCATCTCGGGTCGGCCAACATCCTGATGGAACCGGACAACGCCTACCTGTGCATCGTCCCGTCGCGCGGCAAGGGCGACGCCAAGGTTTTTCTGCCGTTCGAGGACGAACGACTCTCCCTGATCCTCAGCAAGGCGTTCCTGCTCGCCGCCGATACCAAGATCACCGACGAGTCCATCCTCATACAGATCAAGCGAGGTGCCTGATGGCCACCGTGACGTTCCGGGACGAGACCGCGACGGGCAAGCCGGTCACCGAGTGGGAGGTCGCCGGGCTGCCGGAACGGATGACCGTACGGGAGCTCATCAAGCTCCGGGTCCGCGAGGAGGTCGCCCGGTACAACGCCCGCCCGAGCGATCGCTTCAACGGTCTCGTTCGCCCCGACGACGCCGAGGCGGAGCTGAACGGCTACCGTCTCCGCGAGCCCCGCCGCATCGACTGGGAGCGCCAGGCCGAGATCGCCGAGCGTGCCTTCCTGGCCAACGGGTTCTTCGTGCTGGCCGGCGACCGCCAGGTCGAGGACCCGGACGAAGTCGTGGATCTCACCGTCGATCCCGGCCTGGTCTTCATCAAGCTCGTCGCCCTCGTCGGCGGCTGAGAGACCGGCACTTCTCAGCGACGAGGCCAACCGTGTCCGCGTCCATCAGACCGGGCAACTCTTCCGTCCTGACCGGCAGGCCACCGTCGCCGCCGTCAGCCGCCCGCCAGGGCGGCGGTACGGATCTCGGCCGCCGTCGACCAGTGCTGTCCGCGCAGGGCATGCCCGTGGGGCTTTCGCGTCCAGCTTTGCCGCATGCAACGCGCCCCCAGCCTGGTCTCCTGTCCTGGGTACCCCCGGGGGCACCAACCAGCGCAGGAACCCTAGCCGCAAGGCGCGTAAAGAACTTTTGCCAATCTTGAAGCAACCAATGGACGATGCCGGCTTTCTGACGTCTCGCGCCCTGCGATCGATGGGAGACACGAGATGAAACCGCATATGGCGAAGGGCAGCCGACCTCGGTCGGCGGTCCCGGGCTGTCTGTCCGGCTGGGCTGCGGCCACAGCACTCCTCCTGGCCGTGACGACGTCCTGCACCGGCTCCGCACCGGGAAACGGTGCCGTCGCGGTCGGAAAGCCCGGCACGGCCGGAGTGGGGGATCGGCTGTTCCCAGCGCTCGGCAATGGCGGCTATGACGTGGTGCACTACGGGCTGACGCTGGAATACGTGCCCGAGACCAACCACCTGAAGGGCGCGGCGGTCATCACAGCGCGGGCCACCCAGGACCTGAGCCGCTTCAACCTCGACCTGTCAGGGCTGCGGGTACGCACCACCACAGTGCAAGGAGCCAAGGCCCAAATCGCTCGCTCGGGCGACGAATTGCTCGTGACACCGGCGAAGACGGTGAGGAACCGCGAAGTCTTCAAGACGGTCGTCACCTACGACGGCACACCGCGCACGCTCAAGGACGACGGAGGCCTGGAAGGCTGGATAGAGACCGACGACGGCTCGACGGCCCTGGGTCAGCCGTCCGGCTCCATGACCTGGTTCCCGGGCAACCACCACCCGTCGGACAAGGCCACGTACGACACCACGGTCACCGTGCCCAAGGACGAGGACGGCGACCCCTACGACGTGATCAGCAACGGCAAGCTGATCACGGAGGAGGACAAGGGCAAAACGGTGACCCGGCACTGGCGCACTGAGGAGCCCATGGCCAGCTACCTCGCACACGTCTCCGTCGGTTACTTCGAGATCCACAAGGGCTGGACGGACAATGATGTGCCCGTCTACGTCGCCATCGACCCCGACGAGGCCGAAGACTCCGCCGATGTCGCAGACCTGGTGCCCGAGATCGTCGACTGGGCCGGCAAACGCTTCGGCCCCTACCCCTTCTCCTCGACCGGTGCCGTCGTCGACCACCTGCCCGGGCTCGACTACGCCCTGGAGACCCAGACCAGGCCCTACTTCGGCGAGGCGCCCGAAGAGGCGTTGCTCGTGCACGAACTGGCACACCAGTGGTTCGGCAACTCCGTCACCCCGCACAAGTGGAAGGACATGTGGCTCAGCGAGGGGCTGGCCACCTACGCGGAGTGGCTTTGGGAGGAGGAGCGGGGCAACAGGAGCACCACGGAGATCTTCGAGGACTTCTACGACGGCACGGACGCCGAGAGCGAGGGCATCTGGGCGTTCCCGCCGGCGGATCCGCCCAGCGGAGGGCGCGTCTTCGACCCGCCCGTCTACGGACGCGGTGCCATGGTCGTGCACAAGGTGCGCAGGGCCGTCGGCGACGAGACCTTCTTCGGCATCCTTCGTACCTGGACCCGGCAGCACCGGCACGGCAATGCCGACACCCGGCAGTTCATCGCCCTGTGCGAGAGCAAGTCCGGGAAGGACTTGACCGTGCTCTTCAACACCTGGCTCTTCGACAAGAAGAAGCCCTCCCGGATGTGAGGAGGGCTCTCCCCGGGGGAAAGCCCTTCTCCAGCCGGCAGGAGTTGTCGGCTTCCTCCCCGGCACCGCGGTACAAGGTCAGCTCGCCGTCGGACACACCGCGCTCAAGGGCCGACCACCCGCCAGCCGCGGCCCCAACCTCACGGGTCAGTACACCTAGCCGGCTCCCCCACGGACGCACGAAGATCACTCAGTGACTGATGACGAACTTTTCGAGGCCGTCCGCGCTCGAGTGAAGGCGGGACAACCCACCGACTTGACCTCAACTCTGACGACACCCGAACCCGCCTCGCTGGACATGGTTGAGGATGCGGAGCGCACTACCGGTTACCGGCTACCGCCGCTGGTCCGTCGTCTTTACCTGGAGATCGCCGACGGCGGCGTCGGTCCGTTCCTCGGTTTCTCGCCCCTCCACGGCGAGGACATGGGCATGGTCAAGGGCTATCTCGACTACCTGAACGCCGAGCTGGACCCGGAGGATCCGCCCGCCCCGCCACCGGGCGTGCTGTTCTTCTGCGACTTCGGCTGCGCGATGTGGGCGCTGCTCGACTGCCGTCATCCCGAGGGCCAGATGTGGTGGTGGGAGGAAGGCGACCGCCACAAACTTGCCTTGACCTTCCCTCAGTGGATCCAGGCATGGCTCGACGGGCACCTCACCCACAAGTACATGGAGGCACGGCAACTGCGGGACGAATCCTGGGTCGGACCGTGGGCCAACGAACAACCCGACTATTGATCCGAAAATCACTCGGTTCTATTCGAGGAGGCAGCGGACCTGCGGGGCTCGGCGGCGAGTTGGCCCTGGTCGCGGGCCCGGCTGGGCATCGGCAGACTGCGCTTGAGGCCGGCGTCAACCAGTTCGTCGGGGGCGCGCCCCTGCTCGCCCCAGGTGCGGTCGGTGACCTGGTCGGAGCAGCTATCGACCTGGTCGGCGAAGAGCACCTGGCTGCCCCCGGCATTCGCCTTCGCACGGATCGCCGGCCTCGCCGAGAATCTGGTGCGCGTGTCGTACCGACGACTCGGGCGCCACGCAAAACGTCGACAGCACACAGCAGTTGCTCCATGATGTGGCTACTCGACGTCACCGCAGCGATCGATGGGCGGATCGGCATGACGGGTGCACTGGTGTACGTGCTGGTCCTGACCGTCTTATGCGTCCGCCTCGGTGTCGCCGCCACCCACTCCTTCCGCCGCCATCGTGCGTGCCTGCGGCTGAAGGCGTCAGGTGTGGAGACGACAGGTCAGTGCACATCGCTGTCATGGCGCCAGGACGACGTCTCGGTGCGCTTTTCCTACACTCTCGCGGACGGCACGAAGTACGAGGCGGACTCCTTCCACGTGTCGCGGACGTCCTTCTCGCCCGGCAGCACCTTCCCCATCGTGTACGACCCCGCGAACTCGGCCGTCGCAGAGGTGGCGGACCTGCTGAGCGAGGCCGTCCGCTTCCACCGGCTTGCTCTCGTCGCCATCACTCCCGTGCTGCTCCTGAACGCCACCCTGGATGTGTGGCTCGCCCGCGCCGGTCTCCTCTGACCCCGGCGCGGGCGAACCGGCGTGCTTGGCCAAGCCCTCGCTTGGTCCGGTCGCGGCCGGGGGCTCGACGTCACCGTCGTGGCATCCCGCTTTGCGACTGTGGCCAAGCTTGATCGCATCCGCGCATTGGGCGCCGGGTTGGAGCTGATGGACGGCGACCACGAGATGGCTCGCGAGCGGGCGGCGGCCATCGCACGGTACGACGGCATCCGGCTGGTCGAAGACAGCCTGGACATCGAGACCTGCAAGGGCGCGGCGACCATCGGCTGGGCCCAGAGACGGCCCCAGCCGGATGTATCGGGGTCACGGCCACCGTCTGGCTGTTCCCAGGAGGTTGTCAGCACCAGGTGGCAGGATGCCGTGCCATGACCGCACCGATCAGTGAGTCGTGGACGCGAATCGAGAACTGGCTGGCCGAGCACGCCCCGGCGACCTATGCCGCGCTGGCGCCGCCCGCGGATCCGGCGGACATCGCCGCGACCGAACGCGTCATCGGCCGGCCACTACTGAAGCCCTTGGTGATGTCGCTGCTGCGGCACGACGGTCTCCTCGATCAGCGGGGCTCGCTGCTGCCAGGGTTCTACAGACCGATGAGTGCACGCGAGATAGCGGCCGCGTGGCAACTTTTCACCGGCTTCTACGACAAGCGCACGGCGGATGAGGAAGGAGAGGAGGTGGAGTACGACTTCATGAAGATCGGGGTCAGCAGCCTCCTGTACGGACATCCGCAGTTGATCCCCATCGCGCGGGACGTCGGCGGGGGTTGCCTCGTACTGGACCACCGTCCCGAGATCGACCGGGGGCGCGTCCACGAAGCCGAGGCCGTGGAAGGCATTGTGCGCGTATCACACGAGATGTGGACGTCCCTGCCGGTGCTCATGGAGGCGATCGCCACGTCTCTCGAGAGCAACCAGCCCCTCAACGGCTACACGCCGGTAGTTGACGAGGAGCAGAGGCTGGACTGGGACTTCATACCGCTGCGCAATGACCGGACTTTGCATCGGTCATGACGCAGCAGCGGATAGTGAGGTCGGTGGAGCGGCTTTGGGCCGGAGCTGCTTTGGGGCGAGTGATCGCGGCCCCGTAGGCTTCCGGCGAGTCGGGCAGTCTGTGGACCTGCCCGTTACAGCACGACGTTGGGGCCCTGATCTCAGAGGCTCGCCCTGAAGTGGCTGCCTAAGGCCCAGGGCCGTGAAATTACGGTTGCGCAGCTGGTGGCAAGGGGGTTAGAACGGCGTTGTTGCCCAAGACGAGTCGTTGGGAGCTCCGCGGTCCGGTCACTCAGGCTGGCGGGGTAGCCCTCGGGGGAGGAACACCAGATCGATGACCACGCTCTCGCTGCCCTTCAGTACCGAACGGCTCCTTTTGCGTCTGTTCACGCCGGACGACCTCGATGACTTGTACGCGTACCAGGGCCTTCCCGAAGTCGCTCGCTACCTCTACCGGCAGCCGCTCACCCGTGAACAGTGCGCGCAGAGCCTGACGCGGCGCGCGGCCGGCACGGCGTGGGCCGAGGACGGCGACGACCTAGTGGTCGCCGTCTGCCCGGTCGGCGAGGCAAAGGCCGTCGGCGAGGTTGTCCTGAAGCTCACGAGCGCGCGGGCGCGCCAGGTCGAGATCGGCTGGATCTTCAACCCGGCGTACGGCGGCCGGGGTTACGCGACCGAGGCGGCGCGTGCGACCGCCGCGCTGGCCTTCGCCGAGTTGGGCGCCCACCGGCTCTTCGCCCGCCTCGACGTACTCAACACCGGGTCGGTGCGCGTGTGCGAGCGTCTCGGCATGCGCCGGGAGGCGCACCTTGTCGAGAACGACCTTGACAACGAGCGCTGGGGCAGCGAGTACGTCTATGCGACGCTCGCCCGGGAGTGGAAGGCCGATCGGGCTTGATAAGAGGTCCAGGCAGTGCTGCTTGTGGGGCTTGGTCGTAGGTCGGCCGTCCCACGCAGCTGGTTCTGGCGGACCACCCTGGTGAGGCGCCGCGGTAGTGCGCAATGACGTCCAATGGGTCGTGGCGGGGAACGTGTTCTCCGAGCAATTCCGGACCAACGCACTTGCTGACCACCACCGATCCAAGCTCATCCGCGCTGCCCACGGCCGCGAAGAGTTCGACACGGTTACAGGGCTGCCCGACTCGATGGCCGACAAGGTGCCTTCCACGACGTGGTACGACTTTGCCCTGAAGTACCTCGCCATGAAGTGGCCGCATGCCGCCCCGAGCACAGGAGCTGTTGCGCGAATACGAGTGATGCCGTGCGGCGCTGGCTATCAGGCCCGTGGACTCGTCCGGGGGCCTTCGCGTTTCCTGAGGCTGACCAGGGACGATGCCCCAGGGCCCTGTCCACGAATAGTCCACGGACCCCGACATACGGCAGCTCCGGGCGGCATACGTCTGCGCATACGCGAAGACCCCGTCCTCAGCGCTTTCGCTGGTGGCGGGGTCTTCAGGCACTTCCTGCGAAGTGCCCCCGGCAGGATTCGAACCTGCGCACACGGCTCCGGAGGCCGATGCTCTATCCCCTGAGCTACGGGGGCGTATCGCTGTGTTGCTCGGCGACGGAAGAAACACTACCAGCTTCCGCCGGGTGTCCGTGAACAGGTATTTCGCCGCTGCCGGGGGCGGCTGTGCGGGCCCCCGGGGGGGCGGTACGACGGAACCTCCTGAGTACATCCGGCCACCCCCCCACACCACTCGTCCGGGGTCGGAAATAGGCAAAACCCGGACGCAGCCCCTACACCCCGCCTACCCTCGAGGTGTGTCAGGGGCATGTGGCCGCGTGCTTGTTGTCGACGACAACAAGGTCATCCGGCAGTTGATCAGGGTCAATCTTGAGCTTGAGGGCTTCGAGGTCGTGACCGCGGCCGATGGTGTCGAGTGTCTGGATCTGGTGCATCGGGTCCGTCCTGACGTGATCACGCTCGATGTCGTCATGCCCGGGCTGGACGGTGTGCAGACCGCCACCAGATTGCGCTCCGATCCGCGGACCAGACATGTGCCCGTGGCGATCATCAGTGCCTGCACGCCCTACGAGGTGGGCAACGGGGTCGACGCGGGGGTCGACGCGTTCCTGGCGAAGCCGTTCGAGCCGAGTGAGCTGGTGCGGCTCGTACGGCAGTTGATGGCCCGGGGGGACCCGCCGTCGCTCGACGGCAGACACGGCGCCGGGAGGGCGGGGAGCGCCGCCGGGTGACCGGATGGCGAAACCGGGTCGCGAGGCAGCCCCCGTCCTCCCCTACGCTTGTCCTGTGACCCCCGCCGATCTCTCCAGGACCGTGCTGCACGCCGTGCGCCGCGCGGTCGACGAGGACGTCTTGCGCGCGCCGGTGCCCGCGCGCGTGCGGGTGGAGCGGACGCGGCCCGGCGGGCGTGGGGAGTACGCCTGCGCCGTCGCCCTCCAGCTGGCCGGGCCCGCCGGGCTGCCGGCCCGGGAAGTGGCGGAGATCCTTCGGGCACGGGTCCAGGGGGCGCCGGGAATCGGTGGTGTCGAAGTCACGGGGCCAGGGTTCCTGAACTTCACTCTCCGTAACTCCGACCCTGTCGACGCGCTGGTCCGGGCCGTCGAAGCGGGCGGTACGCGGTACGGGCACGGGGACGGACTCCTCGGCGTGACCGCCTCGTTCGCACCCGTCGGCGAGCTGCGCGCCCGGGTCGTCACCGAGACTGTCGAGCGGTTGCTCCGCGCCCAGGCGGCCGAGGTCGGGGAGCGGACGGCCGACGGGGAAATGCTGCATGTGGTGCCCGTGCCCGCCGCCGACCGCGATCTCTTCGAGCGGCTCGGGAGCGACGCCGCGCGCTGGGCGCTGCTGCGGGCCGCTCCGCACGACCGCGCCCGGTGCACGGGGAGCGACGAGCTCCTCGTACAGGGGGAGAGCAACCCGCTGTTCCGGGTGCGGTACGCGTACGCCCGGACCCGTGCCCTGAGCCGGAATGCCGAGCAGCTCGGGTTCCGTGCCGCGTACGAGGAGAGTGTGGACGCGCCCGCCCTCGGGACGCTCCTCGCCGATCATCCCGAGGTGCTCGCCGCCGCCGCCCGCCACCGCGAGCCCGACCGGGTCGCCCGGCAGCTGGAAGCGGTCGCGCAGGCCTTCTTCGACTTCCACGACCGCGCTCGCCAGCTCCCCGTCGGTGACGAGAAACCCTCGGCCGCCCACCGTTCCCGGCTCGCCCTCGCCGAAGCCGCCGGGACGGTGCTGGCAGGCGGCCTGTCCCTGCTCGGCATCAGCGCACCCGAAGTCCTCTGAGAGACCCGAGAGAGCAGAGCAAGCACGATGAGCCGATCCGCACACCCCGCCGGGCCCCGTCACGCCGACGTCATGACAGAAGGGCACTACACCGCCCCGCCCGCCGACCTCAATGCCCTGGACACGAAGGTCTGGGCCCGTACCGTCGCCCGCAACGAGGACGGTGCGGTCACCGTCGGCGGGATCGAAGTGACGCGGCTGGCCGAGGAGTTCGGCACCCCCGCCTACTTCCTCGACGAGAGCGACTTCCGGGCCCGCTGCCGGGCCTGGGCCGACGCCTTCGGGCGGGACGCCGATGTGTTCTACGCCGGAAAGGCGTTCCTGTCGCGCGCCGTCGTGCGCTGGCTCAAGGAGGAGGGGCTCAACCTCGACGTCTGCTCCGGGGGCGAGCTGACCTGCGCGCTGGACGCCGGAATGCCCGCCGAGCGCATCGCCTTCCACGGCAACAACAAGACCGTCGAGGAGATCGAGCGGGCGGTCACCGCCGGCGTCGGGCGGATCGTGCTCGACTCCTTCCAGGAGATCGCCCGGGTCGCGCACATCGCGCAGCGGCTCGGCAAGCGGCAGCGCGTACAGATCCGGGTGACCGTCGGCGTCGAGGCGCACACCCACGAGTTCATCGCCACCGCGCACGAGGACCAGAAGTTCGGGATCGCGCTGGCCGGGGGACAGGCCGCCGAGGCCGTACGCCGGGCCCTCACCCTCGACGGGCTGGAACTCATCGGCATCCACTCGCACATCGGCTCGCAGATCTTCGACATGGCCGGTTTCGAGGTCTCCGCCCGGCGCGTGGTGCAGCTGCTCGCCGAGGTGCGCGACGAGCACGGCGTCGAGCTGCCCGAGATCGACCTCGGCGGCGGTCTCGGCATCGCCTACACCTCCGAGGACGACCCGCGCGAGCCGCACGAGATCTCCAAGGCGCTCGGCGACATCGTCACCCGCGAGTGCGAGGCGGCCGGCCTCGCCACCCCCCGGATCTCCGTCGAGCCGGGGCGCGCCATCGTCGGCCCCACCGCCTTCACGCTGTACGAGGTCGGCACCATCAAGCCCCTGGAGGGGCTGCGTACGTACGTCAGCGTCGACGGCGGGATGTCGGACAACATCCGCACGGCGCTGTACGACGCCGAGTACAGCGTCGCGCTCGCCTCGCGGACCTCCGACGCCGAGCCGATGCTCGTCCGGGTCGTCGGCAAGCACTGCGAGAGCGGCGACATCGTGGTCAAGGACGCGTTCCTGCCGTCCGACCTGGCGCCCGGCGACCTGATCGCCGTGCCCGCCACCGGTGCGTACTGCCGCTCGATGGCGAGCAACTACAACCACGCCCTGCGCCCGCCCGTCGTCGCCGTGCGCGACGGGGAGGCGCGCGTGATCGTCAGGCGCGAGACGGAGGAAGATCTCCTGCGTCTGGATGTCGGCTGATGTCGTTTTTCCCGGGGTATGCCCCCGGACCCCCATAGAGTCTCAGGATCCGGACGGGTGGCAGGAACGCCCGTCCGGTGAGTGAGACTGGACCACACATCAAGAGGTAGAGGAAACGAGGTCGGATGATGCGTACGCGTCCGCTGAAGGTGGCGCTGCTGGGCTGTGGAGTGGTCGGCTCAGAGGTGGCGCGCATCATGACGACGCACGCCGACGACCTCGCCGCGCGCATCGGTGCCCCGGTCGAGCTCGCCGGTGTCGCCGTGCGCAGGCCCTCCAAGGTGCGGGAAGGCATCGATCCGGCGCTGATCACCACCGATGCGACAGCCCTGGTCAAACGGGGCGACATCGACGTCGCCATCGAGGTCATCGGGGGCATCGAGCCCGCCCGCACCCTCATCACGACCGCCTTCGAGCACGGCGCGAGCGTCGTCTCCGCCAACAAGGCACTGCTGGCCGAGGACGGCGCCGCACTGCACGCCGTCGCCGAGCAGCACGGCCGGGACCTCTACTACGAGGCCGCCGTGGCCGGTGCCATCCCGCTCGTACGGCCGCTGCGCGAGTCCCTCGCCGGTGACAAGGTCAACCGGGTCCTCGGCATCGTGAACGGCACCACCAACTTCATCCTCGACCGGATGGACACGAGCGGAGCCGGATACTCCGAGGCGCTCGACGAGGCCACCGCTCTCGGCTACGCGGAGGCCGACCCGACCGCCGACGTCGAGGGCTTCGACGCCGCCGCCAAGGCCGCGATCCTCGCCGGCATCGCCTTCCATACCCGGGTCAGGATCGGCGATGTGCACCGCGAGGGCATCACCGAGGTCACCGCCGCCGACATCGCCTCCGCCCGCCGTATGGGCTGCACCGTCAAGCTCCTCGCCATCTGCGAGCGCGCCGCCGACGGGCAGTCCGTCACCGCGCGGGTGCACCCCGCGATGATCCCGCTGAGCCACCCGCTGGCCTCCGTCCGCGAGGCGTACAACGCGGTCTTCGTCGAGGCCGAGGCGGCCGGGCAGCTCATGTTCTACGGCCCCGGCGCCGGCGGCGCACCGACCGCGTCCGCCGTCCTCGGCGACCTGGTCGCGGTCTGCCGCAACAAACTCAACGAGGCCACCGGCCCCGGCGAGTCCGCGTACACGCGCCTGCCGGTCAGCCCCATGGGCGACGTCGTCACGCGGTACCACATCAGCCTCGACGTGGCCGACAAGCCTGGCGTACTCGCCCAGGTCGCGACGGTCTTCGCCGAACAGGGCGTATCGATCGATACCGTCCGTCAGCAGGGTAGAAATGTAATCAGCGGCGACGCGGTCGCCTCCGCCGAGGGTGGCGGCGGGCGACGGGAGGGCGGCGAGGCCTCTCTCGTCGTCGTCACCCACCGTGCGCTCGACGCCGCCCTCTCGGCGACCGTCGAGGCGCTGCGCAAGCTCGACACCGTGCGCGGTGTCGCCAGCATCATGCGTGTTGAAGGGGAGTAAGGACCCATGACCAGCAAGGGCACCCACCAGTGGCGCGGCATCATCGAGGAGTACCGGGACCGCCTTCCGGTCACGAGCACGACGCCTGTCGTCACGCTCCGTGAGGGCGGTACCCCGCTCGTCCCCGCTCAGGTCCTCTCCGAGCGCACGGGCTGCGAGGTACACCTCAAGGTCGAGGGCGCCAACCCCACCGGGTCCTTCAAGGACCGCGGCATGACGATGGCCATCACCCGGGCCAAGGAGGAGGGCGCGCAGGCCGTCATCTGCGCCTCCACCGGCAACACCTCCGCCTCCGCCGCCGCGTACGCGGTGCGGGCCGGCATGGTCTGCGCCGTCCTCGTGCCGCAGGGCAAGATCGCCCTCGGCAAGATGGGCCAGGCGCTCGTGCACGGCGCCAGGATCCTCCAGGTCGACGGCAATTTCGACGACTGCCTGACACTGGCCCGTTCGCTGTCGGACAACTACCCGGTGGCGCTGGTCAATTCGGTCAACCCGGTCCGTATCGAGGGGCAGAAGACCGCGGCGTTCGAGATCGTCGACGCGCTCGGCGACGCCCCCGACATCCACGTCCTCCCGGTCGGCAACGCGGGCAACATCACCGCGTACTGGAAGGGTTACAAGGAGTACGCGGCGGACCGCATGTCCACGCACACCCCGCGCATGTGGGGCTTCCAGGCCTCCGGCTCCGCGCCCATCGTCCGCGGCGAGATCGTCAAGGACCCGTCGACCGTCGCCACCGCGATCCGGATCGGAAACCCGGCCTCCTGGCAGTACGCGTTGGACGCGCGGGACGAATCGGGCGGTTTCATCGATGAGGTGACGGACCGCCAGATCCTTTCCGCCTACCGGCTGTTGGCCTCTCAGGAGGGCGTCTTCGTGGAGCCCGCGTCGGCCGCGTCCGTCGCCGGTCTGCTGAAGGCCGCGGAAGAGGGCAAGGTCGACCCGGGCCAGAAGATCGTCTGCACGGTCACCGGCAACGGCCTCAAGGACCCCGACTGGGCCGTCGCGGGTGCCCCGCAGCCGGTCACGGTCCCGGTCGACGCGGCCACCGCCGCGGAGAAGCTGGGCCTCGTGTAACCACCGGGACCCCGGCGTCGGGCAGGGGCGTGGGACGGAGGACGCGGGCGGCATCGCTGCTTGTCCGTACGACTCCGACGCCACGCCCCGACGCCCCGGCTCACTGCCGCGGGAAGCCCGGTCATCTCTCGGCAAGAACCCAGCTCAACCGTCCCTTTTCGGGGCGGAGAGCGCATAGGAGGCGGGCGACACGCATCGTGCGCCTCCTGTGCGCCCTATGTCGCGACAGAACCTTCCTTCGATAAGCTGTACTCAACCCACCCCGCCGCATCTGCTGCGGCGCATGGGTCGTTGTGGCCGTCGGTTTCCCCGGAATCCCACTCCCCGCCGTCACGACGTCAGCCACCGTCGAGAAATCGCTTCACCACCCCCGCCGCCTCACAAGGAGAGTCGTCCAACCGATGGCCGGTCCCGCCTTCCGAGCCGCCGCCGTCCGGGTGCGCGTCCCTGCGACCAGCGCCAACCTGGGCCCGGGTTTCGACGCCTTCGGCCTCTCGTTGGGGCTGTACGACGACGTCGTCGTCCGCGTAGCCGACGCCGGACTGCACATCGACATCGCGGGTGAGGGTGCGGACACGCTGCCCCGCGACGAGAGTCACCTTCTCGTACGTTCCCTGCGCACCGCCTTCGACCTGCTCGGCGGACAGCCCCGCGGCCTGGAGATCGTCTGCGCCAACCGCATCCCGCACGGGCGCGGACTCGGCTCGTCGTCCGCCGCCATCTGCGCCGGTATCGTCGCCGCCCGCGCTGTGACGACCGGCGGCGACGCCCGGCTCGACGACGCCGCGCTGCTGGAGCTCGCCACCGAGATCGAGGGCCACCCCGACAACGTCGCGGCCTGCCTGCTCGGCGGTTTCACCCTTGCCTGGATGGACGGCGGATCCGCCCGTGCGATCAGGATGGATCCCGCAGATTCCATCGTTCCAGTGGTCTTTGTCCCCAGTAAGCCGGTCCTGACCGAGACCGCCCGCGGACTGCTTCCGCGCACGGTCCCGCACGTCGACGCGGCCTTCAACGCCGGCCGCGCCGCACTCCTCGTCGAGGCTCTGACCAGCCGCCCCGAACTGCTGCTCACCGCCACGGAGGACCGGCTGCACCAGGAGTACCGGGCCCCGGCGATGCCGCAGAGCGTGGAACTCGTGAACCGACTGCGCGCCGACGGCGTACCCGCAGTCATCTCCGGTGCCGGGCCGACCGTGCTCGCACTGGCCGAGGACGGTGCGGCCGACAAGGTCGCACGGCTGGCGGGCGAGGGATGGGCGGCCAATCGGCTCGCTCTCGACGCCCTGGGCGCGAGTGTGCTGCCGCTCGCCCCGTAGCCGAGAAGTGATTGCCGGTAAGTGAGAGGGGGAATGTTTGTCGGAGCCGGTAGTGTTAACCTCAAGTCAGCAGCCGACGTCTACGTGGCGCGTTGCTTCGTGTCCCTTTCCGGGACCACCATTTCTTCCGGGAGCCTCCCCAACTGCCTGAGCAGCCTGCCTGAGCAGTTTCGTGCACGCTCCGGAACCGGCACGACACCCCTCGCTTGTCCAGGAGTGGGCCGAGCAGGGGGATGCTCGCGCCGGACCCTTGCACACTTTCATCTCTCCGCCGTACCCGCGGCGGACCACCGCCCCGGCCCGGTCCGCAAGAAAAAGACCGCAGTCGGACAGCACAACCGGTCGCCGAGCCAGAAGGCCGACGTCCGCTCCAGGGAAGGACCCTTCGTGAGCGACACCACCGATCTGATGGGCGTGACTGCCGACAAGACCGTCGACAGCGCCGCGCCCGCCGAAGGTGCTGCCACTGGCACCACCGCACGGCGCCGCCGCTCCGGCACCGGCCTTGACGGCATGGTCCTGGCCGAGCTGCAGCAGGTCGCGTCCGGCCTCGGCATCAAGGGCACTGCGCGGATGCGCAAGGGCCAGCTGATCGAGGTCATCAAGGAGGCGCAGGCAGGTAACTCCGCCGCGCCCAAGGCCGCCGCGCCCGCCGCGGATGCCGAGACCAAGCCGAAGCGCCGTGCCACCTCCAAGGCGCGCACCGGGGACGAGTCCGCGGCCGCCGCGCCCGCCGAGAAGGCCGCGGCCCAGCAGCAGATCGACATTCCCGGCCAGCCGGCCAGCGACGACCAGCCCGCGGGCGAGCGCCGTCGGCGCCGTGCCACCGCTCAGGCGGGCAGCCCGGAGACCAAGGCGGAGAGCAAGCCGGCCGCCGAGGCCAAGCCGGAGACGCAGGCCGAGCCGAAGGGCGACGACCGCACCGACGCCAAGGCCGAGGCCGCCGCCGACACGGCCGAGGGCCGCCGGGGCGACCGCCAGGACCGCGGTCAGCGCGGCGACCGCGGTGACCGGGGCGACCGCCAGGAGCGTGGCGAGCGCGGGGAGCGCCGCGACCGGCAGCGCGACCGCCGCGGCAAGGGCGACGAGCAGGGCGGCGGCCAGGGCCAGCAGGGCGGCCAGCGCCAGCAGCGCCAGGGCCAGCAGGGCCAGGGCCAGCAGGGCGCCGGCCCGCAGGACGACGGCTACGACGACGAGGCGGGCGGCCGTCGCGGTCGCCGGGGCCGCTACCGCGACCGCCGTGGCCGTCGTGGCCGCGAGGAATTCGCCAGCGAGGTTCCCGTCTCCGACGACGACGTCCTGATCCCCGTCGCGGGCATCCTGGACATCCTCGACAACTACGCGTTCATCCGGACCTCCGGCTACCTGCCGGGCCCGAACGACGTGTACGTCTCGCTCGCCCAGGTCCGTAAGAACGGCCTGCGCAAGGGTGACCACGTCACGGGTGCGGTGCGCCAGCCCAAGGACGGCGAGCGCCGCGAGAAGTTCAACGCGCTGGTCCGCCTCGACTCCGTCAACGGCATGGCGCCCGAATCCGGCCGTGGCCGCCCGGAGTTCCAGAAGCTGACCCCGCTCTACCCGCAGGACCGGCTCCGTCTGGAGACCGACTCCAATGTCCTGACGACGCGGATCATCGACCTGGTCGCCCCGATCGGCAAGGGCCAGCGAGGCCTGATCGTGGCCCCGCCGAAGACCGGCAAGACCATGATCCTGCAGGCGATCGCCAACGCGATCACGGTCAACAGCCCCGAGTGCCACCTGATGGTCGTCCTGGTCGACGAGCGTCCGGAAGAGGTCACCGACATGCAGCGGTCGGTGAAGGGCGAGGTCATCTCCTCGACCTTCGACCGCCCCGCCGAGGACCACACCACTGTCGCCGAGCTGGCCATCGAGCGCGCCAAGCGTCTCGTCGAGCTGGGTCACGACGTGGTCGTCCTGCTGGACTCCATCACCCGCCTGGGCCGCGCGTACAACCTCGCGGCCCCCGCCTCCGGCCGCATCCTGTCCGGTGGTGTCGACTCGACCGCGCTCTACCCGCCGAAGCGCTTCTTCGGTGCCGCGCGCAACATCGAGGACGGCGGTTCGCTGACCATCCTGGCCACCGCGCTCGTCGAGACCGGCTCGCGCATGGACGAGGTGATCTTCGAGGAGTTCAAGGGCACCGGCAACATGGAGCTCAAGCTCGACCGGAAGCTCTCGGACAAGCGCATCTTCCCGGCGGTGGACGTCGACGCGTCCAGCACCCGTAAGGAAGAAATCCTGCTCGGCAGCGACGAGTTGGCGATTGTCTGGAAGCTGCGCCGGGTGCTCCACGCGCTCGACCAGCAGCAGGCGATCGAGCTGCTCCTGGACCGGATGAAGAAGACCCAGTCCAACGCGGAGTTCCTGCTCCAGATCCAGAAGACGACGCCCTCGCCGGGCAACGGCAACGACTGACCGCCGTACCGGATCGGCTGATTCCACACAGGGCCGCCCCCGCCACTTCGGTGACGGGGGCGGCCCTGTGCCGTCGGGTCACGCGGGTGTGACGCAGTCGATTCGGCCCTTTCGGCCGATCCGAGACCTTCGCCACATGCCGGGCGCCGTGACGGGTACCGCCGCAATGGCTGTAACGGGCAAGAAACCGCAGGTGAGCGCCGGATCACCGGCCGTTCACCCATGCCGTGCATCCCCTCTTTCCTCGTGCCGTCCTCATCTGGACGTGACAGGTCGCTGTGCAACCCTTCTTCGGGCCACGGCGTCGTATGAAGTGCCGACAAGTCGCCAAAGCCAGTGAAAAAGCCGAGGAGCCAGTGCCCGAACACCGCTGCAGGGGAGGGCCTGTCCGGGAACAGCTGACGACCGAAGGAGACGGATGACCGAGCAGAGCGGGAGCGGTGGCCGAATACGCCCCACCGGCAAACGCCGGAAGAAGCCTTCCCGTCGCCGCAGGGCGACGGTGATCGGTGCCTGGATCCTGGCCGGCGCCGTGGTCGTCGGCGGTGGTGGGCTCGGATACGCCTACTTCAAGCTCAACGGCAATCTCAAGGCCGTCGACATCAACGCGGCGCTCGGCAAGAACCGCCCAGACAACGTCGACAACGGCTCCGAGGACATCCTCGTGCTCGGCTCGGACTCCCGCTCCGGAGCGAACTCCGCGTACGGCGCGGACGAGGGCACGGCCCGCTCCGACACCGCGATGGTCGTCCACCTCAACAAGGGCCACAAGGCGGCCTCCGTCGTCTCCGTCCCGCGCGACACCCTCATCACCCGCCCCGACTGCACCAGCGACACCACGGGCAAGGCCGTTGCGGGCCAGCAGCGCGCCATGTTCAACACGGCGTACGAGGTCGGCGGACCGGCCTGTGCGGTCAAGACCGTCGAGTCGATGTCCGGCATCCGCATGGACCACTACCTCGAAGTCGACTTCACCGGCTTCAAGAAGCTCATCGACGAGCTGGGCGGCGTGAAGATCACCACCACCCAGGCGATCCACGACGCCAAGAGCCACCTGAATCTGGAGCCCGGCACCCACACCCTCGACGGTGAGCAGTCGCTGGGCCTCGTCCGCACCCGCAAGAGCGTCGGCGACGGCAGTGACCTCGGCCGCATCCAGCTTCAGCAGGCGTTCATCAAGGCGCTGATGGAACAGGCCAAGAGCGTCGGCGTGTACTCGAACCCGAAGACGCTCTTCGACCTCGCGGACACGGCGACCAAGGCCATCACCACCGACTCCGACCTGGGTTCGGTCAAACAGCTCACCGGCTTCGCGAACGGCCTCAAGGGGCTCGGCTCGAAGAACGTCCACATGGTCACCCTGCCCGTCCAGTACGACCCGGCCGACCCGAACCGTGTCGTGCCACTGGAGGAGGCCGCCCAGCAGGTCTGGGCGGCGCTCGAGCAGGACAAGGCGATCCCCGCCTCCGCCACCGAGAAGTCGGCGGGCGACAAGGGCACCGCGGGCCGCATCGTCCAGTGACCGGGGGTCCGGCAGGCCGGGAACGCGGGCCGGAATGCGGGCCGGGAACGCGGGCCGGGAATACGTGCGGCCCGCCCCCGGTTTTGGGAGATGCGGCCGGTCCTGGCAGACTGGTACGTCGGCCCCGGTTCACGGACGCGCAATCCGCGCGTACGACCCGGCGCCCTCCCGAATCTAGGAGAAACCCTTGAAGCGCGACATCCACCCCGAGTACGCCGAGACGCAGGTCAGCTGCACCTGTGGCGCGTCGTTCACGACCCGGAGCACCATCGGCGCCGGCAACATCCGCGCCGACGTCTGCTCCGAGTGCCACCCGTTCTACACGGGCAAGCAGAAGATCCTCGACACCGGTGGCCGCGTGGCCCGCTTCGAGGCCCGCTTCGGCAAGGCCGCCGGCTCCGCCAGCAAGTAGCGAGCCACTGCGCCGGTTCTCGGCGCCCTCTTCCCGGGGGGCGTCGAGACCGGCGTTTTTTCCGGCCCGGGGTACGGGGCCGTCCCCTACCCCGCCGGACAGCATCAGGCCGTCCAGCAGGCACGTTTGAGTGAAGGAACCAGGAGCCCGAAGATGTTCGAGGCGGTCGAGGAACTGATCGGTGAACAGGCCGATCTTGAGAAGAAGCTCGCGGACCCGTCGGTCCACGCCGATCAGGCCAACGCGCGCAAGCTCAACAAGCGCTACGCCGAGCTGACCCCGATCGTCGCCACGTACCGCTCCTGGAAGCAGACCGGGGACGACATCGGGACGGCACGGGAGTTCGCCGCCGACGACCCCGACTTCGCAGCCGAGGTCAAGGACCTGGAGAAGCAGCGCGAAGAGCTCACCGAGAAGCTCCGCCTCCTCCTGGTCCCGCGCGACCCCAGCGACGACAAGGACGTGCTCCTGGAGATCAAGGCGGGCGCGGGCGGCGACGAGTCCGCCCTGTTCGCCGGCGATCTGCTGCGGATGTATCTGCGCTACGCCGAGCGCGTCGGCTGGAAGACCGAGATCATCGACTCCACCGAGTCCGAGCTCGGCGGCTACAAGGACGTCCAGGTCGCCGTGAAGACCAAGGGCGGCAACGGTGCCACCGAGCCAGGCCAGGGCGTGTGGGCCCGGCTGAAGTACGAGGGCGGGGTGCACCGCGTGCAGCGGGTGCCGTCCACCGAGTCCCAGGGCCGCATCCACACCTCCGCCGCCGGCGTGCTCGTCACGCCCGAGGCCGAGGAGGTCGACGTCGAGATCCACGCCAACGATCTCCGTATCGACGTCTACCGCTCCTCGGGCCCCGGCGGCCAGTCCGTCAACACCACCGACTCGGCGGTCCGCATCACCCACCTGCCGACCGGCGTCGTCGCTTCCTGCCAGAACGAGAAGAGCCAGCTCCAGAACAAGGAGCAGGCCATGCGCATCCTGCGGTCGCGTCTGCTCGCGGCCGCCCAGGAAGCCGCGGAGCAGGAAGCCTCGGACGTACGACGCAGCCAGGTGCGTACGGTCGACCGATCCGAGAAGATCCGTACATACAACTTCCCGGAAAACCGGATCTCGGACCACCGCGTCGGCTTCAAGGCGTACAACTTGGACCAGGTCCTCGACGGCGACCTGGATTCCGTGATCCAGGCCTGTGTCGACGCCGACTCCGCCGCCAAGCTCGCCTCCGCATAAGCCCAAGCCCGCCCCGCCCGTAACCCCGTACGGAGAACCGCGATGAACCTGCTGCTCGCCGAGGTGGCCCAGGCCACCCAGCGGCTGGCCGACGCCGGTGTGCCCTCGCCGCGATTCGACGCGGAGGAACTCGCCGCGTTCGTGCACGGCGTCAAGCGGGGCGAGCTGCACCATGTGCCGGACGCGGACTTCGACGCCCGCTACTGGGAGGCCATCGCCCGCCGCGAGGCCCGCGAACCGCTCCAGCACATCACCGGACGCGCCTTCTTCCGCTACCTGGAACTCCAGGTCGGCCCCGGTGTCTTCGTCCCCCGCCCGGAGACCGAATCGGTCGTCGGCTGGGCGATAGACGCGGTACGCGCGATGGACGTCGTCGAACCGGTCGTCGTCGACCTCTGCAGCGGATCGGGCGCCATCGCCCTGGCCATGGCCCAGGAGGTGCCGCGCTCCCGCGTGCACGCCGTGGAGCTGTCCGACGACGCCCTCAAGTGGACCAGGAAGAACGCCGAGGGGTCCAGGGTCACCGTCCACCGGGGAGACGCGCTCACCGCCCTCCCCGAGCTCGACGGCCAGGTCGACCTGGTCATCTCCAACCCGCCGTACATCCCGCTCACCGAATGGGAGTACGTGGCGCCGGAGGCCCGCGACCACGACCCGGAGATGGCCCTCTTCTCCGGCGAGGACGGCCTCGACACCATCCGCGGCATCGAACGCACCGCACACCGCCTGCTGCGCCCCGGCGGCCTCGTCGTCATCGAGCACGCCGACACCCAGGGCGGCCAGGTGCCGTGGATCTTCACCGAGGAACGTGGCTGGGCCGACGCGGCCGACCACCCCGACCTGAACAACCGGCCGCGGTTCGCCACGGCCCGCAAGGCCATGCCGTGACCGGCGGCCACCACCCGCACGACCCGTACCCGCCCTACCCGTACATGCTTGAGGAGGCCGGCTGATGGCACGGCGATACGACTGCAACGACGCGACCGACCGTACGACGGGTCTGCGTGAGGCCGCGTCGGCCGTCCGCCGCGGCGAACTGGTCGTGCTGCCCACCGACACCGTGTACGGGATCGGCGCGGACGCCTTCAGTTCCGAGGGCGTCGCCGACCTGCTGGAGGCCAAGGGCCGCGGCCGCAACATGCCGACCCCCGTCCTGATCGGCTCCCCGAACACCCTGCACGGGCTGGTCACCGACTTCTCCGAGCAGGCCTGGGAACTCGTCGACGCCTTCTGGCCCGGCGCCCTCACGCTCGTCGCCAAGCACCAGCCGTCGCTCCAGTGGGACCTCGGGGACACCCGTGGCACCGTCGCCATCCGGATGCCGCTGCACCCGGTCGCCATCGAGCTGCTCACCGAGGTCGGCCCGATGGCCGTCTCCAGCGCCAACCTCACCGGCCACCCGGCCCCCGAGGACTGCGACGCCGCCCAGGAGATGCTCGGCGACTCCGTCTCCGTCTACCTCGACGGCGGCCCGACGCCCGGCATCGTGCCGTCGTCGATCGTCGACGTGACCGGCAAGGTCCCCGTACTGCTGCGCGCGGGCGCGCTCTCCGTCGAGGAACTCCGCAAGGTGGTACCCGACCTCGAGGTGGCCAATTGACCGCCCCTGAGGGGCGTGGCATAGCGGGGCAGGCCGACACTTTCCGCATCCTCCACGTCAGCACCGGCAATGTCTGCCGCTCACCGATCACCGAGCGGCTGACCCGGCACGCCCTGGTGGACCGCCTCGGCGATCCGCGGCAGGGCGGACTGATCGTGGAGAGCGCGGGCACCTGGGGCCACGAAGGCGCCCCCATGGAGGCCAACGCCGAGATCGTCCTCGCCGACTTCGGCGCCGACACCACCGGCTTCGTCGGCCGGGAACTCCTGGACGAGCACGTGATCCGCGCCGACCTGGTGCTCACCGCCACCCGCGACCACCGGGCCCAGGTCATCTCGATGGGTCACTCGGCCGGCCTGCGGACCTTCACCCTCAAGGAATTCACCCGGCTGGTCCGGGCCATAGACCCCGCCACACTGCCCGACCCGCGCGACGAGGGCGTCGTCGAACGCGCCCGCGCACTGGTCCGCGCCGCGGCCGCGCTGCGCGGCTGGCTGCTGGCCCCCACCGTCGAGGCCGACGAGGTGTACGACCCCTACGGTGCCCCGATCACGTTCTTCCGGTCCATCGGCGACGAAATCAACCAGGCCCTCGACCCGGTTGTCACGGCCCTGACGGGCGTCACGGCCGGTCGCTGAGGACGTGGCTCTGTCGCCCGTCCCGGCGGCCGGAGGCCGGCGCAGCGGGCCGAAGCCCGGGAGGCCCCTGGGGCCGAGTGGTGCGAGGGGCGCGTCGGGAATGGTGTTCAATCAGGCCCTCGACCCGGTTGTCACGGCCCTGACGGGCATCACGGCCGGTCGCTGAGGACGCGGTTCTGTCGTCCGCCCCGGCGGCCGAGTGGTGCGAGGGGCGCGTCGGGATTGGTGTTCAACCAGGCTCTCGACCCGGTCGTCACCGCGCTCACCGGCGTACCGGCCCCGCACCGAGCGCAGGTCGCTCCAGCGCCACTCCGACGGCTGTACGCGGGAGCCCGGCACCCGGGGGCCGGGCGGGTGTACGACGTCGCCGCACAGCGCGCAGGGGGCCCCTTCCGGGCCTACATTTGGAGCTGACCCAAGCGCACCCCTCCCCAGGCCCGGAGCCGTCAGATGCCGGTCACCACTCCTGCCGCACCCCCTTCCGACGCCGGAACCACCCTGCCGCAGGACTTCGGCGCCCTGCTCCGGGAGGACCCGGAGATCGCCGCCGTGCTCCTGGGCGAGCTGCACCGGCAGTCGACCACCCTGCAGCTGATCGCGGCCGAGAACTTCACCTCGCCCGCGGTCCTCGCCGCCCTCGGCTCACCGCTCGCCAACAAGTACGCCGAGGGCTACCCCGACGCCCGCTACCACGGCGGCTGCGAGCAGGCCGACGCTGCAGAACGCATCGCCTGCCGACGGGCCACCACGCTCTTCGGCGCCGAACACGCCAACGTCCAGGCGCACTCCGGCTCCTCCGCCGTCCTCGCCGCGTACGCGGCCCTGCTGCGCCCCGGCGACACGGTGCTCGCGATGGGACTCCCGTACGGCGGACATCTCACCCACGGCTCGCCCGCCAACTTCTCCGGCCGCTGGTTCGAGTTCATCGGATACGGGGTCGACTCCGAGAGCGGCCTGATCGACTACGAGCAGATCCGCACCCTGGCCCGCGCGCACCGCCCCAAGGCGATCGTCAGCGGCTCGATCTCGTACCCCCGCCATCCCGACTACGAGCTCTTCCGGGACATCGCGGACGAGGTGGGCGCGTATCTCATCGCCGATGCCGCGCACCCGATGGGACTGATCGCCGGGGGAGCGGCGCCGAGCCCGGTGCCGTACGCCGATGTGGTCTGCGCGACCACGCACAAGGTGCTGCGCGGTCCGCGCGGCGGGATGATCCTGTGCGGTGCGGACCTGGCCGAGCGGATCGACCGGGCGGTCTTCCCCTTCACACAGGGCGGCGCGCAGATGCACACGGTCGCCGCGAAGGCCGTCGCGTTCGGGGAGGCGGCCACTCCCGCGTTCACGGACTACGCCCATCGCGTGGTGGTCCATGCCCGGGTGCTGGCCGCCGGTCTGGCGGCCGAGGGCTTCGAGATCACCACGGGCGGCACGGACACCCACCTGATCGTCGCGGACCCGGCCCCGCTCGGCGTCGACGGCCCGGTCGCCCGCGCCCGGCTTGCGGCGGCGGGCCTGGTGCTGGACACCTGCGCGCTTCCGTACGGGGACGCCCGGGGCATCCGGCTGGGCACCGCGGCCGTCACCACCCAGGGCATGGACGACGCCGACATGGCGCGGCTGGCGGCGCTCTTCGGAGCGGCGGTGCGTGAGGAGGGCGACATCGGGGCGGAGGTCCGGGAGCTGGCCCGGAAATATCCGCCCTATCCGGCGTAGACGTGGTCCATGCAACCATCGGTCCGTCCTCCGTGTCCTCAACCATGAGTCTCACCTCGTTAAGGTGTGGGCTGAGATGGCCGGCGAAATCTGTGGGGCAGCCCGTGCGTGATTACCTGCTGACGCTCTGTGTCACGGCCGCGGTGACTTATCTGCTGACCGGCCCGGTGCGTAAATTCGCCATCGCGGTCGGGGCGATGCCCGCGATCCGTGCGCGTGACGTCCACCGAGAACCGACACCGCGGCTCGGTGGCATCGCCATGTTCGGCGGGCTGTGCGCGGGGCTGATCGTCGCTGCGCATCTGTACAACCTCGACTGGGTCTTCAAACTCTCCAACGAGCCGAGGGCGCTGCTCTCCGGGGCCGCGCTGATCTGGCTGATCGGTGTGCTGGACGACAAGTTCGAGATCGACGCACTGATCAAGCTCGGCGGGCAGATGATCGCCGCCGCGGTCATGGTGATCCAGGGCCTGACGATCCTGTGGCTGCCGATCCCCGGCGTCGGCACCGTCGCGCTGACCCAGTGGCAGGGCACGCTGCTCACGGTCGCCGTGGTCGTCATCACGATCAACGCGGTCAACTTCGTCGACGGTCTGGACGGTCTCGCGGCGGGCACGGTCTGCATCGCCTCCGCCGCGTTCTTCCTGTACACGTACCGGCTCTGGTACGGGCACATGATCGAGGCCGCGGCCCCCGCGACGCTCTTCACGGCGATCCTGATGGGCATGTGTCTGGGGTTCCTGCCGCACAACATGCATCCGGCCCGGATCTTCATGGGCGACTCCGGGTCGATGCTGATCGGCCTCGTGCTGGCGGCCGGCGCGATCTCCGTCACGGGGCAGGTCGACCCGGACACGATGAAGCTCTTCGCGGGCAGTGAGCGCGAGGCCACCCACGCGATGCTGCCGGTGTTCATCCCGCTGCTGCTGCCGCTGACCATCATCGCGATCCCGGCCGCCGACCTGGTGCTGGCGATCGTGCGACGTACCTGGAACGGCCAGTCGCCGTTCGCGGCGGACCGGGGCCATCTGCACCACCGGCTGCTGGAGATCGGTCATTCGCACAGCAGGTCCGTGCTGATCATGTACTTCTGGTCCGCCCTGATCGCCTTCGGCACGGTCGGCTACTCCGTGCACTCGGCGTCCCTGTGGATCGTGCTGGTCATCATGGGACTGAGCGCGCTGGGCCTGGTCCTGCTCCTGATGCCCCGGTTCACGCCGCAGGCGCCGTACTGGGCGGAACGGTTCGTACCGCCCCGCTACCGCCGGCGCCGCGGCAAGGGCGAGGTGCCCGACGCGGAACCATCGGCTCCGGACGAGGCCCAACAGCGGCCCCTGGACACGCAGATGGGGCAGGAGGGGCACGAGCTCCAGGAAAGGCCCCCGGTCGTCGTGGGAGTGTCCGGCGTCAACGGGGCGACCGCGATCGGCCCCCGTTCGCGTCTTTCGGACAGAGACACGGCTGATTCGACGCGTTAAGGATTCGGTCATCGAGGGGCAATACCAGACAAGACGTCGAGTTGTCTTGCTCACACGCGCAGGTTCACCCAAGCGTGTGACAGTGGGCACACTTTCTTGGTAAAGACCTCATCAAATAGTTTGTGATACCGTTCACGAAGCCCGGTGACGGAGTTGAAGGACCTGAGTACCACGGTCCATCGGCCCGAGGCATCGACTCGGACCGGGCCTACGCTCGTCCATGACGACACACTGCCCACCCCCTGCAAGCGGAGCTGCCGCCATGCCGTCCAACGACGTCCGGACTCTCCTTCAAGCCGCCGTACCCACCGCTGTCGCCGGCGCTGTTGCTGCCGCCGTCAGCGGTGGCGTTGCCGGCGGCAAGGGAGCCCTGGGCGCGGTCGTTGCGACGATCGTGGTGATCCTCTTCATGGGGATCGGACTCATGGTCCTGCAACGGACCGCGCGGTCCCTGCCCCACCTGTTCCAGGCGATGGGGCTGATGCTGTATACGACTCAGCTCCTCCTGCTGTTCGTTTTCGTCGCCGTATTCAAGAACACCACCATGTTCAACCCGAAGGCCTTCGCGATCACGCTGGTCGCGACGACTCTCGTGTGGATCGGCGCACAGACGCGTGCGCACATGAAGGCCAAGATCCTTTACGTCGAACCCGAGTCCGACAAGGCGGAAAAGCCCAAGAACACGGGCTCGAAGTCGTGAAGGGTAGGGGCGGGATAAGTGCAGGTTCAAGACCCTGCTATCGTCCGGTTCCAACTGCGGCACTGCGGGCGCGGGCATGTGAGCTGACGCCTGCTCGATCGCGAGGCTCAATGCCTGACTGCCGCTCACACATCCGTAACACCAGTCCAGTGCCGAACCGCGGCTTCGCGCCGCGCCGACACAACGAGGTTGCCGTACCTATGCGCCACGCTGAAGGAGCCCGCGGTGAGTGCTGACCCGACACAGGTGCTCGCCTTCGAGACCGATTGCCACATCTTCTCCGGTTGTGGTTTCCCGGGTCCTGGCTTGCACTCTTTCCTGTTCGAGCCGATCTTCGGTGACGCGAACAGCAACATCTACTTCAACAAGACGATGCTGCTGGCGCTCCTCGGTACGGTCATCATCGTCGGCTTCTTCTGGGCCGCCTTCCGCAAGCCGAAGGTCGTTCCGGGCAAGCTGCAGATGGTCGCCGAGGCCGGCTACGACTTCGTCCGCCGCGGCATCGTCTACGAGACGCTCGGCAAGCGCGAGGGCGAGAAGTACGTCCCGCTGATGGTGTCGATCTTCTTCTTCGTGTGGATGATGAACCTCTGGTCGATCATCCCGCTCGCCCAGTTCCCGGTGACGTCGGTCATCGCGTACCCGGCCGCTCTGGCCTTGATCGTCTACGTCCTCTGGATGAGCATCACCTTCAAGAGGCACGGCTTCGTCGGCGGCTTCAAGAACCTGACGGGCTACGACAAGTCGCTCGGCGGGGTTCTGCCGCTGATCATGGTCATCGAGTTTTTCTCGAACGTCCTGGTCCGCCCCTTCACGCACGCGGTCCGACTCTTCGCGAACATGTTCGCGGGTCACACGCTGCTGCTGCTCTTCACCATCGCCAGCTGGTACCTGCTGAACGGCATCGGTATCGCCTACGCGGGTGTGTCGTTCGTGATGGTCATCGTGATGACGGCCTTCGAGCTCTTCATCCAGGCCGTTCAGGCGTACGTCTTCGTGCTCCTGGCGTGCACCTTCATCCAGGGCGCTGTCGCCGAGCAGCACTGATCGCGCCTCCCATACCCCCAGTCGTCCGGTGGCCAACCCCCGCCGGTCCGTGAAAGAGAAGGAAGAACTGGCATGTCCCAGACCCTTGCCGCTGTCACCGGTTCCCTCAGCTCCGTCGGATATGGCCTGTCCGCCATCGGCCCCGGCGTCGGCGTCGGCATCATCTTCGGTAACGGCACGCAGGCTCTCGCCCGTCAGCCCGAGGCTGCCGGCCTGATCCGCGCCAACCAGATCCTCGGCTTCGCCTTCTGTGAGGCGCTCGCCCTGATCGGTCTGGTCATGCCGTTCGTCTACCCGACCTCCTGACCGGTCGCGAACAGCCCATTCGACGGAAGGCACTGACGTGAACCCTCTGGTTCAGTTCGCGGCGGACAAGCCGGAAAACCCGCTTGTCCCGCCGGTCCCTGAGCTCGTCATTGGCTTCATCGCCTTCGTCATCGTCTTCGGCTTCCTCGCCAAGAAGCTCCTCCCGAACATCAACAAGGTTCTGGAAGAGCGTCGTGAGGCCATCGAAGGCGGTATCGAGAAGGCCGATGCGGCCCAGACCGAGGCCCAGAGCGTGCTTGAGCAGTACAAGGCTCAGCTCGCCGAGGCCCGCCACGAAGCCGCGCGCCTGCGCCAGGAGGCACAGGAGCAGGGCGCCGTGATCCTGCAGGAGATGCGGGCGGAAGGCCAGCGGCAGCGCGAGGAGATCATCGCTGCCGGCCACTCCCAGATCGAGGCCGACCGCAAGGCCGCGGCCTCCGCGCTGCGTCAGGACGTGGGCAAGCTCGCCACCGACCTGGCCGGCAAGCTCGTCGGCGAGTCCCTCGAGGACCACGCCCGGCAGAGCGGCACCGTCGACCGTTTCCTCGACGAGCTCGAGGCGAAGGCCGAGGCTGTCCGATGAACGGCGCGAGCCGCGAGGCACTGGCTGCCGCACGTGAGCGTCTCGACGCGCTGACCGACAACACGTCGGTCGACGCGGCGAAGCTCGCCGAGGAGCTGGCCGCCGTCACGGCGCTGCTCCAGCGCGAGGTCTCACTGCGACGGGTCCTCACCGACCCGTCGCAGGCCGGCGAGGCCAGGGCCGAGCTGGCCGGACGACTGCTGCGCGGTCAGGTGGGCGGCGAGACCGTCGACCTGATCTCCGGCATGGTCCGCTCCCGCTGGTCGCAGTCGCGTGACCTGGTCGACTCGGTCGAGGAACTGGCGAACATCGCAGACCTCACCGCTGCCCAGCGCAGCGGAGACCTCGACGACGTCGAGGACGAGCTGTTCCGGTTCGGCCGGATCGTCTCCTCCGACAAGGAACTGCGCGCCGCGCTCACCGGCCGGTCCGGGTCCGCCCTCGCCAAGGGCGAGCTGCTGCGCAGCCTGCTCGGCGGCAAGGCACGGCCCACCACCGAGCGCCTGGTCGTGCGGCTTGTGACCCAGCCGCGTGGACGTAGCCTTGAAGCGGGACTTGAGTCCCTCTCCAAGCTCGCCGCGGAGCGCCGGGACCGCATGGTCGCCGTGGTGACCTCGGCAGTACCGCTGAGCGATCAGCAGAAGCAGCGCCTCGGCGCCGCACTGGCGAAGATCTACGGTCGGCCGATGCACCTGAATCTCGATGTGGACCCCACGGTCCTCGGCGGGATCGCGGTGCGGGTCGGTGACGAGGCCATCAACGGCACCATCGCGGAGCGTCTCGAAGAGGCGACCCGTCGCATGGCCGGCTGACGAGCACAACGCAGCAACAGAACAGAGCAAGACCAGCGGCCCGGTTGGGCCGTGCAGAAATTGCAGAAGATTCCTGGGGGTCGGCCCCCAGACCCCCTTAAGAAACTTCGGGCCCAACAAGGAGAGCAGGGAACCCAGATGGCGGAGCTCACGATCCGGCCGGAGGAGATCCGGGATGCGCTGGAGAACTTTGTCCAGTCGTACAAGCCGGACGCGGCCTCGCGCGAGGAGGTCGGTACGGTCAGCGTTGCCGGCGACGGCATCGCGAAGGTCGAGGGTCTTCCCTCGGCCATGGCGAACGAGCTGCTGAAGTTCGAGGACGGCACCCTCGGTCTCGCCCTCAACCTCGAGGAGCGCGAGATCGGTGCGATCGTTCTCGGCGAGTTCAGCGGTATCGAAGAGGGCCAGCCGGTGCAGCGCACCGGTGAGGTGCTCTCCGTCGGTGTGGGCGAGGGCTACCTCGGCCGCGTCGTCGACCCGCTCGGCAACCCGATCGACGGTCTCGGCGAGATCGCGACCGACAGCCGCCGCGCCCTCGAGCTGCAGGCCCCTGGCGTCATGGTCCGTAAGTCGGTGCACGAGCCGATGCAGACCGGCTACAAGGCCGTCGACGCCATGGTGCCGATCGGCCGCGGCCAGCGTCAGCTGATCATTGGCGACCGTCAGACGGGTAAGACCGCTCTGGCCGTCGACACGATCATCAACCAGCGCGACAACTGGCGCTCGGGCGACGTGAACAAGCAGGTGCGTTGCATCTACGTCGCCATCGGTCAGAAGGGTTCCACCATCGCCTCCGTGCGTGGTGCCCTGGAAGAGGCCGGCGCGCTCGAGTACACGACCATCGTCGCCGCCCCGGCGTCCGACCCGGCCGGCTTCAAGTACCTTGCGCCGTACACCGGTTCGGCCATCGGCCAGCACTGGATGTACCAGGGCAAGCACGTCCTGATCATCTTCGACGACCTCTCGAAGCAGGCCGACGCCTACCGCGCCGTGTCGCTTCTGCTGCGCCGTCCGCCGGGCCGTGAGGCATACCCGGGCGACGTCTTCTACCTCCACTCGCGTCTGCTGGAGCGCTGCGCCAAGCTCTCCGACGACATGGGTGCCGGTTCGATGACGGGCCTCCCGATCGTCGAGACCAAGGCGAACGACGTGTCGGCGTTCATTCCGACCAACGTCATCTCCATCACCGACGGTCAGTGCTTCCTGGAGTCCGACCTGTTCAACGCCGGCCAGCGTCCGGCCCTGAACGTCGGTATCTCGGTCTCCCGTGTCGGTGGCTCTGCCCAGCACAAGGCGATGCGCCAGGTCTCCGGCCGACTCCGTGTCGACCTCGCCCAGTACCGCGAGCTGGAGGCGTTCGCCGCCTTCGGTTCCGACCTGGACGCGGCCTCGAAGGCGTCGCTGGAGCGCGGTAAGCGCATGGTCGAGCTGCTGAAGCAGCCGCAGTACGCTCCGTTCCCGGTCGAGGAGCAGGTCGTCTCCGTCTGGGCCGGCACCACCGGCAAGATGGACGACGTCCCGGTCGAGGACATCCGTCGCTTCGAGAGCGAGCTGCTGGAGTACCTGCGCCGTGAGCGCAAGGACCTCCTGACCAGCATCGCCGAGGGCGCCAAGATGTCCGACGACACGCTGCAGTCGATCGCCGACGCGATCGCCGCCTTCAAGCAGCAGTTCGAGACCTCGGACGGCAAGCTTCTGGGCGAGGGCTGATCGATGGGCGCTCAGCTTCGCGTTTACAAGCGCCGCATCCAAGCCGTCACCGCGACCAAGAAGATCACCAAGGCGATGGAGATGATCGCCGCCTCGCGCATCGTCAAGGCGCAGCGCAAGGTGACGGCGTCGATGCCGTACGCAACCGAGCTCACCCGTGCGGTGACCGCGGTGGCGACCGGCTCCACCACCAAGCACCCGCTCACCACCGAGGCCGAGTCCCCGGTCCGCGCCGCGGTTCTGCTCATCACGAGCGACCGCGGTCTGGCCGGCGGCTACTCCTCCAACGCCATCAAGGCGGCGGAGCGGCTCCGGGAGCGGCTCGCAGGTGAGGGCAAGGAGGTCGACACGTACATCGTCGGCCGCAAGGGTGTCGCTTACTACGGCTTCCGCGAGCGCAAGGTCGCAGACTCCTGGACCGGCTTCACCGACAGCCCGTCGTATGCGGATGCCAAGAACGTCGCTGCGCCGCTGATCGAGGCCGTCCAGAAGGAATCGGCCGAGGGCGGCGTCGACGAACTGCACATCGTCTTCACCGAGTTCGTGTCGATGATGACGCAGAACGCGGTCGACGACCGGATGCTGCCGCTTTCGCTCGACAAGGTTGCTGAAGAGAGCGGTACGAAGGGCGAGATCCTTCCGCTGTTCGACTTCGAGCCGTCGCAGGAGGACGTTCTCGACGCCCTCCTGCCGCGCTACGTCGAGAGCCGTATCTACAACGCACTGCTGCAGGCTGCCGCTTCCGAGCACGCCGCCCGCCGCCGCGCGATGAAGTCGGCGACCGACAACGCCGGGGATCTCATCAAGAGCCTCTCCCGGCTTGCCAACGCGGCCCGCCAGGCCGAAATCACCCAGGAAATCAGCGAGATCGTCGGCGGTGCAGGTGCGCTGGCCGACGCGTCCGCGGGGAGTGACAAGTAATGACGACGACAGTTGAGACGGCCGCTGCCACGGGCCGCGTCGCCCGGGTCATCGGCCCGGTCGTCGACGTGGAGTTCCCCGTCGACGCGATGCCGGAGATCTACAACGCCCTGCACGTCGAGGTGGCGGACCCGGCCGAGGACGGCGCCCGCAAGACGCTGACCCTCGAGGTCGCCCAGCACCTGGGCGACGGCCTGGTCCGCGCGATCTCGATGCAGCCCACCGACGGTCTGGTCCGCCAGGCTCCGGTGACCAACACGGGTGCGGGCATCACCGTCCCGGTCGGTGACATCACCAAGGGCAAGGTGTTCAACACCCTCGGTCAGATCCTGAACGAGCCGGAGGCCGAGGCGCAGATCACCGAGCGCTGGCCGATCCACCGCAAGGCCCCGGCCTTCGACCAGCTCGAGTCCAAGACCGAGATGTTCGAGACCGGCCTGAAGGTCGTCGACCTGCTGACCCCGTACGTCAAGGGCGGCAAGATCGGTCTGTTCGGTGGTGCGGGCGTCGGCAAGACGGTCCTCATCCAGGAAATGATCATGCGTGTGGCGAAGCTGCACGAGGGTGTGTCGGTGTTCGCCGGTGTCGGTGAGCGCACCCGTGAGGGCAACGACCTCATCGACGAGATGACCGACTCGGGCGTCCTGGACAAGACCGCGCTGGTCTTCGGCCAGATGGACGAGCCGCCGGGCACCCGTCTGCGGGTCGCGCTGTCCGCCCTGACCATGGCGGAGTACTTCCGCGATGTGCAGAAGCAGGACGTGCTGCTCTTCATCGACAACATCTTCCGCTTCACGCAGGCCGGTTCCGAGGTCTCCACGCTGCTCGGCCGTATGCCGTCCGCAGTGGGTTACCAGCCGACCCTGGCCGACGAGATGGGTGTGCTCCAGGAGCGCATCACCTCGACGCGTGGTCACTCGATCACCTCGATGCAGGCGATCTACGTCCCCGCGGACGACCTGACCGACCCGGCCCCGGCCACCACGTTCGCCCACCTCGACGCGACGACGGTTCTCTCCCGTCCGATCTCCGAGAAGGGCATCTACC
Organism: Streptomyces sp. NPDC058092; assembly: GCF_042884935.1. NCBI lineage: Bacteria > Bacillati > Actinomycetota > Actinomycetes > Kitasatosporales > Streptomycetaceae > Streptomyces > Streptomyces sp. NPDC058092. Next base: position 700,861 of record NZ_JBHVSY010000001.1, read on the forward strand.
CGGCCGTGGACCCGCTGGACTCCACGTCCCGCATCCTGGACCCGCGCTACATCACGCAGGAGCACTACGACGCGGCCAGCCGTGTCAAGGGAATCCTGCAGAAGTACAAGGACCTCCAGGACATCATTGCGATCCTCGGTATCGACGAGCTGGGCGAGGAGGACAAGCTCGTTGTCCACCGTGCCCGTCGCGTCGAGCGCTTCCTGTCGCAGAACACCCACGCCGCCAAGCAGTTCACCGGCCTGGACGGTTCGGACGTGCCGCTCGACGAGTCGATCGCCGCGTTCAACGCGATCTGCGACGGTGAGTACGACCACTTCCCGGAGCAGGCGTTCTTCATGTGCGGCGGCATTGATGACCTCAAGGCCAAGGCCAAGGAGCTCGGCGTCTCCTGAGCCCATGGCTCACCGAGGGGGGCGGGTGCGTCCAGTCCCCCTCACCACGCCCCGTAGAATTGACCCAACACCCGGCATGACCGCCGGGTGGTGACCCGAGGAGCCACCCTTGGCTGCTGAGCTGCACGTCGAGCTGGTCGCCGCGGACCGCAGTGTCTGGTCCGGCGAGGCCACCCTGGTCGTCGCGCGCACCACGTCCGGCGACATCGGCGTCATGCCCGGTCACCAGCCGCTTCTGGGTGTGCTGGAATCGGGCCCGGTGACGATCCGTACGAGCGACGGTGGGACCGTGATCGCCGCTGTGCACGGCGGTTTCATCTCGTTCGCGGACGACAAGCTCTCGCTGCTCGCGGAGATCGCGGAGCTGGCGGACGAGATCGATATCCAGCGCGCCGAGCGTGCGCTGGAGCGTGCGAAGTCGGACACGGACGCCGCCTCCGAGCGGCGCGCCGAAGTGCGACTGCGTGCGGTGGCGGTGCGCTAGCGCACCGCGACAACGTAGCTTTACCCTCAGCCGCGGCCCGAGCTGGAGACCACTCCAGACCGTGCCGCGGCTGAGGCGATGCAGGTGCGGTTGTAGTTCTGGCGGTATCCGTTACTCGACGACGCGAGGAGGTCGGTGGAGATGTTCCTCGCGCTGTGGGTGGGCGGGCTGGTCGTCGCACTGGTCGCGGTTGGACTCTTCGTCTTCGGTCTGCGCCGGCGGCTGATTCAGCGCTCCGGTGGGACCTTCGACTGCAGCCTGCGATGGAATGTGCCGGAGGAGCCCGATCTCTCGGGCAAGGGCTGGGTGTACGGGGTCGCCCGGTACAGCGGAGACCGGATCGACTGGTTCCGGGTCTTCTCGTACGCTCTCCGCCCGCGCCGGGGCCTGGAGCGTTCCGCGATCGAGGTGGTCGCCCGTCGGCTGCCTGAGGGCGAGGAGGAGCTGGCTCTCCTGTCGGACGCCGTGGTGCTCGGCTGTCTTCATCGTGGGACCCGCCTGGAGCTGGCCATGAGCGAGGACGCGCTGACCGGATTCCTCGCCTGGCTGGAGGCGGCTCCGCCCGGCCAGCGGGTCAACGTGGCTTAGACCGACCGGCAAATGGAGGGCGGCGTCGCGGGGCTGGGCACGCACATCTGCCGCGTTGTCGTCAATCACCATGGCTCCTTCCCCAAGCTCTCGGCTTCGCTCGAGCAGGGGAGACCCCATCTGCCTCAGTCCTCCGCCTTGCAGCTGCACGCACCCAGCCCCGCTCCTTCTCCCACCCTCCATTTGCCGGTCGGTCTTAGACCGGTCGGTCTTCAACAGGGGAAGCACGCGAAAGGCCGGGGAGACAGGGGGCGGACCTGTCTCCCCGGCTGCTTTTCGGGGTGGTGCGCGGTACTGAGTGGGGGACTACTTCAGACCGCTGCTGATCGCGCCGACGAGTTCGCCGTTGCTGGTGTCACCGCTGAACTCCCAGAAGAACGCGCCTCCCAGGCCCTGGCCCTTCGCCCAGGTCATCTTGGTGGCGATGGTGGCCGGGGTGTCGTAGCTCCACCAGTTGGTGCCGCAGTGCGCGTACGCCGTACCGGCGACGGTGCCGGTCGCGGGGCAGCTGTTCTTCAGGACCTTGTAGTCCTCGATGCCGGCCTCGTACGTGCCGGGGGCCGCTCCGGTGGCGGTGCCGCCGGGCGCGTCCTGGGTGACGCCGGTCCAGCCGCGGCCGTAGAAGCCGATGCCGAGCAGCAGCTTCGAGGCCGGGACGCCCTGCGTCTTCAGCTTGGCGATGGCGTCGGCGGAGTTGAAGCCGGCCTGCGGGATGCCGCTGTAGGAGGTGAGCGGGGAGTGCGGGGCGGTCGGGCCCTTCGCGTCCCAGGCACCGAAGAAGTCGTACGTCATCACGTTGTACCAGTCCAGCGACTGGGCGGCGCCCGCGTAGTCGGTGGCGTCGATCTTGCCACCGGCGGAGGCGTCGGCGGTGATGGCGGCCGTCACCAGGTTGTTGCTGCCGAACTTCGTGCGCAGCGCCGAGGTGATGCCCTTCAGTGCGGCCGGGCCGCTGGTGTCACACGTCAGCCCACAGGCGTTGGGGTACTCCCAGTCGATGTCGATGCCGTCGAAGACATCGGCCCAGCGGGGGTCCTCGACCAGGTCGTAGCAGGACTGGGCGAACGCGGCCGGGTTCTTCGCGGCCTCACCGAAGCCGCCGGACCAGGTCCAGCCGCCGAAGGACCACAGGACCTTGATGTTCGGGTACTTCGCCTTGAGCTTGCGCAGCTGGTTGAAGCTGCCGCGCAGTGGCTGGTCCCAGGTGTCGGCGACGCCGTCGACGGACTTGTCGGCGGTGTACGCCATGTCGTAGTCGGCGTAGGAGTCACCGATCGCGCACTTGCCGCCGGTCACATTGCCGAAGGCGTAGTTGATGTGCGTGATCTTCGCGGCCGAACCCGAGGTGTCCAGGTTCTTGACGTGGTAATTCCGGCCGTAGACACCCCAGTCGGTGAAGTATCCGAGGTTGACCTTGCCACCGGTGCCGGGGTCGGGATTGCCACCGCCACCGGTGGTGTGGACCTTGACCGCGCCGCTGACCGGACCGGTCTGGTCAGCGGTGTCACGGGCCTGCACGGTGTACGAGTAGTCCGTGCCCGCGGTGAGACCGGTGTTGGTGTACGTCGCAGCGGTGACCGTGGCGACGACGGCGCCGTCGCGCAGCACGTCGTAGTTCTTGATGCCGTTGTCGTCGGTCGCCGCGGTCCAGCTCAGCTTGACCGAGGTGTCGGTGATGTTGCTCGCGGTGGGGGTGCCCGGGGCGGAGGGGGCGTTGTCGCCGGGGACGCTGCCGCCGTCGCAGGAGGCGCCGTTCAGTTTGCAGCCGGTGGGGGCGCCGGAGCCGGTGCCGTTGAAGCCGAAGGAGACGCTGGCGCCCGGTGCGACCGAGCCGTTCCAGCCGACGTTCTTGGCGGTCCAGTGGGTTCCGGAGCTGGTGACGGTGGCGTCCCAGGCGGAGCCTACCGCGGTGCCCGAGGGGAAGTCCCACTCGATGGTCCAGGAGGAGAGGGCGGTGGTGCCGGTGTTCTTCACCGTCCACTGGCCCTCGAAGCCGCTGCCCCAGTCGGACTTCTTGAGGTACGTGGCGGTTGCCGAGGTGGCGGCTTCGGCGGGGGAGGCCAGGCCGACCATCGCGGCGAGTGGGAGAAGCAGTGCGGTGAGGCCCGCGACGGCTCTGGATCTGGTGGCTCTGCCGGTCCCGAATCCGAATCGGGGCCGGCGTAGGGGGGTTTCAGTGCTCAACGGTGCTCCTCGGGTGAGGTCCGGACAAACGGGGGTGGTCCGTGGACTGCAAACCCTGCGCCGCCCTGAGTGCGCCTTGTCATGGCGCACTCACCGCAGTGTGCTCGGTGAGATTAAGAAGGTCTGGACCAATCGTCAAGAGGTCCAGACCAAAGTTCGGAGCTAAACCTCAGATGCCCAACTCCTGCGCAAGTACTGCCGCCTGGACCCGGCTGCGCAGCTCCAGCTTGCCCAGCAACCTGCTGACGTGCGTCTTGACGGTCGCCTCGGCCATCGAGAGCCGGACCGCGATCTCGGCATTCGACAGCCCCGCGCCCAGACAGCCGAGCACTTCCCGCTCCCGCCGGGTGAGCGCGTCGAGCACCGCCGGATCGGGCGCGTTCACCGACCGTACGGGGGTGGTCCCCGCGAACTCCGCGATCAGACGCCGCGTCACGGCCGGGGCGATCAGCCCTTCGCCGCGTGCCACCGTACGTACCGCTTCGAGCAGATCACGCGCATCGGTGTTCTTGAGCAGGAAGCCCGCTGCCCCTGCCCGCAACGCCCCGAAGACGTACTCGTCCAGGTCGAAGGTCGTCAGCACCAGCACGTCCGCGAGATCCTCGGCCACCACCTGTCCGGTCGCCGACACCCCGTCCAGACGCGGCATCTGAATATCCATCAGCACCAGATCGGGCCGCAGCTCGCGCGCCAGCCGCACCGCCTCCTCACCGTCCCCGGCCTCGCCCACGACCTCGATGTCCGGCGCGCTGCGCAGAATGAGCACCAGCCCCGCACGGACGGCCGACTGGTCCTCGGCGACCACCACCCGGATCGTCATGCCCTCACACTCCCTTCCGCCACGGGCAGTTCGGCCCGTACCCGCCAGATCCTCGTTCCATCGCCGGTGCGCACCGAACCCGCCTCGATCGCTCCGCCCAGCAGCGCCACCCGCTCCCGCATGCCCACCAGACCGGCCCCCGACCCGGGCGCGCGCGGCCCGGCACGGTCACCGAACACACTGCTGACCTCCACGGCGAGCAGCGGCCCGGCCCACCCGAGCCGCACCACCACCGGGCCGGGCACGGCGTGCTTGAGCGCGTTCGTCAGCGACTCCTGGACGATCCGGTACGCGGCCAGCTCGACCGGCGCGGGCAGCGGGCCCCGCTCGCCGCGGACGTCCTCGAAGACGCAGGTCAGACCGCTCGCCGCGGCGTTCGTACGGGCCTGCTCGATCAGCGCGTCCAGTGAGGCGAGCGTCGGTGAGGCGCTCGGCTCCGGGTTCGCGCCGCCGGTACGCAGCAGCCCGATCAGCCGGCGCATCTCGGCGAGACCCTCGACGCTGTTCTCGCGGATCACGCCCAGCGCCTCGCGCGAGGTGTCCGGCTCGTCGATGGAGAGCGCGGCGGTGGAGTGGATGGCGATGGCGGAAAGATGGTTGGCCACCATGTCGTGCAGCTCGCGGGCCATCCGGGTGCGCTCGGCGGTCACCGCCTGCGTACGGTCCATCTCGGACAGCAGCGCGGTCTGATCGGCGCGCAGCAGGGCGGCCTCGGCGGCGTCGCGGTGGTTGCGGACGCTGACCCCGGTGATGGCGGGCCCGAACGAGACCACCCCGGTGATGACGCCGATGAGCAGCGCCTGGGGATTGCGGAACCACGCCAGGAACCCGATCGTGACCGCGACCGTGATCAGGAAGGTGGTCACCGGGATGCGACGGGCGGCGGACGGTGTCCCGTACAGCACGGCCGCGTACATCAGGTCGGTGAACATCATCACCGTCGCCAGATTCCCGACCGTGAACTGGTCCGCGACCAGCGCGAGCGTGCCGATGACCAGCGCCGCCTGCGGGGCGTTCCTGCGTACCAGTTCGAGCCCCGAGACGACGGCGAGCGGCAGCAGGGAGACCCACGGAGCGACGAAGGTCCGGTCGCCCTGCATGTGCAGCCCGAGCACCCACAGGAACAGACCGCCGAAGAGACCGGTGGCGGCAATGAGCACGTCGTGGCGGTGCGGCCGGGCGAAGGAGAACACCCTCCCATCCAACACGGCGGCCCGGCCCCGGACCTCCCTACCGGGGGTGAGGCACGAGTACATCGAAGGATGCAGTCGCGGTTCGTCACTGCCGACGACGATTTTGGGCACCTCGGCCGGAAGGCTGGAGGCAACGGGAAGGAGAAGTGCCGTGATCGTCACGCTGATCGTGCTCTGCGAAGTCGCCTTCTGGGTGCTGCTGGCCGCGGGGCTCGCGCTGCGGTACCCGGCGAAGAAGCCGCGCCTGGGAGCGGCCGTGCTGCTGTGTGAGCCCCTGCTGGAGGTCGTGCTCCTGGTGGTGACGGCCATCGACCTGAAGAACGGGGCCGAGCCCGACTGGAAGCACGGGCTCGCCGCGGTCTACATCGGCTTCACGGTGGGGCTCGGCCACTCCACGATCCGGTGGGTGGACGCCCGGGTCGCCCACCGTTTCGCGGGCGGCCCGCCGCCGGTGAAGCCGCCGAGATACGGGATGGCCCGGGCGGTACACGAGTGGCGGGTCGCGGCGCGCTGGACGGTCGCGGCGACGGTCGCGCTGGCGCTGCTCCAGGCGGCGGTCTGGTACGTGGGCGGGGACGGCGACGTGACGTCGCTCCAGGCGTGGCAGCAGAAGATGCTGTTCGTGATCGGGATCAACGTGGTCATCGCGGGGAGCTACACGGTGTTCCCGAAACGGGAGCCGGCGGGGCGCTGAGAGGCCGGACGGGCTCGGGACCGCACCCGTCCGGCGCCTTCGGCACGCCGCGGCTACCGCTCGCCGCCCGGTACCCACAGCACGTCGCCGACCTCCTTGTTCGCCGTCCTCGCGAGGATGAACAGCAGGTCGGAGAGCCGGTTGAGATACGTCGCCGTCAGCGCGTTCATCACCTCGCCGTGCACCTCCAGCGCCGCCCACGTGGACCGCTCCGCCCGCCGGACCACGGTGCACGCCTGGTGCAGCAGCGCCGCCCCCGGCGTACCGCCCGGCAGGATGAAGCTGCGCAGCTTCTCCAGCTGTTCGAGGAAGTGGTCGCAGTCCGCCTCCAGCTTGTCGACGTAACTCTGCTCGACCCGCAGCGGCGGGTGCTTCGGGTTCTCGACGACCGGCGTCGACAGATCCGCGCCCACGTCGAACAGGTCGTTCTGCACACGGACGAGAACCTTCACGACGTCCTCGGAGAGCTGCCCGAGCGCGATCGCGGTACCGATGACGGCATTGGCCTCATTGGTGTCGGCGTACGCGGAGATCCGTAGATCGGTCTTGGCGGTCCGGCTCATGTCGCCGAGGGCGGTGGTGCCCTGATCGCCGGTGCGGGTGTAGATACGTGTCAGATTGACCATGCTGCCAGCCTAGTGACGCGACGGGGCAAAGCCTGCCGGGAGGGGCACTGGTCACGCACCGGCCCGGCGGAGGACGCCCGCGGTGCGAGAAGGTCCTCAACTGCGCCCGGAGCGCCGCCGAATGACGTGTCCCGGTGTGATGTCCGTCATGTGAGACGTGACGCGCATCTCTTCACGGCCCCAGGGCCCCTCGCGGGTACTAATCTCCGCCGGAGAGCATGTGAACAAGCGTGAGGACCGGCCGTGCAGGGACCAGCTGCAGAGGCGAACAGAAACCGAGAGGTGTACACGTGGCCAGGAAGCTCGCCGTCATCGGAGCCGGACTCATGGGATCCGGCATCGCGCAGGTCTCCGCCCAGGCGGGTTGGGACGTCGTGCTGCGTGATGTCACCGACGAGGCCCTGACCCGTGGACGCGACGGCATCAAGGCCTCGTACGACAAGTTCGTCTCCAAGGGGAAGCTGGCGGCGGCCGACGCCGATGCCGCGCTCGCCCGCATCACCACCACCACCGACCTCGACGCGGTCGCCGACGCGGATGTCGTCGTCGAGGCCGTCTTCGAGAAGCTGGAGGTCAAGCACGAGATCTTCCGGGCCCTCGACAAGATCGTCCGGGACGACGCCGTGCTCGCCTCCAACACCTCCGCCATCCCGATCACGAAGATCGCGGCCGTGACGGAGCGCCCCGAGCGGGTCGTCGGTGTGCACTTCTTCTCGCCGGTCCCCATGATGCAGCTCTGCGAACTCGTACGCGGCTACAAGACCAGCGACGAAACCCTCGCTGCCGCACGGGAGTTCGCCGAGTCCGTCGGCAAGACCTGCATCGTCGTGAACCGCGATGTGGCCGGCTTCGTCACCACCCGGCTGATCTCGGCGCTCGTCGTCGAGGCCGCCAAGCTGTACGAGTCGGGCGTCGCCTCGGCCGAGGACATCGACACCGCCTGCAAGCTGGGCTTCGGCCACGCCATGGGGCCCCTGGCCACGGCGGACCTGACCGGCGTCGACATCCTGCTCCACGCGACGAGCAACATCTACACCGAGTCGCAGGACGAGAAGTTCGCCGCGCCGGAGCTGATGCGCCGGATGGTGGATGCAGGTGACATCGGCCGCAAGAGCGGGCAGGGCTTCTACACGTACTGATCGTTTTCGGTCCTCCGGTTGCCTGATCTGCCGTCGGTCAGGCCCGGAGACCGGGGGGAGTTACCCGGAATCAGCGGATCCGCGCGGATCCGCGCCGGGCCTCGGTCACTCCACGGAGTGAATTCGGTATCGGTTCGCTTACAGACGGCAACTTCCCTGTCGCTGCCGCAGTCAGTTGGGGAAAGACAGAACAGACAGACGAACCTTGCTACGGAGTATTCCCGGGGAGCGCATATGCACATCAGGGGCGACCACGCCGAGCTGGTCGTCGGAGGCCGCCTCGACGTCCGAAGCGCGGCGGACGCCCGTACGGTCCTGCACTCGGCCCTCGACGACGGGGTCGGCGACCTGGTGCTCGACCTGACCGAGCTGGATTCCTGGGACGCCACCGGACTCGGCGTCATCATGGGCGCGCACCGCCGGGCCGGACGGGCCGGACGACGGCTGGTGCTCCGCGGTGTGCCGCCGCAGATGCAGCGCCTGCTGGTGGCGACCCGGCTGCACCGCATCCTGGCCATCGAAGGCGGGATCGCCGCGGACGCCCTGCCCCGCGTATAGGGGCCGGTCCGGCCCGGCCGCGCGGCGTGACCGGCGGTGCACATTCCGTACGAGAACGCCCGCTTCGGACGGCGTGGCCCCCCGACTGTGCGGGGACACCGTGCGACGGTTTAGGGTTCGGCCGTCCGCCGATTGACGGAACCCACCGGGCGGACACCGGACCAGAAGCGACAGCAGGGCGTGCGAGGCCGGGAGGGGCAATCGTGCGCGACGCGTCTGGGGGCTTTGGCGATGGACCCGACACACCGGGGGCCGGAAGAGTACGGCCGGGACAACGACGGCTTCGGTGAGGCGGACGGCCGGCGCCGGCCGTCCCGCGATGCATCCCCGAGCTCTCAGCTCCGTTCGGGCAGGGGAGGCCCCATTGCGCCGGATTTCGGCCAGCAAACGCCGCAGCAGGCGCGCATCGTCCGGCTCGTATCGGGCGACTACCTCCTCACCGTCAACCCGGTCGACGGCAGCGAGGTCGAGCTGTGCCCGCCGGGGGAGCAGCCCGACCCGCCGGCCCGGCGCACCGCGGCCGAGCGCACCGACCGCGAACGTGCCACCGCACCGCCCGTGCCGCCGGGGCCGCCCGCCCCGCAACTGCCCCTCCTGGAGCGCGCGGAAGAACGCGAACGGCTGGTGCGCCTGCTGGCCCGCGGCCGCTCGGTGCGGCTCACCGGACCGGCCGGATCCGGCCGTACGGCACTGCTGGACGCCGTGGCCGCCGACTGTGCGGACCTCGCGCCGGACGGGGTCGTACGGCTCTGCGGCCACAAGCGGACCGCCACCGACCTGCTGTACGGGCTCTTCGAGGCCGTGTACGAGGCGCCGCTGCACCGGCCCGACCGCGCCGGTCTCCTCGACAGGGTCCGGACCATCGGCGCCGTCGTCGTGCTCGACGACCTTGAATTCGGCGGGGCCGCCCTGGAGGAGCTGCTCGACGCCACGCCCGAGTGCGCCTTCCTGTTCGCGACGACTCCGGATGTCGCCGCACCCACCGCGGACTCGCACCTCGAAGAGGTCTTGCTCGCGGGCCTCGGACGCGGCTCCACGCTCGAGTTGCTGGAGCATGTCGTCGAGCGACCGCTCACCGACGAGGAGGCGAACTGGGCGGGAGACCTCTGGTTCGAGTCGGAGGGGCTGCCGCGCCGCTTCGTCCAGGCGGGAGCCCTGCTGCGCCAGCGCGACATGCTGCGCACCGACCCCGAGGCGTACGACGGCCTCGACTTCCGGTCCGTCGACGCACCCTTCGGGCACGACGAGGACATCGACGGCGTCCACATACCGCTGCCCAGCCTCGGCGAGGGCGCGGCGCCCGCCGCGCTGCTCGCCTCGCGGCTGAGCGGGCCCGCCCGCGACACCCTGCGCTTCGCGGTCGCACTCGGCGGCGAGGTGCCGCACCAGGCGCATCTGCCGGCGCTCGTGGGGGACACCCACGCCGACGCCGCGCTCGGTGAGCTGGCCGGCTGCGGACTGCTCTCCCCGGCCGGCCCCCGCTACCGGCTGGCCGCCGGAGTCGCCGCCCAGCTGGCGGCCGCCGGATACGGCGAGGACACCACCGACCGGGCCCGGACGGCGGCCCAGCACTACGCCTGGTGGGCCGGTCACCCCTCGGTCACCTCCACACGGGTGACCGCCGAGGCCGACGCCGTCGTCGCGGCCATGGCACAGCTTGTCCCCGGCGACGGGGCGGGGCAGACCAGCGCGGCCGTGCTGCTGGCCCGCAGCGCCTCTCCCGCCTTCGCTGCCGGACTGCACTGGGGCGCCTGGGAGAGGGCGCTGCGGCTCGGTCAGGAGGCGGCCAGGATCGCCGGAGAGGTCGCCGAAGAGGCGTATTTCCACCATGAGTTGGGTGTTCTCGCGCTCTGCGCCGGCAATCCGGACCGGGCCAGGGCGGAGCTGGAGACCTCGATCAGCATGCGCGGGGCGCTCGCCGACAAGTCCGGTGCGGTGGTCGGGCGGCGCGCGCTCGCTCTGGTCGCGGACCGTTCCGGTGGCCCGCTGCCGGACGTCCTCGCGCCGGTGGGCGATGAGGTGCCGGTCCCGTGGCCGGAAGAGCCGGTGCGGCCGCCCGTCGGTCCGACGACAGGCGTGACGCAGACGCTGTCGCGGCCGTACGAGGAGGCCACCGCGGTGATAGCCCGGCAGAGCGCCCCCTCGGCCACCGGAGGTGCGCGGGGAGGCCGCCTGGCGGTGCTGGGCAAGGCCCGTCGCAATTCCGTCGCGGCGGGCGCGGGCGTGCTCCTGGCCGGTGTGCTCGGCACGGTGGTGGTGCTGGGGCTGACCTCCGGCGGCGATGCGAAGGGGAATCCGGGGGTCACGAGCGAGGAGTCGGTGGGCCGGGACGACAGCGGGAACGAGGTCCCGGGCGACGGGCCGACGGATGATTCGGCCCCCGCGGGCCCGGCGGCCGGCGGCGGCGTGGAGACGCCGGGCCCGTCGGGCAGCGAGGTCACGCCGAGCGGGAGCGGTACGCCGTCCGGTGGCTCGGCGGAGCCGGGCGACACCCCGTCGTCGGCCGAGCCGTCCAGCGACAAGCCGTCGTCGCACGGGCCGACCGGGCCGAGCAAGTCGCCCAGCCCGACGAAGCCCACGCCGACGAAGCCGAGCAGCCCGCCCCCGAGCCCGTCGGACACCGTCTCCCCGAGCCCGACGGACCCGGCGACCGAGCCCGAGCCGACCGAACCCGACACGTCCGACTCGGCGAGCGGGCCCTCCTTGACGTCGTCGTCACCGGCGGCAGCGAGTGCGGACAGCAGTCCTGCGGTGGTCTGAACCGCCCCCGCAGACGTCGAACGCCGGACGTGACGTACACGTCCGGCGTTCGACGAAGTTCAGGGACGAGGCTCGGAGAAGAAGTTCGCAGACGAAGCTCGAAGGACAGCTTCGAGGGCGTTCCGAGAAGGCGCGGAGAAGGTCAGAACAGCCGCAGCTTGTCGTCCTCGATGCCGCGCAGCGCGTCGTAGTCGAGGATCACACAGCCGATTCCGCGGTCCGTCGCCAGCACCCGCGCCTGCGGCTTGATCTCCTGCGCCGCGAAGATGCCCTTCACGGGGGCGAGATGGGGATCGCGGTTGAGCAGCTCCAGATAGCGGGTCAGCTGCTCCACGCCGTCGATGTCGCCGCGCCGCTTCAGTTCCACGGCCACGGTCTGCCCGTCGGCGTCGCGGCACAGGATGTCGACGGGTCCGATCGCGGTGAAGTACTCACGGCGGATCAGGGTGTAGCCCTCGCCGAGTGTCTCGATCCGGTCGGCGAGCAGTTCCTGCAGATGCGCTTCGACGCCGTCCTTGATGAGGCCCGGGTCGACACCCAGCTCATGGGACGAGTCATGGAGGATTTCCTCCATCGTGATGATCAGTTTCTCGCCCGCTTTGTTCACCACGGTCCAGATGCCCGCGGTGTCGTCCGTGCCCTCCTTGAGGGTGCAGGGCGGTGACATCCAGTTGAGGGGTTTGTACGCCCTGTCGTCGGCGTGGATCGACACGCTCCCGTCCGCCTTCACCAGGATCAGACGGGGAGCGGAGGGCAGGTGGGCCGTGAGCCGGCCGGCGTAGTCCACGGAGCAGCGGGCGATGACGAGACGCATGGTCGGCAACGCTACTCGACGACGGGTGCTCCACGCGATTCTCCCCCCTTCCGCCCGCGATCACCGGGCCGAGGGCTTCCGGCCTTGCCCCTCTTTGCTCCTCTTCGTTATTGGCCGGTTGTGTTCCCAATCTCCTGGTGCGGCCAGGACTGCGCCCTTACGGTGTAAGCAGGAGGTCGCCGTGTGTGCACGCTGCGTCGCCGTCCTCCTTCCCTGCCCGTAAGGCCCCGGCCCGTCGTCGGGGTCGCGAGAGGAGAACCCATGTCGCTCGACGTCTCACCGGCGCTGTTGGAACAGGCCGAGCGAGGCGAGGTCGACGAAGCCGACTTCGTCGACTGCGTCCGGACCTCCCTGCCCTACGCATGGGAGATGATCAGCTCTCTGGTGGCTCAGCTGAAGGTCGACGGCGGAGAGTTCGCCGACAACCAGACGCCCCCGCCGGACGAGCAGGCACGTGGTCAGCTGCTGCGCGCGCTCGCGAGTGATGCGATACGCGGCGCTCTGCAGCGGCACTTCGGGGTGCGTCTGGCATTCCAGAACTGCCACCGCGTCGCGGTGTTCCCGCTGGATGCCTCGGTCGACGAGCGGCTGGCCCGATTCACCTCGGTGAGGGGCCAGTTGCTCAATCAGTCGCCCGAACTACGGGACTGCTAGGGCCTGTCCGGTGGATCAGGGCCGGACAGGGCGCGGCGTCCGGTGCGGTGCATCGCAAGGCGCCGGAGCGTCCTGAAATGGGGCCTCCCCTGCTCGAACGGAGTTGAGAGCCTGGGGAAGGAGCTATTCGGATGTTTCGGCAACGCCGCGAGGTGCCGTGCCAGGCGTCGTGCCCCCGGCCCTGATCCGCCGGACAGGCCCTAACGCTTCTGCTGCCGCTCCGGGCCGCGGGAGATGCAACTGGCTCCGGGGCGGCAGTACCCTTGCCTCTTACGACGTGTCATGTGAGCAGTGGCAGTACTTCGGTGCCCAGCCGCGTTACGTTCTCCTCCGTGGCCGCCAGATCTCCCGAACCCTCCACCAGGAGTGCGAAGCGGGTGATGCCTGTCCGCTCGGCGGTGGCGGCGAGCCGGTCGGCCGCGAGCCGGGGCGGGCCCACCGGATGAAGGCCGCACAGCAGCTCCGTATAGGCGACCGGGTCGCGCATCACCCGGTGCCGGCCGTCGACCGTCACATGGGCGTCCAGGCCCTGTCGCAGCCAGCCGGGCATCGTCTTCACGAGCGTCTCCACGGCGTCCTCGGTACCGTCGGCGATCTGGGCCACCCCTGCGGACACATGTCCGGGTTCCCGGACGCTCTCGGGCGAGCGTCCGGCGGCGAGCGCGGCGGAGCGCCACAGGGCGACCATCTCGGCCTTCTCCTCGTCCCCGCAGTGCATCCCGAGCAGCATCGGCAGACCGTTCTCCGCGGCGAGCCGCACCGTCTTCGGCGAGGTGCACGCGACGACCACCTCGGGGCCGCCAGGGGTCTCGCCGCCGTTCTGGCCGAGCAGTTCGTCGGCCCGGGGGACCACCGCCACCTCGCGGAAGCCGTAGCGCTCCCCGTTGCCCGCGACCCGGGGTTCGGTCAGCCAGCGGAGCAACAGCTCCAAGGACTCCGGGAAGCCCTTCTCGTACGCCTCCAGGCCGCCGCCGAACACCTCCAGATCCACCCAGGGGCCGCCCCGGCCGACGCCGAGCGTGAATCTGCCGCCACTGGTGAGGTGGAGCAGCGCGGCCTGTTCGCCGAGCGCGACCGGATGCTGGGTCGGCAGCACGCTCACCGCCGTACCCACCCGGATTCTCCGGGTGCGGCCGAGCAGCAGCGCGGCCAGCGTGACGGCGGACGGGCAGACCCCGTACGGCACGAAATGATGTTCCGCCAGCCAGACCGAGTCGAGGCCGGATTCCTCCGCGACCTCGGTGGACCGGATCGCGCGGTGCAGCGCTTCACCGGGCCCCTGTCCCGGAAACTGGGCTGCCAGTACGAACGTTCCCACGCGCATCGCCAATTGCCTCCTTGCGGCCGACGCGGGCTCTCCCCTACCCGCAACAACGTCTGACACGTGCCAAAGGCACGGTCCACCGGCAGGTTGTTGCGATTTTCCGGTAACTCACCCCGCCCGGGGCGCCGCCCTGTGCGGTGCCGGACGCGGGGCTCGGCCGAATGGCCCTAGGCTGGACGGAACTGCCCAGCCTGCCCCGTGAGGTGTCACGTGTCCCCGCGCCGCAACCGCCCCCGAGGCGGCGAGAGTCCCCACGACAGCACAGCGGAGCCGGGGGCCCGGTACGGCGGCGGGGGGCGCAGCGAGGAGTGGCGGGGCGAGGAGTGGACGGTACGCCCGGTCAGCGGCGCGAGCGCGGCCGGCAAGAGCTACCGCTGCCCCGGCTGCGACCAGGAGATCCCGTCCGGCGTCCCGCACCTGGTGGCCTGGTCCGAATACGGCGGGATCGACGACCGCAGGCACTGGCACAAGGCCTGCTGGAACGCGAAGGACCGCCGCACCACACAGGTGCAGCGGTCCAGGAACGCGCCTCGGTACTGAGCTCGGCGAGCGGCCGGGCCGGCGAGCGGTCAGACGTCGCGGTTCTCCAGCGTGACGTACGCGCCGAGCATGGCCAGGGAGGTCACCCCGAGCATGATCCACAGAGGACCCCAGCCGGACGGCCCCGATCCGCCGACCGAGGTGCCGTAGAAGGCACTGAGCTGGCTGGGGATCGAGTACTCGAAGAGCGCCTGCTGCAGGCGGGCCAGCGACTTCGTGAACATGAACAGGGCCAGCACGAGCGGCAGCAGCACCACCCCGATCATGATCGTGATCGCACCCGCGGAGTGCCGGATGAGCGCACCGATCGCCAGCGAGAGCAGCCCCAGCGTCGCGATGTAGAGGCCGACGCCGACCGTGGCGCGCAGCCATTCGTCCCCGGTGGGCGCGCTGCCGTCCAGCATGGCCGACTGCACCGCGGCGACCGCCGTGGTCACCACGGTCGTGATCGTGAAGGTGAGCAGGAAGAAGACGATCGCCTTGGCGGTGAGCACCCGGGCACGGCTGGGGCAGGCCGTGAGCGTCGTACGGATCAGGCCCGTGCCGTACTCGGAGGCGATGGTCATCACGCCGAGCGTGATCACACAGATCGAGCCCAGGAGTACGCCGAAGAAGCCGAAGCTCAGCTTCGGGACGGTGTCGATCTGGGCCTTGGTCACGTTGAGCAGGACCGCTGTCGTCACGCCGAAACCGAGGATCAGCACGATCAGGACGCCGAGCGTCCACATCGTGGAGCGCACCGAACGGATCTTGGTCCACTCGGAGGCGAGCGCGTCACCGAGGGTGGCGGCGTGCAGCGGGATCGGTGAGGCGTAGAGCCCGGCCGAGGCGTCCTGCCAGTTCTGCTGCGGGGCATCGGCGGGGGCGGGGGGCTGCTGGTACGGCGCCTGCGGCGGCGGTGTCGTCATCGGGCGTCCTCGCTGGTCTCGCTCTTGGTCAGGTCTGCGGGGGCTGCGGCGGGCGCCGCCGGGGCGGGTGCGACCGGAGCGGCAGGGGCAGCCGGGGCTTCCGCGTACGGGTTCTGTCCGGGCGGCGGCGGGGCGTACCAGCCCTGCTGCGGCATCTCCGGCACCGGCTGCGGCCCGTAGCCGGGCTGCTGGCCGTACCCGTACCCGCCGGGCACCGGCTGCTGCAGCCCCACCTTCTGGTCCGCCGTCGAGCGGTAGTCCACGGCGCCCTGCGTCATCCGCATGTACGCCTCCTCCAGCGAGGCCTGGTGCGGCGAGAGCTCCCACAGCCGGACGTCCGACTCGTGGGCCAGATCGCTGATCCGCGGCAGCTGCAGACCGGTGACCCGCAGGGCCCCGTCCGGCTCAGGCATGACCTGGCCGCCCGCCTCGGTGAGTGCGGCGGTCAGCTTCTCCCGCTGCTCCCGCACACCGTCCGCGACCCGCACCCGGGCGAAGTCGGCCGAGTTGGCGGAGATGAACTCCTTGACGCTCATGTCGGCGAGCAGCTGCCCGCGGCCGATCACGATCAGATGGTCGGCGGTGAGTGCCATCTCACTCATCAGATGGCTGGAGACGAAGACCGTACGGCCCTCCGACGCCAGCGTCTTCATCAGATTGCGGACCCAGAGGATGCCTTCGGGGTCGAGGCCGTTGACCGGCTCGTCGAAGAGCAGCACCTTCGGGTCGCCGAGCAGCGCCGCCGCGATGCCGAGCCGCTGGCCCATGCCGAGCGAGAAGCCCTTGGACCGCTTGCGTGCGACGTCGTGCAGACCGACGACGCCGAGCACCTCGTCGACCCGGGCGGCCGGGATCCCGGCGAGCTGGGCGAGCGAGAGGAGGTGGTTACGGGCGCTGCGGCCGCCGTGCACCGCTTTCGCGTCCAGCAGCGCGCCCACCTGACGCGGGGCGTTCGGCAGGCTGCGGAAGGGGTGGCCGCCGATCGTGACATGACCGGAAGTCGGACGGTCCAGGCCCAGCATCATGCGCATGGTGGTGGACTTGCCCGACCCGTTGGGACCGAGGAATCCGGTGACGGCGCCCGGCCGCACCTGGAAGGAAAGGTTGTGCACGGCCGTCTTCGCACCGTAGCGCTTGGTCAGGCCGACTGCCTCGATCATGCTCCAGCCCCATCGACTTCTGTCTGTCGTCGGGGCCCGGGCCATCAGGCCGCACACCCCCGTAAGAGTTAGGAGGATATCCAGGCCTTGACGGTTCCGGCCAAGTCGTCGCGCGAGCGCATCCCCTGCGTCGGAGCGGACGGAGCGCTTCCGGGGCGGGACACGCACTCCCGGAGCACTGCGGTCACCCGTCCCGCCCACCGGTCACGCGTCGCGCTTCTTCAGTACGAGATAGCCGCCGACCAGCGCGGCCACCACCCAGGCGAGCAGAATGCCGAGCCCGCCCCACGGCCCGTACGGAGCGGGATTGCTGTTCATGGCGTCCGGAACCACCTGCATGATCTTGGACCCGGCCTGGTCGGGGAAGTAACGGGCGACCTTCTTCGCGCCCGGGACCACCGACAGGATCTGGGAGACCAGGAAGAAGAACGGCATCAGGATGCCGAGCGACAGCATGGAACTGCGCAGCATCGTCGCCACCCCCATGGAGAAGATCCCGATGAGGCCCATGTAGATGCCGCCGCCGACGACCGCGCGCAGGACGTTCTCGGCGCCGATGTCCGTGCGGTGATCGCCGAGGAGGGCCTGCCCGAGGAAGAACGAGACGAAGCTGGTGACGATGCCGACCACCAGGGCCAGCACACCGGCCACCGCGATCTTGCTGAAGAGGAACGAACCACGCTGCGGTACGGCCGCCAGCGAGGTGCGGATCATGCCCGAGCTGTACTCCGTACCGACCACGAGCACACCGAAGACGACCATGGCCAGCTGTCCGAGGACCATGCCGGAGAAGCTGATGAGCGTCGGGTCGAAGGTGGCCTGCTCCGTCACGGGCAGGTCGCTGAACTGGGCGTTCATCAGGGCACAGAGCGCCGCGCTCATCGCGACGGTGACGACGAACGCGGAGATCAAAGTCCAGACGGTCGACGAGACCGTACGGATCTTGGTCCACTCGGAGGTCAGGACCGCGGGTACCGATGCCATCGTCGTCACGCCCCCTTCCCGGTTCCGGAGGGTGTCTGCCGGCTGTACGGATCGTCCCAGTGCGGGCCCACGGGAGGCGGCGCCTCGGCGAGCTCGGAGTGTGCGTGGTACTCCACCGAATCCGCCGTCATCTGCATGAACGCTTCCTCCAGGGAGGCCCGCTGGGAACTCAGCTCGTGCAGCACGATCTGATGCCGGGCGGCGAGCTCGCCCAGCGCCTCGGTGGTGGCGCCGTCGATCTCCAGCGTGCCCTTCCCCGTCTCGACCACGACGAGCCCCTCCTGGTGCAGCACATCGCGCAGCCGCTCCTGCTGCGGGGAGCGCAGCCGTACGTAACTGCGGGAGTTCTGGTGGATGAAATCGGCCATCGAGGTGTCGGCGAGCAGCTTGCCCTGACCGATCACGATCAAGTGGTCCGCGGTGAGTGCCATTTCGCTCATCAGATGCGAGGAGACGAAGATCGTCCGGCCTTCCGCGGCGAGTGCCTTCATCATATTGCGGATCCAGTGAATGCCTTCGGGGTCGAGGCCGTTGACCGGCTCGTCGAAGAGCAGCACCTGCGGGTCGCCGAGCAGCGCGGCCGCGATGCCGAGCCGCTGGCCCATGCCGAGCGAGAAACCCTTCGACTTCTTCTTCGCCACCGCGGTCAGGCCGACGGTGTCCAGGACCTCCGCGACCCGGCTCTCCGGGATGCGATTGCTCTGGGCGAGGCAGAGCAGGTTGTTGTGCGCGCTGCGTCCGCCGTGCATCGACTTGGCGTCCAGCAGCGCACCGATGTATTTGAGGGGTTCCTTCAGGTCGCGGTAGTGCTTGCCGTCGATGCGCACCGAACCGCTGGTCGGGTTGTCGAGGTCGAGCATCATCCGCATCGTCGTGGACTTGCCCGCCCCGTTGGGCCCCAGAAAGCCGGTCACCATTCCGGGTCTGACGCGGCACGAGAGCCGGTCGACGGCAACCTTGTTGCCAAAGCGCTTGGTGAGGCCATCAAGCTCGATCATGCGTTCACGCTAGAACGGCCGCGCGCCCGGCGCCACCACAAGGGCGGAGCCGGGCGCGCGAGGGGTACACGGGCCGTACGACTGCGGTACTCCGGGGTCAGCGGGTCTGCTGGGCCGGAACGCCGCGGGTGACGGGCTCGTCGTCGGCGGGGGTGCCGGCGGCGGCCACCGCGGCACCGGTCAGCGTCGCCAGCATCTCGCGGACGTTGGTCAGCTGGGCGTTGATCGAGTCGCGGCGGTTGGTGAGCGCCGCCAGCTCGCGCTCCGACTCGCTGCGGATCCGGTCGGCCTTCGCGTTCGCGTCGGCCACGATGTCCTCGGACTGGCGCTGTGCCGTCTCCACCGTCTGACGGGCCCGGCGCTCGGCGTCCGTACGGAGCTTCTCGGCCTCCAGGCGGAGCTGCTCGGCACGGTGCTCGATCTCGGCGAGGCGCTTCTCGGCCTTGGCCTGACGGGACGCGAGGTCGCGCTCCGACTGGTCGCGGCGCTTGGCCAGGTTGGTCTCGAAGTCCGCGGCGGCCTGGGCGGCCTTGGCGCGGGTCTCCTCGAAGAGGGCGTCCGCCTCCTCACGCTTCTGCGCGGCGTCCTTCTGGGCGTCGGCACGCAGCGTGCCGGCCTCGCCCTTGGCCTTCTCGACGATCCGGACGCCCTCGTCCTCGGCCTTCGCCTTGCGCTCGGAGGCGAACGACTCGGCGTCGTTGCGCACCTGCTGGGCGGCCGACTCGGCGAGCTCACGGTGCTGCTCGGCGGCGCGACGGGCCTCCTCACGCAGGTCCTTCGCCTCCTCCTCGGCCAGGCGGAGAATCTTCTCCACACGGGCGCCGAGACCGGCGTACGACGGCTCCGCGTCGTTCACCTGGGCCTGGGCGTTCTGCGTTTCGAGGTGGAGCTCCTCGATGCGCTTTTCCAGAGACGTGATGCGGCCGAGAGCACTGTCACGGTCGGCGACGAGCTTGGTAATGCGGTCATCCACCTGACCGCGGTCGTATCCACGTCGCACGAGCTCGAAGCCGAAGGGGGAGGAAGGGTCGCTCATGGGGTTCCTGTCGAATGAGACCGGTGAGGTGTTAGAGGGAATCCTAGGGGTGCGGACGGCGTGTCATCGAGCGGATGCCCTTTTGATCTGGAGAATGACACCTCTTTCGAGTGGCTGACCCACCGTAACTCTTGCCACTCGGAGGGTTGAACGCTCCTGACGAAGCACGGGAGCTGACGGGGCGCCTACCCATCGGACGACTTGCCACTCGACCGAGTGCCCGCCGAGGCCCCGGCCTTGACGCCGCCGCTGGAAGTGCCACCCTTGCCGCCGACGGCCGGTGTCTCGAACGACTCCAGTGCCTCCAACACGTCCTGGACACGGGAGATCTCGGTGTTGATGTCCTGGCGCCGGCGCACCAGCAGATCGAGTTCGCGCTTGCCCTCGTCCACCGTGCGCTTCGCCTCGGTCTCGGCGTCGGCCCGCAGCTTCTCGGCCTCGCGGATCAGCGTGGCCTTCTTCTGCTCGGCCTCCTTCAGCAGTGACTCGGCCCGCTTCACCGCCGCGATCCGGACCTTGCTCGCCTCCGAATTCGCGTCCGCCAGCAGCTCCTTGGCCTTGGCCGCCGCATCGTCGCGCTGTTCGGTCGCCGCCTTCATCAGGTTGTCGACGCGCTCGCCCGCCGTCCTCATCTGCTCGGACGTCTCCCGCCGGGCCCGGTCGTGCAGCTCCTCGATCTCGCTCTCGATCCGGGTCCTGAGCTCCTCGGCCCGCTCCCGGATGGCGGTGGCGTCCCGGCGCGCGCCGACCAGCAACTCGTCCGCATCCGTACGGGCGCGCTCCACCAGGGAGTTGCCCTCGACAGTCGCCTCCGAGGTGATCCGCACGGCCTCCTTGCGGGCCGCGCCGACCATCGTGTCGGCCTGCTCCTCGGCCTCGGTGGCGGCGCGCAGCGCCTCCTCCTGCGCCTTGTCCATCAACTGGTCCGCCTGCTCGGCGGCATCGGCCCGGCGCTTCGCCGCGGCCTCCCGCGCCTCGTCCAGCAGCCGGTCCGCCTCCTCGCGGGCCTGAGCACGCATCAGCTCGGCCGCCGCCTCCGCCTCGGCGCGCACCCGCTCCGACTCCTCGCGGGTACGGGCCGCGTGCTCCTGCGCCGAACCGACGGTGGCCGCCGCCTCCGCACGCAGCCGCTCCGCCGCGTCGGCGGCCTCGTCCGTCGCCCGGGCCGCCTGCTGCGTCGCCCCGTCGACCAGCCCGTTCGCCCGCTGCGTCGCCTCCTCGACGAGCCGGGTGGCCTGCTGCGTCGACTCCGTACGGACCCGCTCGGCCTCGCTCGTCGCCTCGCCGACCAGCCGGTCGGCCTGGGCCGCGGCGTCGGAACGCATCCGGTTGGCGTCCTCGCGGGCCTCGGCCCGGCTGCGCGCCGCGTCCTGCTCGGCCGAGGCCAGCGCGTCGGAGGCCTCGGTACGCATCCGCTGGCTGTACTCCGCGGTGTCCGCCCGCAGCCGCTCCGACTCGGCGATCGCGTCCGAGACGGTCCGCTCGGCCATCGCCTTCGCGGCCTCGGACTCCTCCTGCGCCTCCCGGCGGATCCGGGCCGCGTCCTCGCCCGCCCGCTCCCGCTCGGCGTGCGCGTCGGCGCGGAGCCGGTCCGCCTCCTCCTGCGCCTCGGACTTCGTCCGCTCCGCGACATGCTCGGCGGTGGAGCGCAGCCCGGCGATCTCCGCCTCGGCCTGCTCCTGCAGCCCGCTGACCGAATCCCGTACCTGCTGGGCGGTCTGCTCGGCAGTGGAGACCAGCTCCGTCGCCCGGCTGTCCGCCTCCTCGACCAGGCGGTGCGCCTCGGCCTGCGCCTCCTCGACCCGCTTGCGGGCGGAGGCGAGCAGTTCCTCGCTCTGCTCGCGGGCCCGCTCGCGCTCCTGGTTCGCCTCGGCACGCGCCGCGTCGAGGGTCTCCTCGGCCTCCCGGCGGCGCCGGTTCGCCTCCTCCTGCGCGGCGGCCAGCGCCTCGGCGGCCTCCGTACCCACCCGCTCCGCGGCGGCAGCGGCCTCGGCACGTACCCGGTCGGCGCTCTCCTGTGCCTCGGACTTGAGCCGCTCCGCCTCGGCGGCCGCCTCACCGCGCAGCCGTACGGCGGCGGACTCGCCCTCCGCGCGCGACCGCGACGCATCCGCCGCGGCCTCGTCGCGCAGCCGCTCCGCCTCGGTCTCCGCCTGCTCCCGCAGCGCCCGCAGCCGCTCGGCGGCCTCCGCGCGCAGCCGCTCGGACTCCTCGTTCGTCTCGCGCCGGATGCGTTCCGCCTCGGCGCGCGCGTCCGTGAGCTCCTGCTCGGCGGTGGTGACCCTGGTCTCGGCCTCGGTGTGCAGCCGGGTCAGCTTCTCGGCCGCCTCCGCCTGCCGGGCCGCGACCGCGCGCTCGGTCTCCTCGCGCAGCCCCGCCGCCGCCTGCTCGGCCTCGGCGGTGGTGGACCGGGCCTGCTCCTCGGACTCCGTACGCAGCTGCTCGGCCTCGGCACGGGCCCGCTCCAGGGCCTCCTCGGCCTGCTTGCGCAGCGCGCCGGCCCGCTCGGCCGCGTCGGTACGGACCCGCTCGCTCTCCGCGCCCGCGGTGCCGCGCAGCTCCTCGGCGTCCGTCTTCGCCTTGGCCAGCAGTTCCTCGGCGGTCCTGGCGCCCTCCTCGATCTGCTGGACGGCCTCGCGGCGGGCCTCGCCGCGGATCCGCTCGCCCTCGGCGACCGCCTCGGAGCGCAGCTGCTCGGCCTCGCCGCGCAGCCTGCGCGCCTCCTCCTGCAGCTCGACCGTCTTGGCCCGGTACTCCTCGGTGTCGTCCTTGGCCGCGCCCTTGAGCTGATCGGCCTGCTCGGCGGCCTCGCCGCGCAGCCGGTCCGCCTCGGCCGCCGCCTCGCGGCGGATCCGGTCGGCCTCCTCGCCCGCCGCCCTGGTGGTGGACTTCGCGTCCTCGGACGCCTTGGTCAGCACCTCCTCGGCGGCCCTGGCGGCCTTGGCGAGCTGGGCCGCGGCGTCCTCGGCGGCCGCCGTGCGGGCCTGCTCGGACGCCTCGGACTTCAGCCGGTCCGCTTCGGCACGGGCATCGGCGAGCGCCTGCTCGGCCTCCGTCTTGAGGGTCTCGGTGTCCTTGGTGGCCTCGCCGACCAGCCGGGCGATCTCCGACTTGGCCGTACGGGTGCGCTGCTCGTTCTGCGACTCGGCGGCGGCCAGCCGCTTGACGGCGGCCTCCTTCGCCTCCGCGGTGACCTTCTCGGCCTCCAGCCGGGCCTCGCGCAGCCGGGTCTCGGCCTCCTGCATGCGCTGCTCGGCGGCCCGGTTCAGCTCGGCGGTCCGCTGCCGGGTCTGCTCGGTCGCCGCCGTCGTCGACGTCCGCAGCTGCTCGGCGTGGCTGGTGGCCTCCTGCGCCTGGCTGGAGGCGGCGTTCAGCAGCCGCTCGGCGTCCTTGCGGGCACGCAGCAGGATCGCCTCGGCGTCGGCACGGGCCGACTCCGCCTCGGAACCGAGCCGCTGCCGGGTCTCCTCCGCCAGCCGCCCCGCCTCGGCGCGCGCCGCCGCCAGGGACTGCTCGGCCTCGGTACGGGACTCCTCCAGCAGCCGGCGGGCCTGGGACTCCGTCCTGGCCCGGAGCTGCTCGGCCCAGGCGACGTTCTCGTTGACGTGGGACTCGACGGTCTGGCGGCGTTCGGCCAGCTCCTGGTCGAGCTGCTGGCGTCGCTGCACGGCCTCGTTGTGCAGCTCGGCCTGGAGCCGCGCCTGGTGCTCGGCGTGCTCCTGCAGGATGCGCTGCGTCTGCGCACGGGCGTCACGGAGCTCCCGCTCGGCGTCCGTCCGCAGCTGCTCGGCCTGGATCTGGGCATTACGGAGCAGCTGGTCGGCCTGGTAGCCGATGTCCGCGCTGTCGTAGGCGGGACGGGTCGCGAGATTGCGCCGAGCCTCGTGCAGCTTGGCGCGCAAGACCTCGACCTGGTAACCGAGGTCCTCGGCGTGCTGGACGGCCTTCTCCCGGTCGGTCTTCAGCCGGTCCATCTCGGCTTCGAACCGCGAGAGATGGTCGTCTTCAGCTCGGTGGCTCTCCTGGCGTTCGTAGCCCCGCACTGCGCGGTCCCATCCGTCCCCTGGTCGCAACTCTCCAACGAGTACCGTTCACCGGTGAACGGTCCCCCGGGGAATGGTGACAGATCAACGGCTGGGGACGCGGCGCGGCCCCGACCCGGCCCCGGCCCGGAACTGCCCACTCTACCGGGCCGGGTATCCGGAGGTCAGTGCTCCGCTGCGGACGTGACCAGTTCGGTCAGGACACCGTGGCAGTCCTTCGGATGGAGGAAGGTGATCCGGGACCCCATGGACCCGGTCCGGGGCTCCTCGTACAGCACCCTGACCCCCTTCTCCCGGATGTCCGCCGCGTCGGCGTCGACGTCCGCGGTGCCGAAGGCGATGTGGTGGACGCCCTCACCGTTCTTCGCGAGCCACTTGCCCACGGCCGAGTCCTCCCGGGTCGGCTCCAGGAGCTGGAGGTAGGAAGCACCGCCGTCGGACGTATCGTTGATCTTGAGCATGGCCTCACGTACGCCCTGCTCCTCGTTGATCTCGGAGTGGAACACCTCGAACCCGTAGGTCGAGCGGTAGAACTCGACGGTCCTGTCCAGGTCGAAACAGGCGATCCCGATGTGGTCGATTCGCGTCAGCATGCAACCAGTGCAGCGCTCCACCGATGGTTACGCAACGTGCGCGCGATCACACCCGCTGCGGGATGACGGGCGAGGTACCGCTCAGTACATTCGTGTAAACCCTCGTTCACTCCTCATCCCAAGGGGCCGTGCCTCATGTCAGGAACGACCGGTACCACCTCAGTGATCGTCGCGGGCGCGCGTACGCCCATGGGCCGGCTCCTCGGCTCGCTGAAGAGCTTCTCCGGGGCCGATCTCGGCGGCTTCGCCATCAAGGCCGCGCTGGACCGGGCCGGCATCGGCGGCGACCAGGTCGACTACGTGATCATGGGCCAGGTGCTGCAGGCCGGTGCGGGCCAGATCCCGGCCCGCCAGGCCGCGGTCAAGGCGGGCATCCCGATGAACGTCCCCGCGCTCACCGTCAACAAGGTGTGTCTGTCCGGGCTGGACGCGATCGCGCTCGCCGACCAGCTGATCCGTGCCGGTGAGTTCGACGTCGTCGTCGCCGGGGGCCAGGAGTCCATGACGAACGCCCCGCATCTGCTCCCGAAGTCCCGGGAGGGCTACAAGTACGGCGCGATCGAGCTGCTCGACTCGATGGCGTACGACGGTCTGACCGACGCCTACGAAAACATCCCGATGGGTGAATCCACCGAGAAGCACAACACCCGGCTCGGGCTGAACCGCGCCGACCAGGACGAGATCGGCGCCCTCTCGCACCAGCGCGCCGCCGCCGCCCAGAAGAACGGCATCTTCGAAGCCGAGATCACCCCGGTCGAGATCCCGCAGCGCAAGGGCGACCCGGTCCTCTTCTCCAAGGACGAGGGCATCCGCCCGGAGACGACCACGGAGTCCCTCGGCAAGCTGCGCCCGGCCTTCACCAAGGACGGCACGATCACCGCGGGCACCTCCTCGCAGATCTCCGACGGCGCCGCCGCGGTCGTCGTCATGAGCAAGGCCAAGGCCGAGGAGCTGGGCCTGGACTGGATCGCCGAGATCGGCGCCCACGGCAATGTGGCGGGCCCGGACAACTCCCTCCAGTCCCAGCCGTCCAACGCCATCAAGCACGCCCTGAAGAAGGACGGCCTGGAGGTCGCGGACCTCGACCTCATCGAGATCAACGAGGCGTTCGCGGCGGTCGCCGTCCAGTCGATGAAGGACCTCGGCGTCACCCCGGACAAGGTGAACGTCAACGGCGGCGCCATCGCGCTGGGTCACCCGATCGGCATGTCCGGCGCCCGCGTGGTGCTGCACCTCGCGCTGGAGCTGAAGCGGCGCGGCGGCGGCACCGGGGCGGCGGCGCTGTGCGGCGGCGGCGGTCAGGGCGACGCGCTGATCATCCGTGTGCCCAAGTAGGACCCGCAGGTTCCCGAGAGTCAGGACCCGAGGTTCCCGAGCAGGAACGGCCCGGCCGTGCCGTACGTAGTACGTAATACACGGCGTAGTACACGGAGAGCACGCAGCGAGTGAACGGAGCGGTGATGGTGGACGTCCCCACCCTGGTCGAGCAGGCCCGTGCGGGCCGGCCGAGGGCCGTGGCCCGGCTCATCTCCCTGGTGGAGGGGGCGTCGCCGCAGCTGCGCGAGGTGATGGCGGCCCTGGCGCCGCTGACGGGCAACGCGTACGTCGTCGGCCTGACCGGTTCGCCCGGAGTCGGCAAGTCGACATCCACGTCGGCGCTGGTCTCGGCGTACCGGCGGGCGGGCAAGCGGGTCGGCGTCCTGGCCGTCGACCCGTCCTCGCCGTTCTCCGGCGGCGCGCTCCTCGGCGACCGGGTCCGGATGTCGGAGCACGCCTCCGACCCGGGCGTCTACATCCGCTCCATGGCCACCCGCGGCCATCTGGGCGGCCTCGCCTGGTCGGCCCCGCAGGCGATCCGGGTGCTGGACGCGGCGGGCTGCGAAGTGATCCTGGTGGAGACGGTCGGCGTCGGCCAGTCGGAGGTGGAGATCGCCTCCCAGGCAGACACCTCCGTCGTCCTGCTGGCGCCCGGCATGGGCGACGGCATCCAGGCGGCGAAGGCCGGAATCCTGGAGATCGGCGATGTGTACGTCGTCAACAAGGCCGACCGTGACGGCGCGGACGCCACCGCGCGCGAGCTCAACCACATGCTGGGCCTCGGCGAGTCCCGCGGTCCGGGCGACTGGCGTCCGCCGATCGTGAAGACGGTCGCCGCCCGGGGCGAGGGCATCGACGAGGTCGTCGAGGCGCTGGAGAAGCACCGGGCGTGGATGGAGGAGCACGGCGTGCTCGCCGAGCGCCGCACGGCCCGTGCGGCCCACGAGGTCGAGACGATCGCCGTCACACGGCTGCGCGAGCGCATCGGCGATCTGCACGGCGACCGGCACATCGACGCGCTCGCCGAACGCATCGTGGCGGGGAACCTCGACCCGTACGCGGCGGCGGACGAACTGGTGGCGGGGCTCACCGAAGGCTGATCGCCGATTCGGTGCGGACGGGTCCGAAGGCGGCGTGCGGGCCGCTTCCGGGGCGTCCGCGGCTGGTGCGGTCCGGCCCGGCGCCTGGTCGGGCCGGTGGGCCGCTCCGGGTTCCTCGGGGTGACCAAGTCCCGGCGTCTTGTGCCCTGTTGGAGACCGGTCGGGCACGGCTCTTCCGGTGGGTGCCGGCCCCTGGAGCCGCCGTCCGGCGCCCCCGTCCTTGATGGCTGAGAGTGTGTCAGCCGGGGCCCCGGCGTGCGCTTTCCGTGCTGTTCGGCGCTGCGGTTGATGACGTGTCCGTGGCAGGATTGCGGCCGGACGCGTGTACAGGGCGTCCGGCGTTCCATGCGTGACGACGGGGGGAATGGCGCATGCTCGGGCCGTTGCGGGACGACTCGCCCAGGCGGATCGGGCCCTACGGGATACGGGCCCGGCTCGGCGCGGGCGGCATGGGGGAGGTCTTTCTCGGCGCCCGGGACGGCGGCGGCGACCCGGTCGCCGTCAAGACGGTACGCCGCGACGTGGCCCAGGACCCCGGCTTCCGCAGCCGCTTCCGCCGCGAGATCGCCGTCGCCCGGGCCGTCACCGGCCCCCACGTCGCGCCGCTGCTCGACGGGGACGCCGACGCCGAAGTGCCCTGGCTCGCCACCGGATACGTGGCCGGACCGACCCTGTCCGCCGCCGTCCGCGGGGCGGGAGCGATGACCGAGGCCGAGGTGCGGATGCTCGGCGCCGGACTCGCCCGCGCGCTGGCGGCCGTCCACGCGGCCGGAATCGTCCACCGCGACGTCAAGCCCGGCAACGTGCTGCTCGCGTCGGACGGCCCGCGCCTCATCGACTTCGGAATCGCCCGCGACGCCGGCGCGACCCCGCTCACCACCACCAGCCGCATGGTCGGCAGCCCCGCCTTCATGTCCCCGGAGCACGTGGCGGGCAGCGGACGCGTCGTCCCGGCGTCCGACGTCTTCTGCCTCGCCTCTGTGCTCTGCTTCGCCGCCACCGGG
This sequence comes from Streptomyces sp. NPDC058092, assembly GCF_042884935.1. Lineage (NCBI taxonomy): Bacteria > Bacillati > Actinomycetota > Actinomycetes > Kitasatosporales > Streptomycetaceae > Streptomyces > Streptomyces sp. NPDC058092. Next base: position 728,777 of record NZ_JBHVSY010000001.1, read on the forward strand.
CGCGATCCCTTCGGTGACGGGCCGGTCGCCGCCGTGCTCTACCGGGTCAAGTACGTCGAGGCCGACCTCGGCGACGTGCCCGAGGCGCTGCGTGCCGTCCTGGCGGACTGCCTGGTCACCGACCCGGCCGCTCGCCCCACCGCCGCGGAACTCGCGCAGCGGCTCGCCCCCGACGCGGCCGCACGGTGGCCGGAGCCGGTGGTGCGGCACATCGCCGAGTACGAGCGGGAGCTGGCCCGGGTCATGGCGCTGGGCGGACCGCTGCTGCCGGGATACACGCCGACCGAGGTGGCCGCCGGAAGCCCTCCGGCTCCCCATCAACTTCCCACTCAGGGAACCGACTTCACCCCCGGCCTGCACATCGCACCCACCCAGGGTCCTGGACTTGCCCCGCCCCCGCGCCGCTCCCGGCGCGTCCTGGGCGCGGTCCTCGCCGCGCTGATCGTGCTGGGTGCGGCCACCGGGGGCATCCTGGCCTGGCGCAACAACCAGAAGACCCCCGACGAGGCGGCGCGCGGGGGCGGTTCACCCGCTGTCGGCATCGTGGCGGGCGTGGACGAGAACGGGGGCCCGGACGCCTCGGGAACGGTCCCGTACGGCCGCGATGTCCGTCCGGTGGGGTGGAAGAAGTCCTGGCAGGGGAAGTTCTCCGGGTCGCCGATCGGCTGCTCCGCGGGTCGCGACGTCGTGGTCTGCCGCAAGACGGACGGCACGTACGAGGCGCTGTCGGCGGCCGACGGCCACCGGATGTGGGTGCTCGACACGGGGGAGATCTCCCGTTCGGCGGGCTGGGGGCCCAGCAACCAGTTCTTCATGCCGGCCGCTGCCACCCGCCCCACCGTCTACGACGACACCGTGCTACTTGCCGCGGGCGACCGGCTGCAGTCGCTGGACGCCCGTACGGGGAAAGTCCGTTGGGAGACCCGGTCCGGCGGCGCGCACAACCTGGAAAGCGCGCCGCTGGTCGTCGGCGGTCTGGTCTTCGCCGCCACCACGTCGGTGCCCGACGGCGCGGCCCTCGCCGCGTACGACCTGAGGACCGGCGCCGAGAAGTGGCACAAGCCGCTGGCCCCGCAGGACATCTCCGACGCCCAGAAGGGCAACTTCTGGCCCGTCGCCACTGATGGCACGGTGGTGTACGCCATCGGTGAAGACGCGCCGAAGGCGTTCCGGCCCAAGGACGGCATGCTGCTGGGCACCGCGGGCAGCGAGGCCGTGCAGGGCGTCGGCGAGGGTACGAACTCCGGATGCGGGGATCTTCGGGTGCGGGGCGATGTCGCCTTCTGCACCGCCTACGCCTCCAACGGCAGCGCTTCCGCCTTCGGCTCCGACATGAGCGTGCTGCGGTTCTCGGCGGGGACGCTCAAGGCGCAGGGGCGGGTGCCGGTGGACCCCGGGCTCGTCGCCGAAGCGAGCCTCACCGCGCTCGACGACCGGGTGATCGCCATCCGCCGGGGCAGTGCATACGTGCCGGACGTGCCCGATGAGCTCGTCGTCGTCGGCCGCGACAACGGCCGGGCTCTCGGCAGGTTCCCGCTCGGCGGGAAGGTGGCGCAGGGCATGAGCAACCCGGTCTCCGACGCGTTGATCGTCGCCGACACCGTGCTCTGGGCGGACAGTACGACGCTGTACACCGTCCCGGTCCGCTCCGACGGCACTCTGGGCCCATTGGTCAGGACCCGGCTGCCGGGTGCCCCCGGCCCGAGCAGCACACCGGCCTACGACAAGGCCGACGGCATCCAGCTGGACAAGGAACTGACCGACCCGCAGGTGCTGCCGGTCGGCGGCGTCGTGCATGTCGTGTACGACGACGGCACCACGGTCTCCGTACCGCTGCCCGAATGAACCGACGAACCGCTTGAGGGGACCGCGCAGTGATCGAGCCGCTTCCACCCGGCAGGGCCCGGCTGATCGGCCCGTACCAGCTTCTCGGGCTGCTGGGCGCGGGCGGCATGGGCGAGGTGTATCTGGCCCGGCCCGCCGGTGCGGGGGACACCACCGCCGGGCTGGTCGCGCTGAAGACCGTGCGCCCGGATCTCGACCTCGACGACGGCTTCCGCATCCGCTTCCGCCGTGAGATCGACGCGGCGGGTGCCGTACGCAGTCCGCACACCGCATCCCTGGTCGGCGGCGACGCGAACGGCCGGCTGCCCTGGCTGGCGACCGAGTACGTCCCGGGCCCCTCGCTCGCCGAGGCGGTGACCCGCGGCGGGCCGCTGCCCGAGCCGGTGGTACGGCAGTTGGGTACCCGCCTTGCCCGGGCGCTCGCCGACATGCACGCCGTGCGCGTACTCCACCGTGACCTCAAGCCGGGCAATGTACTGCTCGGCGCCGAGGGGCCGAAGGTGATCGACTTCGGGATCGCCCAGGCCTTCGACGCCACCCAGCTCACCCGGACCGGTGTGGTCGTGGGCAGCCCCGGCTACATCTCGCCCGAGCACGTCAACGGCTCGCGGTCGCTCGTACCGGCGTCGGACGTCTTCTGTCTCGGTGCGGTGCTCGCCTTCGCGGCGACCGGTCGGGGCCCGTTCGACGACTCCGACATGGCCGCGGTGATCTTCCGGATCGCCCACGGCGAGGCCGAACTGTCGCACGTACCGGTGCTGTTGCGTGCCGTGATCGAGGCATGTCTGCGCAGCGACGCCGAGGCCAGGCCGACCCCTCGGCAACTGGTCGGCATGCTGCTGCCGGACGAGCGGCCGGGCACCGCACCCGCGGGCCCGTTCCTCTGGACGGACGCGATACGGCGGCAGCTCGCCGAGCACGCGGCCGGGGCGCGCGCCTGCGCGGCGGCCGCAGCGCAGGCGGCAGCCGCCCCACCGGTCCCGTTCCACGCCCCCGCCCCCGGCGGACCGGCCCTGGCACCGACACCTGTCGTGCCCGTGTCCGTGCCCGGCGACAGCAAGGGCAACAAGGGACTGTGGATCGGGCTGGCGGCAGCGGCCACGGTGGTGTGCGTGGTCCTGGGGACGGTGCTGCTGCCGGGGTTCTTCAAGGGCGACGGCGGGGGCGACAACGCGGGCGGCGGCGCGCGACCGACCGCCTCGGCCCCGGACTCCGTGCGGACCGGGGCAGGACCCGCCGTCGTGCCCGACGCCGACGCCGGCCGTACCGGGGATTTCGGGGCCGCCGCCGCGGACGTCTCCAGGAAACCGGCGGGCTGGAAGGCGTGGAAGGCCAAGATCGCGGACGGTCCGGTGGAGTGCGTACTCGCGGGTGCGTCCCTGGTCTGCGGCGGTCCGCAGCGCATCACCGTGCTGGACGCCGCGAACGGCAGGCGCAAGTGGCAGACCCCGCCGGGAAAGACGTCCGCCGGTCCCGCATCGGTGGCCGGGGTCCTCGGCACCACCGTGTACGCCTTCGAGGACGGCGCCCTGGTGGCGCTCGGCCTGGCCGACGGCGCCGAGAAGTGGCGGGAGCCGCTGGCCGACGGTGCCCGGGTGGCCGATTCCGTACAGTCGGACGGCGTCCTCTATTACGTCACGAGAACTCCGGGCACCGGGGCCGGCCGGATCGTCGCCCAGCGACTCACCGGCGGGCACGAACGCGCATGGGACAAGCCGTGGGACGACCCGGCCCCCGAGGCCGAACTGCTCCTCGCCGAGGGCCGGCTCGTCGCGGTCGGCGACGGCGTCACTATCCTGAAGAGCGCCGACGGCACCCGGCTGGGCGGCATCGGGGCCGGTGACGTCACCTGCCGTACGCCGGTCCTGAAGGGGAAGGCACTGCTCTGCGCGGGCTCGAACGGCCTGACGGTCATCGATGCGGCGGCCCCGCAGAACCGCCGCACGCTCGCCGACGGCGTGGACATCGCCTACCGGCCCGCCGTGTCACACGACGGCAAGGTGGTGCTGAGCAGCCGGCAACGGGTGTACGTGATCACGCTGGCCGACGGCGAACTGATCTGGGCGACGAATGACGCGTCCGAGGGACTGGAGACCGAGGGAGCGCCGATCGTGGTCGGCGACAAGGCCTTCGTCGTCGCCGGGTACGGAGTGGGGTCCTACCGACTGGCCGCGGCCCAGGAGGAGAACCTGGGCTCCAAGATGTACACAGGATGGCCCGGAGCCCCCGGTGATCCGCTTGATCCGGCGCACATCTCGCTCGTCGCGCAGGGCGACGCACTGTTCCTGAGCTTCAGCGACGGGACGGTCCTGTCGGGCAACGCGCCCTGAGCGTTTCCCGGGAGCGGCGAGGCGAGGTGCCGGGCCACGCGAGCCCGGCGTGATCCGGACGAGAGGCCCGAGGGCTCAGTCCTCGCCCCGCTCGTCGTCCCCGTGGTCGCCGTCGTCCGTACCGTCCGCCGTGACCTTCGAGGGCGCCGCCCCACCGCGGGTCACACCTTGCCGCGTCGTCCCCGCAGATGATCGGCGACCGGGGCCAGCGCCGCGTGCAGGTCCGCCAGCGCCTGAGGCGTCAACAGGTCCATGAAGTGCTTGCGCACCGAGGCCACGTGGTGCGGAGCCACCTTCCGCATCGTCTCCGCGCCCTCCTCGGTGAGGACCGCGTACAGACCGCGCCGGTCGGACTCGCAGTTCTCCCGGCGGACCAGGCCCGCGCTCTCCATGCGGGTGATCTGGTGCGAGAGCCTGCTCTTGGACTGCAGCGTCGCGGCGGCGAGATCGCTCATCCGCATGCGCTGGTCCTGCGACTCCGAGAGGTTGACCAGGATCTCGTAGTCGTTGTTGGTCAGGCCGAACGGCTGGAGATCCTTCTCCAGTTGGTGCATCAGCAGCCTGCTGACGTCCAGGTGGGTACGCCAGGCGCACTGCTCCGCGTCGTTCAGCCAGCGGGTGGCCGTCTCGGTCTCCATATGTGGATTCTACCTAAGAAGTTGAAAGCCGGACGAAGTGGGGGAGTGTGACGCCCGGCACCCGCCCGGAGGCGGACTCGGGTGCGGGGTGCGGACGTTCGACGTCACACTCCGCAGACTACCGTTCACAACCCGAAGCGGCGTTGGAGGTCCCCGAGCTGACCGGGCATGCGGGGTGCGGACCCGGGTTGACCGGCCCCGCCCGGGACCCCCGGCTGCTGCGGCACCGCCCCCGTCGGCTGCTCGGGCATCAGGATCTCGGTCGACTGGAGCAGCACCGTACCCGCGCCGACGAACTCGAACTGGTGCTCCTCGCCCGAGGTCCCGCCGATCCCGGTCAGTGACCGCAGCCCGCCCAGCACGCCCGTCATGTAGCCGTGGTCGTAGTGGTGGCACGGCGAGGGGCAGTCCGCCCAGCCCACCAGCGCCTGCGGATCGACCCGCAGCGGCGGCTCCATGAAGACCACCGGACCGTTGGACGCCGCCACGAACTTCCCCGTGCCGATCAGCGTCAGAAAGCCCGGCACGATGGACTGCTTGAGCGCCAGCGTCGGCTGGTACGCGAGGAGGTTGCCGGACCGGATCGTCAGATTCCCGTCCTGAAGGTCGTACGAGTTGACGTCGAAGGCCCGGTCCGCGAGCAGCAGCTTGCCGCTGCCCTCGGCCACCACCCAGTCGCTCGCGTGCAGCGGCGAGTGGAAACTCGTACGGATCAGCCGCTCGAAGCGGCCGTGACCGATGCCGTTGAACTCGATCCGCCCGTAATAGGCGATCATCTTGCCCTTCTGCAGGAACCACTGGCTCCCCTTGAGCTCCACGCAGAAGGTGTAGGAGTTGACGTTGTCGTCCGACGGCAGCGTCATCGGGTCGAAGACCACGGGCGTGCTCACAGCTTCTCCTCCGAGGCCTGGACGTACACCGCGCCGCTGCCGCTCAGCTCCAGCTGGAACGCCTCGCCGGAGCCGCGCCCCACCATGTCGCGCCAGCCGAGCGCGGTGGAGAGCTTGTTGCGGACGTCGCCGTGGTGCGCGACGTACGCCTGCGGGTCCACATGCACCTCGCGGCCCGGGGTGATCGGCAGCTCGATCACCCCGCCGTGTGCCATCACGGCGACCGCGCCATGCCCCTTGAGGGTGGTGGTGAACAGCCCCTGCCCGGTCACCTGACCGCGCACCATGCCCATCACCCCGCCCTGCGAACCCATGAACATCGTGCCCTGCTGGAGCGTCCCGTCGAAGGCGAGCAGCCGGTCGGCCTCCACGTACAGGGTGTCGCCGGCCAGGTTGATCACCTGGATGTGATGGCCGCCGTGGCCGAACATCACCGTGCCGTTGCCCTCGACCGTCATCAGCGGGGTCGCCTCATTGGCCACCCGGCGGCCGATCATCGACATCACACCGCCCTGGCCGCCCTGGATGTTCGGGGTGAACGACACCTCGCCCCGGTAGGCGAGCATCGCGCCGCGCTGGCTGTACATCTTCTGGCCGGGAAAGACCGTCGCCTCGACCATCTTCGAGTTGATCTCACGGAACGGCATCAGACATCGCCCCCGATGGTGTTCCGCTCGCTCGGCTGGACGTAGACGATTCCCTCGCCCTCGAAGCGGATCTGGAAGGACTCGCCCGAGCCCTCGCCCATCAGCGTCCGGAAGTTCACCCCGGCCTGGAAGTGCTGTTGCACGTTTCCCTGATGGGCGATGTAGGCGCCCGGGTCGACGAACAGCGGGTACGAGGCCGAGACCCGCAGCGCCACCGCCGAACCGTCCGACATGATCGCCACCTGTCCGGTGCCCTCGACGGTGGTGGTGAACAGTCCGTTGCCGCTCGCCCCGCCGCGCAGGCCGGTGAAGGTGGTGCCGGTGCGCAGCCCGGCGTCGGTGCAGAGCAGGTTGCTCGCCTCGACGTAGAGCTTGTCGCCGTGCAGCGAGACGAGACTGATCTCGCTCGCCCGGTCGGCGAAGTAGCAGGTGCCCTGCCCCTTCACCTCCATCACGGCCATCTGCTCGCCGGTCAGCCGACGGGTCACCATGCCGCGCAGGCCGTCACCACCGCCGGTCATCTTCTTGAACGTGATCCGGCCGTCGTACGCGACCATCGAACCGTTCTTCGCCTTCACGGCGTCGCCGGCCAGGTCGACGGCGAGCGTTCTGCTGCCTTGGAGTCGGAACATTGCCACGGAGCGACGTTAACCGCAGGGGCCCGGCAGGGACAGGGCCCAGGGGAGGAACCGGCCCCCTGAACGGTCCCTGATACGCATCCTGTACGGGACCCGGACGCAATCGGGACGTACCCGTACGGGGCACAAGGCCGGGGCGGCGGCACGTGACCGGCGACATACGGCCCCCGGCACCGACCGCCGCCCGAACCGATGCCACAATGGACCGCGCTTGTGCCTGTATTCACAAGCTGTCACGATCCTCCCACCGAAGGTGCCCTCGTGGACGTCAAGACCGCTACCGCCCTGCACCGGCTGCGCCTCATCTCGGTTCCCGAGGCGCTCTCCTTCCCGGCACTGATCATCTTTGGCTCGATCCTCAGCCGGGTCTCCGACATCGACTTCCTGATGATGCCGCTCGGCATCCTGCACGGCGTCCTCTTCGTCATCTACGCCGTGCTGCTCCTCGACGTCTGGTCCAAGACCAAGTGGCCGCTGAAGCGCGTCGCGTTCTTCTTCCTGCTCGCACTGCTGCCGTTCGGCGGGCTGTACGGCGACAAGGTGCTCAAGCGCTACGAGGCCGACGGCGTCATCGCCGCCCGCGCCCGCCGGGAGGGCGTGGTCAGCGCATGATCGTCGCGTTCTCGGTCAGTCCGCTGGGCGTCGGTGAGGACGTCGGGGAGTACGTCGCCGACGCCGTCCGGGTCGTCCGTGAGTCCGGGCTGCCCAACCGCACGGACGCCATGTTCACCTCCATCGAGGGCGAGTGGGACGAGGTCATGGACGTCGTCAAGCGGGCCGTCGCCGCCGTCGAGGCCCGCGCCGGGCGTGTCTCCCTCGTACTGAAGGCCGACATCCGCCCCGGTGTCACCGACGGCCTGACCTCCAAGGTCGAGACGGTCGAGCGGTATCTCGCGGACTGACGCCCGTACCACCCGAAGAGCCCCCTTGCCGGACGGCAGGAGGGCTCTTCGTCATCCCGGTGTACTCAGGTCGGCACCGCCAGCGCGATGCCGAGCGGCGTCCGCTCGTACAGCACCTGGTGTCCGTATCGCCGCGACGTCAGCAGCCCCGCCGCCCGCAGCACCGACAGATGCTCCGACACGGAGGACGGCGCCAGGCCCAGCCGGTGCGCGAGCGCGCTCGTCCCGGCCGGTTCGTCGAGCGCGCACAGCACATCGGCCCGCGCCCGCCCCAGCAGCCGGGCGAGCGTCTTCGGCGTGCGGTCCGCGGGCTCCGTCCACAGAGCGCCGATCCCGCGCGCCGGGTAGATCACCGCGGGCTGCCAGGGCGGCTCGTACCCGCTGACCACATCCGGCCAGGCGAAGACGCTCGGCATCAGGACGAGGCCCTGACCGCCGAGCACCCGGGAGTGCCGGCCCTTGATCCCGACCAGCGTGAGCGTCGAATCCGCCCAGCTCAGCTGCGGGCTCAGCTCACCGAGCAGCCGCGAGAAGCCGACCGCGGCGAGCCGGCGCGAGTGGTACGCGATGTCCGCCTCCAGCAGGGCGCGCAGCCGCGGCCAGTCCGGTTCGACCAGCACCCGCCACGCCTGCTCCAGCAACGCGGCCAGCTCCTGCTGCGCCCGTGCGGGATCGGCGAGCATCGCCCGCCCGGCGGGGGAGTCCCGGATACCCGGCATGCACGCGAGCGTCAGCGCCAGGTCCTTGCGGACCAGCCGGGGGTCGGTGGCACGGACCCCGGCGATCTCCTCCTCGAAGGAGGCGTAGGGCCCCAGCGGTGGCGGGGACAGGAAGTCCGGACTGTGTCCGCTCTCCGGCATCAGCGACCACAGCTGCCGCAGGTCGAGCCCCGTGGCGGCGCTCCGGATGCGCCTCAGCCACGGTTCGTGGTAGCCGTGCCGACCGGGGCGCAGGAGGGTACGTACCGCCTGCTGCGTCTCCCAGATCGGAGAGATGGCGAACCTGCAGCGGAGCAGATCGCTCTCGTCGAAATGCAGATGGAACGACATCGGCTGCCTCGTCAGGATTCGGTCCGGGCCGAAAGTCTACGGAACGAGGGTCTTGCTCCTTCAAGCTGCGCCCATGCCGAGCAACAGCCCCGACCTGGTGGGCAGCCCCCACAATGCGGCGGACACCCCGAACGGCCCGACGGGCCCGTCTCCCGACGAACCGTCAGCCGCACGCCGCCGAGCGGACACCCACCCCGCCGGACCGGAGCCGTCGCCGGCCCCCTCCCCGGAGCGCGCCGACCCCATTGACCCGAACCCGTCGCCCGCGCTCCGGGACCCGGCCGCCGCGGACCCCGGCACGTCCCGCGGCTACCGCGCCGTCTTCGCCGTACGGGAGTTCCGGGCCGTATTCACCGCCCATCTGCTTTCCCTCATGGGCCTGATGGTCAGCGAGCTGGCGCTCACCGTCCTCGTCTACGACCTCACCGACTCGCCGCTGCTCAGCGCCCTCACCTTCGCGCTCGGCCTGCTGCCGTACCTGATCGGCGGCACGCTCCTCGCCGGGGTCGCCGACCGCTACCCCGCCCGCCGGGTCCTGGTCACCTGCGATCTGCTCTGCGCGGGCTGCGTCGCCGTCATGGTGCTGCCCGGCACTCCCGTGGGCGGGCTCCTCGCCCTGCGCTGCGCCGTCGCGCTCGTGTCGCCCGTCTTCACCGGCACACGGATGGCCGCGCTCACCGACATTCTCGGCGAGGGCGATCTCTATGTACTGGGCCGCTCGCTGCTGCGGATCATCTCGCAGAGCGCGATGCTGATCGGCTTCGGCGTGGGGGGTGTGCTGCTCACCGTGGTCTCCGCGCGCGAAGCGATCGCGATCACCGTCGTGACCTTCCTCTGCTCGGCGGCCCTGCTCCGCTTCGGCACCCGGAACCGGCCCGCCCGGACCGGCGACAGCGGCGACGGGGGAAATCTGCTCAAGGACTCACTCGCGGGAGCGCGCACAGTCTTCGCCGACCGCAGGATCCGCGCGCTGACGCTGCTCTTCTGGGTGCCGCCCATGTTCGCCGTGGCACCGGAGGCGCTCGCCGCACCGTACGCCGACGAGATCGGAGCCGGCCCGGCCGCGCTGGGGCTGCTGATGTGCTCGATGCCGATCGGCAACATCGTCGCGGAGCTGTACGTGGGCGGCGTGCTCACGCCGCGCGCCCGCTCCCGGATCGTGCTGCCGGCCGCCGTCGCCGGGCTCCTGCCGCTCCTGCTGTACGGGCTCCGCCCCAGCCTTCCCCTGACCATGGCCGCGCTCGCACTGGCCGGGGTGGGGGCGGCATACGTCATCGGCCTCGACCAGTGGTTCGTCGAAGCCGTGCCCGAGGAGCTGCGGGGCCGGGCGATGACCCTGCAGACCGCGGGGCTGATGACGGTCCAGGGCATCGGCATGGCCCTTGCCGGGCTGGCCGCCGAATTCCTTCCCGTCCATCAGGTGGTCGCCGGATCCGCCGTGATCGGTACGGTGTGCATGCTCCTGCTCGTCCGCGAGGTCAGCCGCACGGCATCCGCACCCCGGATTCGGACCGAAGTTCGAGACAGTACTGACCAGCATATGACCAGTGGGTAAGGTCGGTGCCGTGCCGAAGCCGCTCAGACTCCCCTTCGATCCCATCGCCCGCGCCGACGAACTCTGGCAGCAGCGCTGGGGTCCGGTGCCCTCGATGGGGGCGATCACCTCGATCATGCGCGCCCAGCAGATCCTGCTCGCCGAGGTCGACGCGGTCGTCAAACCGTACGGACTGACCTTCGCCCGCTACGAGGCACTGGTGCTGCTCACCTTCTCCAAGGCCGGCGAGCTGCCGATGTCCAAGATCGGCGAGCGGCTCATGGTCCACCCGACCTCCGTCACCAACACCGTGGACCGGCTGGTCCGCTCCGGACTGGTCGCCAAGCGCCCCAATCCGAACGACGGCCGCGGAACCCTCGCCTCCATCACCGACAAGGGCCGTGAGGTCGTCGAGGCGGCGACCAAGGACCTGGTCGACATGGAGTTCGGGCTCGGGGTGTACGACGCCGAGGAGTGCGCGGAGATCTTCGCCATGCTGCGGCCGCTGCGGATCGCGGCCCATGATTTCGAAGAGGCCTGACAGCCCTTCCGGCCGCCGGACCCGGTGCGCGGCCCCCGGCGGCCGCGCCGGAGGGCTGCCGTGCTGCGCCCGGCCGGTCCTCCGGCGCGTACGCCCGCGGCCGCCGCGTTCCGAGCGGGTCCTCCTGCTTGTGCGCCCCCCGCTCGTGCACGGCGCACTCGTATGCGGTCTACTCGTACACGGCGACGAGCCGCCCGATGACCTCGCCCCGCTCCAGCCGGCCGATCCCGTCGCCGATCGCGTCGAAGCCGATGCGGGTGATGCGAGAGGTCACCTTGCCTTCGGCGATGAGTCCGACCACCGCCTCGCAGTCCTCGATGGTCCCGGCCTGGGAGCCGATGAGGACGACCTGGTTGAGGGTCAGCTGCTGCAGGTTGATGGTGCCTTCCGCGACTCCGAGGCCCACCTGCACCACGCGCCCGTCCCGCCGGACCGTGTCGACCGCACCCGCGGTCGTGGTTCCGAAGCCGGCGAAGTCCACGACGACGTCCAGCTTCTCGTCGGCGAGTTCCGTGATGTCCTTCACGACCTTCTTCGCCCCGAGCTCGCGGGCGAAGGCGTGCACCTTCTCGTTCTTCTCGGCGACATAGACTTCGGCACCGACCGCGAGGGCCACCTGCGCCCCCAACGAGCCGAGCCCCCCGAAGCCGATGACGCCGACCTTGGTCCCAGCCGTCACGCCGCCCTGTACGACCACGGCGTGGTACGAGGTCAGCCCCGCATCGGTCGCCGCGGCCGCCTGGTCCCAGGCGATGGCGTCGGGCAGCCGGATCACCAGTTCCTCGCGGACCGCGACCCTGCTCTGGAAGCCGCCGTTCGACGAGGTGCCGGGTCCTTCGATCGCGGCGGGCACGGCGACCCTGTCCCCGGCACGGAAGCGCGATACACCCGAACCGACCACGGACACCACGCCCGCGATCTCATGCCCCAGGGTGATCGGCCGGAACGGCAGCAGCGAGGTGAGGGTGCCGTCCAGGAAGCCGACGTCGCTGTGGCAGAGCCCGGCGGCCTTCACGTCGATGACGATCTCACCGGCCCCCGCCTCCGGCTCGGGGATCTCGTGCAGCGAGAGGGGTTGCCCGACCTCGGTGAACTGCCATGCCTTCATGATCGATTCCTTCTGGTTCAGTTGCTGTGACGTCATGCGTGCGTCGGCGGCGGCGCGCACGGGCGTCACCTGCGACGTTATTTACGGTACCCGGTCCCGAAAATAATCGGAACGTGTGCGTCCGAATGGAGAGGAGCAGCCGGTATGGGAGACACGAGGCGGCCGCGAGGGCGGCCGCCCGCCTCGTCGCGGGAGAAGATCGAGGTGGAGGCCATCGAGCTCTTCCTCCGCCACGGCTACGCCGGGACCAGCATCGCGATGATCACCGAGGCCTGCGGTGTCGGCAGAACGACCTTCTTCCGCTACTTCGACTCCAAGTCGCAGATCATCTGGTCCGCCTTCGACGACCACACCCGGAGGCTTCGCGAGCTGCTCGCCCGTGCGGAGCCGGATGCCCCCGCCCTGACGGTGATCCGTGCCTGCGTCGTCGAGGCGCTGCGCGACTCCGTCGACGAGCGGGGCATCTGGCTGAAGCGGTTCACCATTCTGGACACCTCGGCGGAGCTGCGCTCCGAGGAGTCGGCCCAGTGGCTGAGCTGGGCGCGTGCCGTCGCCGGGTATGTGGCGCACCGCACCGGCGCCGATCCGGACGGCATCGTCCCTGCCGGCATCGGCGGAGCGGTCCAGGCGGCCTTCCTCGCCACACTCCGCAGCTGGCAAGGGACCGAGGATCCACCGGACCGGCTGCTGCACCGGATGGACATGGGTCTTGCCCCGCTCTGCGACGTGCTCCAGGAGTGGCTGGACCGGAGCTGAGTCCGGGCTCGCCCGAGTCCGGCCCGCTGCAAGATCGCCCCGGGCGTCCGGATACGCTCGATTCCATGAAACGCAGTGTGCTGACCCGGTACCGGGTGATGGCCTACGTCACCGCCGTCATGTTGCTGGTGCTCTGCACCTGCATGGTCTTCAAGTACGGCTTCGACATGGGCAAGGATCTGACGCTCGTCGTCTCCCAGATCCATGGCGTGCTCTACATCATCTACCTGATCTTCGCCTTCGACCTCGGCTCCAAGGCGAAGTGGCCGCTGGGCAAGCTGCTCTGGGTGCTGATCTCCGGCACCATCCCGACGGCCGCGTTCTTCGTCGAGCGCAAGGTCGTCCGCGAGGTCGAGCCGGTGGTCGCCGACGGTTCTCCCGTCACCGTCAAGGCCTGAGAGGCTGTCGGGTGACCTCTGATCGGGCGGCCACGCCCTGGCACGCACGCTTCCCGCGTTGCCGAAATGCCCTAGTAGCTCCTTCCCCGAGCTCTCAGCTTCGTTCGAGCAGGGGAGACCCCATCCGAGGACATCCCGGCGCCTTGGAATCGCACGCACCAGACCGCGTCCGCTTCCCGACCGGAGGTCACCCGACAGCCTCTGAGCCGTCCGGCCGGGCCCGGCCCGCGCCGCACCACCCGAACCGCCCCGTGCAAAGCACCGGGCGGTTTGCCATCGACATTTACTAGGACGTCCTAGTAAATTCGATTGTATGGACGCTGACGCGATCGAGGAGGGCCGCCGCCGCTGGCAGGCCCGTTACGACAAGGCCCGCAAGCGTGACGCGGACTTCACGACACTCTCCGGAGACCCCGTGGAGCCCGTGTACGGCCCCCGCCCCGGGGACACGTACGAGGGATTCGAGCGGATCGGCTGGCCGGGCGAGTACCCCTTCACCCGGGGGCTCCACCCGACCGGCTACCGCGGCCGGACCTGGACCATCCGCCAGTTCGCCGGCTTCGGCAACGCCGAGCAGACCAACGAGCGCTACAAGATGATCCTCGCCGCGGGCGGCGGCGGGCTCAGCGTCGCCTTCGACATGCCGACGCTGATGGGCCGCGACTCCGACGACCCCCGCGCGCTCGGCGAGGTCGGGCACTGCGGTGTGGCCATCGACTCCGCCGCCGACATGGAGGTCCTCTTCAAGGACATCCCGCTCGGCGACGTCACGACGTCCATGACGATCAGCGGACCCGCCGTCCCCGTCTTCTGCATGTACCTGGTCGCCGCCGAGCGCCAGGGCGTCGACCCGGGCGTGCTCAACGGCACGCTCCAGACCGACATCTTCAAGGAGTACATCGCGCAGAAGGAGTGGCTCTTCCAGCCCGAGCCCCATCTGCGCCTCATCGGCGACCTGATGGAGCACTGCGCCCGCGACATCCCCGCGTACAAGCCGCTCTCCGTCTCCGGCTACCACATCCGCGAGGCCGGGGCGACGGCCGCGCAGGAGCTCGCGTACACGCTCGCCGACGGCTTCGGTTACGTGGAGCTCGGGCTCTCCCGCGGGCTGGACGTCGACACCTTCGCGCCCGGTCTCTCCTTCTTCTTCGACGCGCACCTCGACTTCTTCGAGGAGATCGCCAAGTTCCGCGCGGCCCGCCGGATCTGGGCCCGCTGGATGAAGGAGACGTACGGCGCGAAGACCGACAAGGCGCAGTGGCTCCGCTTCCACACCCAGACCGCCGGTGTCTCGCTCACCGCCCAGCAGCCGTACAACAACGTCGTACGTACCGCGGTCGAGGCGCTCTCCGCCGTCCTCGGCGGCACCAACTCGCTGCACACCAACGCCCTCGACGAGACCCTCGCGCTCCCCTCCGAGCAGGCCGCCGAGATCGCGCTGCGCACCCAGCAGGTGCTGATGGAGGAGACCGGCGTCGCCAATGTGGCCGACCCGCTGGGCGGTTCCTGGTACGTGGAGCAGCTCACCGACCGGATCGAGGCCGACGCCGAGAAGATCTTCGACCAGATCAAGGAGCGCGGCACCCGGGCCCATCCGGACGGGCAGCACCCCGTCGGGCCCATCACCTCCGGCATCCTGCGCGGCATCGAGGACGGCTGGTTCACCGGCGAGATCGCCGAGTCCGCGTTCCAGTACCAGCAGTCGCTGGAGAAGGGCGACAAGCGCGTCGTCGGCGTCAACGTCCACCACGGCTCGGTCACCGGAGATCTGGAGATCCTGCGGGTCAGCCACGAGGTCGAGCGCGAGCAGGTCCGGGTGCTCGGCAGCCGCAAGGACGCCCGCGACGACGCCCGGGTGAAGTCGGCGCTGGACGCGATGCTGGCCGCCGCCCGTGACGGCTCCAACATGATCGGCCCGATGCTCGACGCGGTACGGGCCGAGGCGACGCTCGGTGAGATCTGCGGGGTCCTGCGCGACGAGTGGGGCACCTACACGGAGCCGCCCGGCTTCTGACGGGCGGTCGGTGGCCGCGTTCGGCGGCCGAGGAAGGCGGCAGCGGCCCGCCCCGTCACGCGGACGCCGCCGCCCCCAGCCCCGCCAGCAGCAGCACGGTGAAGCGCCGGGCCCAGTCCGCGTCGACGGGCTCGGCGCTCACCAGGGCCCGGTGCACGACCGCGCCGGCGATCACATCGAAGATCAGATCGGCGGTCGTCGCCGCCAGCGTCTCGTCCTGCTCGACGGGCAACTCTCCGCGTTCCTGGGCCCGTTGACGCCCCTGGAGCACCAGCCGCTTCTGCCGGTCCACGATCGAGTCGCGGATCCGGATCCGCAGCGCCTCGTCGCGCGTCGACTCCGCGACCACCGCCATCAACGCCGTTTGGGTCTCCGGCCGCTCCAGCAGCGCGGCGAACTGCAGCACCACCGCCTGGACATCGGCCGACAGGCTGCCCAGATCGGGCAGTTCCAGCTCGTCGAAGAGGACCGCGACGGCATCCACGACCAGTTCGTTCTTGCCCGCCCAGCGCCGGTACAGGGTCGTCTTGGCGACCCCCGCCCGCGTCGCCACATCACCCATCGTCAACTTCGACCAGCCGAGGTCCACCAGGGAGGCTCTGGTCGCCTCCAGGATCGCTTCATCGGCTGCGGCGCTGCGTGGGCGTCCCGTTCGCGGGGGTTCGGGGTGGCTGTGGCTCAGCATGCCGTGACCATACCCGTCAGTAAGTAGTGCCGACCGGCCCCGTCCGCCGTGAGACAGATCACCGAACACACTCGTGCGTGAGGGGTGCCGGGCAGTTACGCTACGGGTCGTAGCGTAAGGACGATGGTCATACCGTCGTGACGCCACGACCGAACGACAGCCACAGGCACCGGGTGGGGACCCGGCGCCGAATCGGGTCTTTCAGGGGCCCTCGGGTCGCGTCTGTCCGGGCATCCCCGCACGCCGGCGGGGACTACGGACGGGTGTGGTTCCCGCATCGCTTTCCGTATCGGTGCGCCAAGGGGGGAGGATGTACGTATGCAGCCTAGGAACATGTCCATGAGCGGCGTCGTCGACCTCGCCGCGGTGAAGGCGGCCGGCGAGGCCAAGGTGAAGGCGGAGCAGGCCCGTGCGGAGGCCGCCCGGCAGGGTGGTGGCGGTGCCGTACCGCCGTCCGCCCTGGTGATCGATGTCGATGAGGCAGGCTTCGAGAGCGATGTCCTGCAGCGCTCCACGGAAGTCCCGGTCGTCATCGACTTCTGGGCCGAGTGGTGCGAGCCGTGCAAGCAGCTGGGACCGCTCCTGGAGCGCCTGGCCCAGGATTACAACGGCCGCTTCGTGCTGGCCAAGGTCGATGTCGACGCCAACCAGATGCTGATGCAGCAGTTCGGCATCCAGGGCATCCCGGCGGTCTTCGCCGTCGTCGCCGGGCAGGCCCTCCCGCTCTTCCAGGGCGCGGCGCCCGAGGCCCAGATCCGGGAGACGCTGGACCAGCTGATCCAGGTCGCCGAGGAGCGGTTCGGTCTCACCGGGATCGTGGTCGACCAGGACGCGGCCGCCGCCGAGGAAGCCGGCCAGGCTCCGGCCGAGGCGCCCGCCGGGCCGTACGACGCCCTGCTCGAAGCAGCCGTACAGGCCCTGGACGCCAGTGACTTCCCCGGCGCCGTCCAGGCGTACAAGAGCGTCCTCGCCGACGACCCGGCCAACACCGAGGCCAAGCTCGGTCTCGCCCAGGCCGAACTGCTCGCCCGGGTCAAGGACCTGGACCCGCAGCGGGTCCGCCAGGACGCCGCGGAGAAGCCGGCCGATCTCGCCGCGCAGCTCGCGGCCGCCGATCTGGATCTCGTCGGCGGTCATGTCGAGGATGCCTTCGGGCGGCTCGTCGAGACGGTGCGCCGTAATTTCGGTGACGACCGGGACGCGGCGCGGGTGCGGCTGCTGGAGCTGTTCGAGGTGATCGGCCCCGATGATCCGCGGGTCGTCGCCGCGCGTACGGCGCTGGCGCGGGTCTTGTTCTGATGTGACAACACGGCCGTGGTACCCCCGGGGTGCCACGGCCGTTTTCGCGATCAGGGCGATAAGAGACGGCTTCGCTTTACCAAATCTTGATAAAGGTGTCGTCTGTTACTCGCAGTAAATCACCCCTTGCGATCTGTCCGCATAACGGCCCCGATTCTCCCTTTCGTCCTTCTGCTCGGCGCCACCCTGTGTGGCCGGGCGGTATCACCCGGTCGCGCGCCGGTTATCGGGCCGTTACTAGTGAGTAACGAACCCCTTGTGCGGCGGGCGTGAATGCACCACGATCGGCCACGCTCGGTCCAATGACGCCAGCCCGGCTGCCAGTCGGCGCGGCGGCCCCGTTGGGTCCCCACCGAGTGGGTCGGCGGAAGTGGCGCCGACTCCGGACAGGGGGGTTCCTGCCGTCCGGCAGGGCCTGTCCGAACAGGTTGCGCGATTGCGTGGCCAGTGGTTGTCGCTCGGGGGTGATCGCCGGTGATTCGGACGCGGTTCCTGCCTCCGTACGCGGGCGCTCTCTTTCCGAGGACGTAGCACTTCTCCCATCCCAGGACGGGCCCAGGCCCGGACCGGAGATGTACGTCCGAGAAGGAGGAAATTTATGAGTTCCCAGGTTCGTGGCGGTACCAGATGGAAGCGTTTCGCTCTGGTCATGGTGCCGAGCGTTGCCGCGACCGCCGCGGTCGGCGTGGCCCTCGCGCAGGGTGCGCTCGCCGCATCGTTCAGCGTGTCCGGCCAGTCGTTCAAGGTGTCGGCCGAGTACCTCGACGGCCACGGCTTCTCGCAGTACGGCGGCATAGACGCCGGCTACGCGGAGCTGAAGGGTGACAAGAAGACCATTCACCCGGTCGCGATCTCGTCGTTCCGGACGGCGAAGATCACCAAGATGTGCCAGTCCGTCGTGACGCCGGACATCCCGATCCTCGGCTCGGTCAGCCTTCAGCTGAAGGCCGGCGGCAACGGGACCCCGGTCAAGGCCAAGGACCTGTACATCGACATCGCCGACCTCAAGGCCGATGCCGAGTTCTCCAACATCGACATCGGTGTTGCGGCCAGGGACGCCTCCAAGGGTCCGGCGATCAAGGCCAACGAAAACGTCAACGAGAACGGTTTCGCCCAGCAGGCGGACCGTGCCCAGCTGCGGAACGTGCAGCAGACGGCGTGGGCCACCACGGCCGGAACCTTCAAGCTCAGCGGTCTGAGCATGAAGCTCTACAACGGCGTCAAGGAGTGCTACTAAGCACCCCGCCCGGACGGGCGGAGCAGCGGCCACGCCGCTCCGCCCGTCCGACTCCCTCTTCTTTTCACAGCACGACCGGTTCCAGGGAGCTGTTTTCCATGAGCGCCGAGACCACAGGCACCCGCGACTTCACCTACTGGAGGCTGCGGTTCCGTGACTGGCGGCAAACCCGGCCCTTCTGGGCGGGTCTTTTCACCGCGCTCGGTGGCGGTCCGATCGCATATTTTCCGTACGCGAATCTCAAGCTCGGCCATCTGACGCTGGTCATGGCAACCACCACCGGCTCGGGTTCACTGATCATCGGTGTACTGCTGGTCACGCTCGGCCTGACCATGTGGTTCCAGCAGATCATCCGGGTGTTCGCCGGCGTCGCCACGATCCTGCTCGCGCTGGTCTCCATCCCGGTGTCCAACCTCGGCGGTTTCTTCTTCGGGTTCCTGTTCGCCCTCATCGGCGGCTGTCTCGCGCTGTCCTGGGCCCCGGGTGAGCCCGCGGACGGGACGGAGCCGGGCAGGCACACGCCCGGCAAGCAGGCCGAAGAGCCGCAGGGCGGGGAAGCGGCCGGCGTCGAACTGCCGGAGCAGCGCGCCACGGCGGCGTACGACCCGGGTGCCGCTCCCTGGAGCGGCGACGTCCCGAGCGGAATTGTTGACGCCAACGGCGGGAGGAACAGTGCGGGGTGACGAGACGCAGCTGAACGCGACCGGAGAGGTTGTCCGGACGAGAACCGGACCGCGCCACGCGGCCCCCAGGAAGTCGTTGCTGACGAAGCTGCACATACCCGCGGGCAAGGCCTTCGCCCTCGCCGCGATGCCGACGGCCGTCTTCGTGGGCATGGGGCTCACCCCCAGGCTGGCACTGGCCGACGACAGCATGGACATCCCGTTCGCACCCGGTCCCTGCGTGACCCGCTCCGACGAGCCGAGCGAGTCGCCGTCACCGTCCGCGTCGGAGACCAAGTCGCCGTCCCCGTCCCCGTCCGCCTCCGAGTCCGGTGACAAGGGCGAGACAGCGACCCCGAAGCCCTCGGCCACCCCGTCGGCGAGCGAGACGGCGAGCGAGAGTGCGAGCGAGACCGCCAAGGCCGAGCCGAAGTCCGCCGACGCCCCCGCCGCCGCGCCGAGCGCCTCGCCCACCCCCACGGAGTCGAAGAACCCGCTCGACCCGCTGGGCGTCGGCGACGCGCTCAAGGACCTCTTCGACGGACCGGACAAGGAGACGGCGAGCCCGTCCCCGAGCGCCACCACGGCGTCCCCGAAGCCCTCGGAGAGCGAAGCGGCCAAGCCGGCCGAGAAGCTTGTGGAGAAGGCGACGGACGCCGTGAAGGAGACGGCCGACAAGACCGCCGTCGCCATCCGCGACGCCGCGGAGCAGGCCGGAAAGCCGGTCGAGGAGCTCGACGAGAGCGTCAAGGGTCTCGAAGCCAAGAAGGACGAGGACATTCCGGACGGCGCCAAGGAGCGCTTCCCGTGTCCGACCGCCGACCCCGAGGCGCTGGCCGCGGCCGACCTGGAGCAGGGCATTCCGCGGCTCCCGAACGAGCCGTGGATCCTGCAGAGTTCGATGCTGACCCTGAGCGGCCTCGACTACAAGGGCATCGTCGAGGTGAAGAAGGGCGACGGCACCACGAAGAAGGTGCTCAAGTTCACCGCGAGCTCGGTCGACATCAAGGACCTCCACCAGCTGACGGTCGGTCCGGCGGGCACGACGGGCCATGTCCAGGCACGCAAGGGCTCGACGTCCACCATCCGCAACGGCACGGTGACGATGTACACGGAGGAGCTGAAGGGCAATCTCTTCGGCCTCATCCCGGTCACGTTCAGCCCGCAGACACCGCCGCCGCTGAACGTACCCTTCGCCTTCTTCACCAAGGTCAAGGTGACTCAGGCCGGCCAGTTCGGCGGCACGCTCAAGGTCCCCGGGCTGCACAACTACTTCACCGGCGGCAACAGCTAGCAGCCGACACCGACCCGTTCGGGAGCCGCACAAGGACCGTGGGCCGCACTCCTTCCGGAGTGCGGCCCACGGTCTTACGGGTACCGGGCGCGTCAGTCCCGCGTGCCACCACCGACATGGTGCACCCGCACCATGTTCGTCGTGCCCGGGATGCCGGGGGGCGAGCCGGCCGTGATGACCATCGTGTCGCCCTCGTTGTAGCGGTCCAGCTTCAGGAGCTCGCCGTCGACCAGGTCGACCATCGCGTCCGTGTTGTCCACGTGCGGGACGACGTGGGCCTCGACGCCCCAGCTCAGGGCGAGTTGGTTGCGGGTGGACTCGTCCGTGGTGAAGGCCAGGATGGGCTGCGCCGCACGGTAGCGGGAGAGGCGGCGGGCCGTGTCTCCGGACTTGGTGAAGGCGACCAGTGCCTTGCCGTTCAGGAAGTCCGCGATCTCGCAGGCGGCACGGGCCACCGAACCGCCCTGGGTGCGGGGCTTCTTGCCCGGGACCAGCGGCTGGAGGCCCTTGGAGAGAAGCTCCTCCTCGGCGGCGACGACGATCTTCGACATCGTCTTGACCGTCTCGATCGGGTACGCGCCCACGCTGGACTCGGCGGACAGCATGACCGCGTCCGCGCCGTCCAGGATCGCGTTGGCGACGTCGGACGCCTCGGCGCGGGTCGGCCGCGAGTTGGTGATCATCGACTCCATCATCTGGGTCGCCACGATCACCGGCTTGGCGTTCCGCCGGCAGAGCTCCACCAGGCGCTTCTGCACCATCGGGACCTTCTCCAGGGGGTACTCCACGGCCAGGTCGCCACGGGCGACCATCACACCGTCGAACGCCATGACGATGCCGTCCATGTGCTCGACCGCCTGCGGCTTCTCCACCTTGGCGATGACGGGGACCCGGCGGCCCACCTCGTCCATCACCTTGTGGACGTCCTTGATGTCATTGGCGTCCCGTACGAAGGAGAGCGCCACCAGGTCGCAGCCCATCCGCAGGGCGAACCGCAGGTCCTCGACGTCCTTCTCGGACAGGGCCGGGACATTGACCGCCGCACCGGGCAGGTTGATGCCCTTGTGGTCGGAGATGACACCGCCCTCGATGACGATGGTCCTGACCCGGAGGCCGTCGATCGCGATGACCTTCAGCTCGACATTGCCGTCGTTGATCAGGATCGGGTCGCCCTTGGTGACATCGCCGGGCAGACCCTTGTAGGTCGTGCCGCAGATCGACTTGTCGCCGGGGACGTCCTCCGCGGTGATGGTGAACTCGTCCCCGCGGACCAGCTCGACGGGACCCTCGGCGAACTTCGCCAGACGGATCTTCGGGCCCTGGAGGTCGGCGAGCACGCCGACCGCACGACCGGTCTCGGCGGCGGCCCTGCGGACCCGGTCGTAACGACCCTGGTGCTCCTCGTGGCTGCCGTGACTGAAGTTGAAGCGGGCCACGCTCATGCCGGCCTCGATCAGAGCGACGAGCTGCTCATGGGAGTCGACGGCGGGACCGAGTGTGCAGACGATTTTGGAACGGCGCATGAGGCGGATCCTATCGGTTTGTTTCGCTGCGGAATATTCCGTCTGGTGGAAGGTACAAAGGGGCGCGGGGGTGCTCAGTTGTGGACCTGTCCGACGAGTGCGAAGGTCTGGACGGCGATCTCCAGTTCCTCGTCCGTCGGCACCACGGCGACCGCGACCCGTGCGTGGTCCGGCGAGATCAGCCGCGGTGCGCCGGACCGTACGGCGTTCAGATCCGCGTCCACCGCCAGGCCGAACTCCTCGAGACCGGCGATCGCAGCCTCCCGTACCGGCGCCGAGTTCTCCCCGACCCCCGCCGTGAACACCACGGCATCCACCCGCCCGAGGACCGCCGAATAGGCGCCGATGTACTTCTTCAGCCGGTGCACATAGATGTCGAACGCCAGCGCCGCACGCTCGTCGCCCTCGTCGATCCGGCGCCGGATCTCCCGCATGTCGTTGTCGCCGCACAGCCCGACCAGGCCGCTCCTCTTGTTCAGCAGCTCGTCGATCTCGTCCGTCGACATCCCCGCCACCCGCCGGAGGTGGAAGGTGACGGCCGGATCGATGTCGCCGGAACGCGTGCCCATCACCAGCCCCTCCAGCGGCGTCAGCCCCATCGAGGTCTCCACGCACCGGCCGCCCGCCACCGCCGACGCCGACGCGCCGTTGCCCAGGTGCAGCACGATGACATTGACCTCCTCCGGCGTACGTCCCAGCAGCTCGGCGGCCTTGCGGGAGACATACGCGTGCGAGGTGCCGTGGAAGCCGTAGCGCCGGATGCGGTGCGCGTCGGCGGTCTCCACATCGATCGCGTACCGCGCCGCGTACTCCGGCATCGTCGTGTGGAACGCCGTGTCGAAGACCGCCACCTGCGGGAGGTCGGGACGCAGGGCCTGTGCGGTACGGATGCCGACGATGTTCGCCGGATTGTGCAGCGGGGCCACCGGGACCAGGCGCTCGATCTCCTCCAGCACCTCGTCGTCGATCACCACGGGCTCGGTGAACCGCAGCCCGCCGTGCACCACCCGGTGACCGATCGCCACCAGCGCGGGGGAGTCCAGGCCCAGCCCGTCGGCCGCCAGCTCATCGGCCGCCGCCTTCAGCGCGGCCTCGTGGTCGGCGATCGGACCGGTCCGCACGCGCGACTCGGCGCCTCCCGCCCGTCGCCCACCACCACCCTCGACGGAGACCCTTCGGGCCGCCTCTTCTGATTCAACCAGCGGGGTGTGCACCAGCCGGGAGGTTTCCTCGCCGATCCGCTCGACCAGCCCGACCGCGAGCCGGGAGCGGTCGCTCATGTCCAGCAGCTGGTACTTCACCGACGAGGAGCCGGAGTTGAGGACCAGCACGTGGTACGCGCCCGCCGTGGAAGAGCCCTGTGTGGTCGGGGTGGTCATCCGTTCACTCCTCGCCCTGCGCCTGGATCGCCGTAATGGCCACGGTATTGACGATGTCCTGGACGAGCGCACCCCGGGACAGATCGTTGACGGGCTTCCGCAGCCCCTGGAGGACCGGTCCGACGGCCACCGCGCCCGCCGAGCGCTGCACGGCCTTGTAGGTGTTGTTGCCGGTGTTCAGGTCCGGGAAGATCAGCACCGTGGCCTGCCCCGCCACCTCGGAGCCGGGCAGCTTCGTCGCGGCGACGCTCGGCTCCACCGCGGCGTCGTACTGGATCGGGCCCTCGATCCTGAGGTCGGGCCTGCTCCTGCGGACCCGCTCCGTCGCCTCGCGCACCTTGTCGACATCGGCGCCCGATCCCGACGTGCCCGTCGAGTACGACAGCATCGCGATCCGCGGCTCGACACCGAACCGGGCGGCGGTGGCGGCCGACTGCACCGCGATGTCCGCGAGCTGCTCCGCGTCCGGGTCCGGGTTCACCGCGCAGTCGCCGTACACCAGGACCTTGTCGGCGAGGCACATGAAGAAGACGGACGACACGATCGAGGCGTCCGGCTTAGTTTTTATGATCTCGAACGCGGGGCGGATCGTCGCCGCGGTGGAGTGCACCGCCCCGGAGACCATGCCGTCGGCGAGCCCCTCCTGCACCATCAGCGTGCCGAAGTAGTTGACGTCCGCGATGACGTCGTACGCCAGCTCCACCGTGACCCCGCGGTGCGCGCGCAGCTGCGCGTACCGCTCGGCGAAGACCTGGCGCAGCTCGGCGGTCTGCGGGTCGATGAGCTGCGTCCCGGCGAGATCGATGCCGAGGTCCGCGGCCTTCTTGCGGATGACGTCGGCGTCGCCGAGGAGGGTCAGATCGCAGACGTCGCGGCGCAGCAGTACGTCGGCGGCGCGCAGCACCCGTTCCTCGGTGCCCTCCGGCAGGACGACGCGGCGCCGCACGGCTCGGGCCTGCTCCAGCAGCTCGTGCTCGAACATCATCGGGGTGACGCGGCTGCTACGGGCCACCGAGATCCGTTCCAGCAGCGCGCCGGTGTCCACGTGGCGCTCGAAGAGGCCCAGCGCGGTCTCCGCCTTGCGGGGCGTCCCTGCGTTCAACTTGCCTTCCAGGGCGAAGAGTTGCCCCGCGGTCGGGAAGGAGCCGCCGGCCACGGAGATGACCGGCGTACCCGGTGCGAGCCGCGCGGCCAGCTTGAGTATCTCCTCGCCGGGGCGCTCGTCCAGGGTCAGCAGCACACCGGCGATGGGCGGGGTCCCGGCGCTGTGCGCGGCCAGCGAGCCGACCACCAGATCCGCCCGGTCCCCGGGCGTGACCACCAGACAGCCCGGCGTCAGCGCCTTCAGCATGTTCGGCAGCATCGCACCGCCGAAGACGAAGTCCAGCGCGTCCCTGGCCAGCCCGGAGTCGTCGCCGAGCAGCACCGTGGCGTCGAGCGCCGCGGCGATCTGGGCGACGGTCGGCGCGGAGAGCGCCGCGTCGTCGGGCAGCACCGAACAGGGGACGGGCAGCCGGGCCGCCAGCCGCTCCGCGATGGCCTCGCGGTCCTCGGCCGCCACCCGGTTCACGATCATCGCGAGGACGTCGCAGCCCAGGCCCGCGTACGCCCGGTAGGCATTGCGGGTCTCGGCCCGCACGGACTCCGCGGTCTGGCCCTTCCCGCCGACCACCGCGATCACCGAGGCGCCGAACTCATTGGCGAGGCGGGCGTTGAGCGCCAGCTCGTCGGGGAGCTGGGTGGCGGCGAAGTCGGTGCCGAGTACCAGCACCACCTCGTACTTCTGGGCCACCTGATGGAAGCGTTCGACGAGCCGGGAGACCAGCTCGTCGGTGCCCTGCTCGGCCTGGAGCGCGGACGCCTCGTGGTAGTCCAGGCCGTAGGCCGACTCGGGGTCCTGGGGGAGGCGGTAGCGGGCCCGCAGCAGTTCGAACAGCCGGTCGGGTCCGTCGTGGACGAGCGGCCGGAACACCCCGACCCGGTCCACCTGACGCGTCAGGAGCTCCATGACTCCCAGATCGACGACCTGGCGGCCGTCTCCCCGGTCGATCCCGGTCACGTACACGCTGCGCGTCACGCGTGTTCTCCCGTCCAGATTGCGGTTTGGGATGGTATTGCCATGTTGACGATACCTGCGGGGGGCCGGGCGCCGCCCGCCGGGCGAAGGGCCCCGAGCCAGGGGGCGTACGGCCTGCCCCGGGCCTCGCGGATGCGCTCGCCGGAGGGCCTGCCGCAGGCCTCGCCGGACGCCCTCGCATCCGGCGGAACACCCGTGCGCAGATCCGCGGAGCGGCGGGGAGCGCGAGGTCCAGACCTGACGTGGGACAATCGACGTGGCTCACAGTACGGGGGATTCTCACGGGGGATTCTGTAGTCGTCCCCGAATCGAACGGCACCAGCGAGCAGGAGATACAGCACGATGCGCATCGGAGTTCTCACCGCAGGCGGCGACTGCCCGGGCCTGAACGCAGTGATCCGGTCGGTCGTGCACCGAGCCGTGGTGGGGCACGGAGACGAGGTCATCGGCTTCGAGGACGGGTTCAAGGGACTTCTCGACGGCCACTTCCGCCCCCTCGACCTCAACGCGGTCAGCGGCATCCTCGCCCGCGGCGGCACCATCCTCGGCTCGGCCCGGCTGGAGCGCGACCGGCTGCGCGAGGCCGCCGAGAACTGCGCCGAGCTCAGCCGCCGTTACGGCATGGACGCCCTCATTCCGATCGGCGGCGAAGGCACCCTCACGGCCGCGCGGATGCTGTCGGACGCCGGAATGCCCGTCGTCGGCGTTCCCAAGACGATCGACAACGACATCTCCGCCACCGACCGCACCTTCGGCTTCGACACGGCGGTGGGCGTCGCCACCGAGGCCATAGACCGTCTCAAGACCACCGCCGAATCGCACCAGCGGGTCATGGTCGTCGAGGTGATGGGCCGCCACGCCGGCTGGATCGCGCTGGAGTCCGGAATGGCGGGCGGCGCGCACGGCATCTGCCTCCCCGAGCGCCGTTTCCAGGTCGAGGACCTGGTCAAGATGGTCGAGGAGCGCTTCGCACGCGGCAAGAAGTTCGCGGTCATCTGCGTCGCCGAGGGCGCGCACCCGGCCGAGGGTTCCATGCCGTACGGCAAGGGCGAGATCGACCAGTACGGTCACGAGCGCTTCCAGGGCATCGGCAACCGGCTGGCCATCGAGCTGGAGACCCGGCTCGGCAAGGAGGCCCGGCCGGTCATTCTCGGCCACGTGCAGCGCGGCGGCACGCCGACCGCGTACGACCGGGTGCTCGCCACCCGCTTCGGCTGGCACGCGGTGGAGGCCGCGCACCGGGGCGACTTCGGCCGGATGACGGCTCTGCGCGGCAACGACATCAAGATGGTTCCGCTCGCCGACGCCATCACCCGGCTCAAGACGGTGCCCGCGGACCGGATGGACGAGGCGGAGTCGGTCTTCTAGCACCGGACGGGCGCGACGGCGTCACAAGAGGCGCAGGCAAGAGGCGCGGGCAAGAGACGCGGGCAAGAGGCGCGGGCAAGAGGCGGAAGCAAGAGGCGTCAGCAAGACAGGCGGCGGCAAGAGGCGCCCGCGAGGCGGGTGTCACGAGAGGCTTCACAAGAGCTGACCGGCGGCCCTGGCTGTCCCCCGTGGACGGTCAGGGCCGCTTGCCCTTCCCCTTGGCCCCGGAGCTCAGGTCCTTTTCCGGAAGGCCGGTGCCGGACCCGGCCGCGGTGCCGGAACGTCCTGGTGGCCGCCGTCTCCGTGCGGGTGTTCGCGGCCGTCGCGGTGGCCGTCGCCCTCCTCGTACGCGACGAACAGCCGGCGCCCGCTCCCGTCGCGCCGGGCGGCTCAGACGGTCGTCCCCCGTACCCCCGCCGCCTGCCAGAACCGTTCCACGATCTGCGCCAGGAACGCCCGCCCCGCATCCCCCGTCGACCCGGCCCGCTCCGTACCCGTGCTGCTCCAGCTCAGCGTCGACACCATCAGCGCCTGGTAGTCGGCGTGCAGCTGTTCCAGTACGTCCTGCAGGAAGCCGCGCTCCAGCGGCACCAGCTTCGCCACCGGCCGGACATGGGCCTGCCAGCGCGTCGTCACCACCGCGCGCAACAGGTCCGCCAGCTCCTCTTCCCGGCCGGACACCGTCACGAACCCGGCGGCGGTCAGCCCCAGCACCTCGCTGAGTGCCGCGGACTGGCGTTCGTTGCCGCGCCAGCGCCCCGCCTCCTCCATCCGCAGATACGCGGAGGTGGTCAGCCCCAGCAGACGCGCCAGCTCCTCCACCGCCAGCTCCCGGGCCACCCGGTGCTCGCGCAGGGTGCGCGCGGCGGTGAGCAGCTCGCCCGGCGAGCACCACAACACTCCGGCCAGCGCGGTGATTTCGTACTCGCTCGGGACAGCCAGCCCGCGTTCCCAGGCGACCACCGTCTCGGTGCTGATACGGAGTCCGTACTGCGCCCCGAGACCGTACGCGACATGCCCGGGAAGCATCCCCAGGGCCTCGCGCAGTCGGCGCGCGGCGGGGGCGTTGAAGGGCGGAGAGGGGTGCACGGCCCCACCGTAGGAGTCAACACGTGGGCTGACTACGGTGTGTTCCACCGATATCACCGCTCGTAGGAACGTCCTAGTGACGCAGGCCCGGTCCCGTGCGTCCCGGTCCCGCAGGCCCGGGGCCGTACGGTCAGCGCTCCTGGGCCACCCATCGGTAGTGCAGCTCCGGACGCCCGATCTGACCGTATTGCGGACTGCGCACGGCGCGCCCCACCGTCACCAGATGTTCCAGGTAGCGGCGCGCCGTGATCCGCGAGATGCCCAGCTCCGCCCCGGCGGCGCCCGCCGTGACCCCGTCCGGTGCGGCCCGCAGGACGCGGGTGACGGCCTCCAGCGTCGGACCGCTCAGCCCCTTCGGCAGCCGGGTCGGCTGCGGTGCGCGCAGGGCGCCGAGCGCCCGGTCCACCTCGTCCTGGCCGCTCGCCTCACCGGCCGCCGCACGGAACTCGGCGTAGCGGACGAGCCGGTCGCGCAGGGTGGCGAAGGTGAACGGCTTCAGCACGTACTGGACGACACCCAGCGACACCCCCTCCCGGACCACCGCCAGATCACGCGCCGACGTCACCGCGATGACATCGGCCGAGTGCCCGGCCGCGCGCAACGAGCGCAGCAGCTGCAGACCGTGCCCGTCCGGCAGATACAGATCCAGGAGCAGCAGATCGACGGGCGTACGGTCCAGCGCCCGCACCGCCTCCGCGCGCGAGTGCGCGACCGCGGCCACCGTGAATCCGGGGACGCGGCCCACATACAGCTGATGGGCGTCCGCGGCTACGGGATCGTCCTCGACGACCAGTACCTGGATCACGCGGTGGCCTCCTTCGTCGTGCGCGTCGTGCGGCCGCCGCTGACCAGGGGCAGCCGTACCGTGAACTCCGCACCGCCGTCCGGGCCGCGGTCCAGCGCGACCGTCCCGCCGTTGCGGTGCACCGCCTGCTGGACGAGGGCCAGCCCGATCCCCCGGCCCGCGCCGTGCGTCGACCAGCCCCGGTCGAACACCTCGGCGGCATCGTCCGGATCGATCCCGGCCCCGGTGTCGGCGACCCGCAGCAGCAGCTCGCCCTCGCCGGCGAGCGCGGTGACGGTGACCCGGGCACGGGCGGCCCGGCCCGGCGCGGTTCCCCGCTGGCCGGGCACGGCCGCATCAGCCCCCGACTCCGGCGCATCAGCCCCCGACTCCGGCGCACCAGCCCCCGCACCCGACGTGTCCGTCGCCGCCTCCGACGCCGCGTCCACCGCGTTGTCGATCAGGTTGCCGAGAATCGTCACCAGGTCCCGATGCGGCAGCGTCGCGGGCAGGGCGCCGTCGTCGATCAGACTGTCGTCCGCGAGCACCAGCTCCACACCCCGCTCGTTCGCCTGCGCCGCCTTGCCCAGCAGCAGCGCCGCCAGCACCGGTTCGGCGACCGCGCCCACCACCCGGTCGGTGAGGGTCTGGGCCAGCTCCAGCTCGGCGGTGGCGAAACCGACCGCCTCCTCGGCCCGGCCCAGTTCGATCAGCGAGACGACGGTGTGCAGCCGGTTCGCCGCCTCGTGCGCCTGCGAGCGCAACGCCTGGGTGAACCCCCGTTCGGAGTCCAACTCACCGGACAGCGCCTGGAGTTCCGTGTGATCGCGCAGTGTCACGACCGTGCCGCACTGCTCGCCGCCCACCACCGGACGGGTGTTGACCACGATCACCCGGTCCGCCGCCAGATGCAGCTCGTCGACCCGCTCCTCGGAGGCGAGCAGCGCACCGGTCAGCCGCGCCGGCAGATCCAGCTCGGCGACCCTGCGCCCGACCGCATCCGGTTCGAGACCGAGCAGCTCCCGGCCCGAGTCGTTGATCAGCGCGATCCTGCGCTGCCCGTCGAGCATCAACAGCCCCTCGCGCACCGCGTGCAGCGTGGCCTGGTGGTAGTCGTGCATCCGGCTCAGTTCGGCGGCGTTCATACCGTGCGTGTGCCGCCGCAGCCGGGCGTTGATCACATACGTACCGATGCCGCCGAGCGCCAGCGCCCCGCCCGCCGCCAGCCCCAGCGCCCCGAGCTGCGCCCGCACCTGCGAGGAGACCCGCTCGACCGTGATGCCCGCACTGACCAGACCGGTGATCCGGCCGCCGTCCCATACCGGGGTGACGACCCGGATCGAGGGCCCGAGCGTGCCGGTGTACGTCTCAGAGAACGTCTCACCGCGCAGCGCCTGCGCGGTGTGCCCGAGGAACTGCTCCCCGATCTGGCCGGCGTCCGGGTGCGTCCAGCGAATCCGGTCCGGGGACATGATCGTGACGAAGGCGATCCCGGTGTCCCTGCGGACCTTCTCCGCGTACGGCTGGAGCACGGCGGACGGGTCCGGGGTGCGGATCGCCTCCCGTACGGACGGCGAGTCGGCGATCGCCAGCGCCGCCGCCGTGACCTGCCGGGTCGCGGTCTCCTTCGCCTGCCCGCTGCCGGAGACGTAGGCGAAGAACGCGCACCCCGCCACCACCGCAGCGACCAGCACCACCTGCATGGCGAAGAGCTGGCCTGCCAGGCTGCGCGGACGGGTACGGGGGCGGGGGAGACGCATGGCACCAGTCTGCCTGGCCGAAAACATATGAACGAAATGCACGTAACCGTGACCGGCATCACAAGCGGGGGGATAGTCGCCGGGACCCCCAGGGACGGGGGAGCGACCAGGACGAACCGAGGAGACCCCCGTGGGAGTGGCAGCCGCCAAGCGGGACCGTACGCATTATCTGTATCTCGCCGTGATCGCGGCTGTGGGTCTCGGCATCCTCGTGGGCTTCGTGGCCCCGGGCGTCGCCGTCGAACTCAAGCCGATCGGTACCGGCTTCGTGAACCTCATCAAGATGATGATCTCGCCCATCATCTTCTGCACGATCGTGCTGGGCGTCGGATCGGTGCGCAAGGCCGCCAAGGTCGGCGCGGTCGGCGGCCTCGCCCTCGGCTACTTCCTGGTGATGTCGACCGTCGCGCTCGCCATCGGTCTGCTCGTCGGCAACATCCTGGAGCCCGGCCAGGGCCTCCACCTCACCGAAGCGGTGCGCGCCGCCGGCGAGAAGCAGGCGGCGGGCGCCAGCGAGTCCACCGTGGACTTCCTGCTCGGCATCATCCCGACGACGATGATCTCCGCCTTCACCCAGGGCGAGGTGCTGCAGACCCTGCTCATCGCCCTGCTCGCGGGCTTCGCGCTGCAGGCCATGGGCTCGGCGGGCGAGCCGGTCCTGCGCGGCATCGGCCACATCCAGCGCCTCGTCTTCCGCATCCTCGCCATGATCATGTGGGCGGCCCCGGTCGGCGCGTTCGGCGCGATGGCGGCAGTGGTCGGCGAGACCGGCGTCGACGCCCTGAAGTCGCTCGCGATCATCATGGTCGGCTTCTACGTCACCTGTGCGATCTTCGTCTTCGTGGTGCTCGGCACGATCCTGCGGCTGGTCGCCGGGGTCAACCTGATCTCTCTGCTGAAGTACCTGGGCCGCGAGTTCCTGCTGATCCTCTCCACCTCCTCGTCGGAGTCCGCCCTGCCGCGGCTCATCGCGAAGATGGAGCACCTCGGGGTCAGCAGGCCCGTCGTCGGCATCACCGTGCCGACCGGCTACTCCTTCAACCTCGACGGCACCGCGATCTACCTCACGATGTCCTCGCTCTTCATCGCCAACGCGATGGGCGACCCGCTGAGCGCGAGTGAGCAGATCTCGCTCCTCCTCTTCATGATCGTCGCCTCGAAGGGCGCGGCCGGAGTCACCGGCGCGGGCCTCGCCACCCTCGCGGGCGGCCTCCAGTCGCACCGCCCCGGCCTGGTCGACGGCGTCGGCCTGATCGTCGGCATCGACCGCTTCATGAGCGAGGCCCGCGCCATGACGAACTTCGCGGGCAACGCGGTGGCCACCGTCCTCGTCGGCACCTGGACCAAGGAGATCGACAAGGAGCGGGTCGACCAGGTCCTCTCCGGCGCGCTCCCGTGGAACGACCAGATGCTCAACCAGGACACCGACCACGGCGACGGCACGGGCACCGTTCCGCAGCCGCGGGACAGTGACCAGGAGCCCGCCGCGGCGAAGGCGTAGCCGCCCGGGACCCGGTATCAACGGCAGGGCCGTCGCGGAAGCATCCGCGACGGCCCTGCCGCGTTCTCCTTGCCTTGACGTCCGCGTAAAGGTCTACCGTCACGGACATGCGCATCGGGGAGCTGGCCGAACGGGCCGGAACGACCACACGGACTCTGCGGTACTACGAGTCGCGCGGACTGCTGCCCGTGCGACGGGCCGGCAACGGCTACCGCGCGTACGACGAGGACGATCTGCGGCTCGTCCAGCAGATCCGGACCCTCCAGGACTTCGGGTTCGAACTGGAGGAGACCCGGCCGTTCGTCGAGTGCCTGCGCGCCGGCCACCCGGCCGGTGACGCCTGCCCCGCCTCGCTCGCCGTCTACCGGCGCAAGCTCGGCGAGCTCGACGCGCTCATCGAGCAGCTCCAAGCCGTACGCGTCCACGTGGGCGCCCAGCTCGCGAAGGCCGAGCTGGAGGCCGATGCGGAGCTTCCGGGCGGTCCGGAACCACGTTGTGAACTGGGAGGATGACAGATGATTCAGGCAGAGGGCGTGGCCGAGGTCACGGACACCACTTTTGATACGGAGGTCCTCGCGGCCGACCTCCCCGTACTGGTCGAGTTCACCGCCGACTGGTGCGGCCCGTGCCGCCAACTCGCCCCCGTGCTCAGCGCCGTCGCCGCCGAGGAGTCCGGGCGCATCAAGATCGTCCAGATCGACGTCGACCGGAACCCGGGCATCGCGAGCCGGTACGCGGTCCTGTCGATGCCGACCCTGATGGTGTTCCGCTCCGGCGAACCCGTGAAGTCGATGGTGGGCGCCCGCCCCAAGCGCAGGCTGCTCCAGGAGCTGGAGGACGTGTTCGAGGCGGTGTGAGGCGGGGCGTACGTCCCCGAACCGGGGAAGCAACGCGCAACCGTAGCGGCCGCCTCGGGGGCCGCTACGGCCTGCGCCTACTCGAACCGTTCCAGGCGCTTGATGAAACCGTCGATCTCGGCGAGTCCGGGCGCGTCCGGTCCGCGATACTGGCCGGTGGCGTCCCGGAGCCCCGGCCCGCCTCGGCCTCGGGTTCGGGCTCCAGTTCGCACTCCGCTGCCTGGACCAGGACGGCATCAGCCTGGTGCGGCGCCACCCGACGAAGACTGGTTCGACCAACGGCCGCCGGCGGCCGGGCAGCGGTCTGCTGCTGTCCTGGAGGCCCTGGTGCTGCCGGGGCCGTTCCCACGAACGCGCACCCGCGCATCTCGTCGGCCAAGTACCGCACGGCTGCCTTCTGACTGATCACCCAGCCACCATGACGCACGCCACTGACATGGCACGCCATCACCTGCCGCAAGCGTGCGGCTCACAGCCCTCTGAACCCCCACCTCGAACGCTTCGTCCGACCGCGTCGGGCTTCGCAGGTGACCTCGCCCCCGCCGCGGCCGTTTCCCGGTCATGCCTCATCACAGGACGTTTCACGCGGCAGGGCCCGGATCCATATGGATCCGGGCCCTGTTCAGCAGTAGCGGGGACAGGATTTGAACCTGCGACCTCTGGGTTATGAGCCCAGCGAGCTACCGAGCTGCTCCACCCCGCGTCGATGAACCTAACCGTACGCCATCACAGCGACGTCGGAGACCACCTGCCGCCGGCGCTGCTTCTATGCGGCGAAGCCGACGTTGGTGCACGTGTACTACCCCCACTGCGAACTGAGGTCCGGGAGGACGTCGCTGGTCCATGCGTCGTCCAGGCCCTGATGGTCGCCGACCGCCCAGGCGCCGACGAATAGAGACGACGACCACGCTCAGGCAAATCCGCCGGCCACGCCCGCCGGCGGAGGTGGCGTGTGGCGCGGCCACCGCGCGCCCACGTGATCCGACGCGGCGGCCCGGAACACCTTCATCAATGCGCACCCCGGATACGTCCGGAACACGTCGTACTTCCAGCGGTATTGACTTCCGTTCCCCGCCCTCGAGGGCGGGGAACGGAAGTCAACTCACCGCTCTCATCGAGCAGGACGGCCCCGACGAGCGGGTGCCGCTGTGTCGGATCGAGTACCTCGGCGACAACGAGGAATGGGCCTTCGCGATCTACTCCCCGGCCACCGACACATACACCGACTCCCTCCTCCACACCGGAACCCCCACCGGCCACCCCACCGACGCCTTTGACACCGCCGCCCTCGTCCACCTCGCCGACTACATCAAGTAACCAGGCCAGGCCACCCCAACCAGCAAAGGACCTGCGACGCGCTGCACTGGTTTGACCGGCCCGTTCCACGGTGAACCGCTCCTCCCCGCAGGCGAAGGCCCGGCCTGTCCGGGGTGCCAGCTGGCGATGGGGTGCTGTGCCGGGCGGTTTGGTGACTGGCCTGCTGGCGACGGAAACCCGAGAGTCGGGGCGGGCCTGGCCGTGTCAGGGGGACTTCACGGCGTTGATCACGGTGTATCCCATCTTGTCACGGCACAGGGCGAGGATGCTCGGGTAGACGGTGTCGAGCTGCGCCATCGCGGCGGTGCCCACCAGCTCCGCGATCTGGGCGCGCCTTGCGGCGAACAGGCGCGGGATCAGCTCGTAGGTGGGCTTGAACTCTCGGGACATGTCGCGGATGCCGTGGATGGTGAAGCCGGCCTCGCCGAGCATGCGGGAGTAGTCCTCGGGTCCGGCGGGAAGGCGGGAGAGGGCGAACGCAGCCTGGAAGAGCTGGACTTCCTCGGGCGTGAAGGGCTCGGCTTCGTAGCAGTCCGCGAGAACGAAGCGGCCCCCGGGCCGCAGCACCCGCCGAACCTCGCGGATCGCGGCGGGGCGGTCGGAGAAGTGCGCGAACGACTCGATGGCCCACGCGGCGTCGAAGATCTCGGACTCCTGGGGCAGGGCCATGGCGTCCGCCTGTTCGAAGGCGACGCGGTCGGACAGTCCCGCCTTCAAGGCGCGGTCGCGGCCGGCCCGGACCTGCGCGGCGCTGACCGTCACGCCGAGCACGCTCGCGCCCGACTCGGCACCGATTCGCACGGTGGGCCGGCCGGTGCCGCAGCCGACGTCCAGCATCCGCTGTCCCGGCAGCAGCCCGACCTCGTTGATGAGGCTGCCGGTCCAGGAGTCCTGGGCCCGGGTGAGTTCCTCCCACATCTCGTCGGCTGTCGGCTCCCCCGTCTGCGTCCGTACGCCGTCGGTCCACATGCCCAGGTGCATGCTGTCGCCCATGGTCAGGCCATACAGGCCTCCGAAGCGGTCGTACCATTCGCCGACATCCCGGGCCGATGGATCGCTCATGTCCAACTCCTCGTTTCCGTGTGGCCCACCGGGTGGGGTGGTGCCGCCGGGCCGACCCGACCGATCGGCCCCGCTGCCTCCACTACTTCCCCGGAACGGCCGCGCAGTGAGGCCATACGGAGGGGCGCACGGAAGCACGAATGGATCCATGCACTGAATCGCCCACATGCGGCAAGCGGGAACCGGGCCACGGCGCCGCTTCGCCGTTGCGCCGTGCGCGTTCTCCAGGGATGGAGCTCGTACTCGAAGAGACCGCAGTGACCATCAAGGTCGTGTCCGTGGGCGGCAAGCGGATGTCGAAGGCCCTCTACAGCCAGCTGTCTCGCCGAAGCCCGCTTGATCACGACAGCACGGTTCGGGGACGGCTCTGGGGAGTCGTGTTCGATCCGAAGTGCTGCCACACCATGCAGGCGAAGGACTGGGCGCACTGGCACGTCCTGTACGAGTGTGACGGCGAGCCGGCGGTGTGGTTCCTCCGGCGGGGGGCGAGGAACGCTCCGTGCAACCTGATCGCCGGCGGTCCGTACGAGCCGCGCTCCCGTGTTGACGGGGAGTTCCTGGACGCCTGCGCCCTGGAGACCCACCGGGGCTCCACCGACTTCTTCCAGGGCAAGGTGTTCGACCTGATCCGCGACGGCCAGATCGCGGCGACGATCGAGGACACCAAGGTCTACCTGTCGTGCTCCGCCGCCGTGCTGAAGCTGCGCACCGCCAGGAAGGAGCATCACGCCGCCACAGAGCGGGCCGCCTCCCCGCGCTGGCCCGCGCACCCCAAGGTCCCCGACTTTGCTGCCGAGGCCGCCGCGACGGCCGAGAAGCAGCTGGAAGTCGCCGAAGGGGCTCTGGAACGGCTGTGTGACCAGCGCGAGCGGGCTGGATGGGGCCGCGTACGGAGAGGTTGGGGTTCTTCCTGTGTGCGATGGCGTCGCGTTGATCGGGCCGCAGGACATCGAGACGTGGGGTGAGGTGTACGCCTTGGTCGGCAGGAACCGAAGCACGTGCGAGCCGCTGGTGTCCGGGTAGGCCGTTGCGTAGCCGATGGCTTGGGCGAGGCGGGGTTCGTACCAGGACAGGGCACGTGTGAGGAACTCTGACCGATTGGGCCAACCATGAGGGGCCGTGCACGGTTCGGCTTCAACAGTCGAACACCGACCAGCAGATGTCGTTGCGCAGCCGCTGGTCATCAAGTACGAGCTCACGGATCGCCTCCGGGAGCTGATTGCGCTGCCACTGGCACTCGAGTCGTCCCGCGGTCTCGCTCTCGTCTTCCGGTGCTGCTGCACGTGCGGCCTTGATCGCGTAGGCGGCCGCGCCGAGCTCGTGCGCGGCGACGTGGGCGACAGCCCCGGCCTGGCCGGCGGCGTACGCGGCATGCCGCGCTGCCCCACGCAGGTCTCTGGCTGCCCCCATCGCATGGCCGCCCGCCGCGCGGGCCTGCATCATCTTGACCTCGCCACGTACCCAGGCCCGGGCATGCTCGATCGCCTGGCGCGGCCGCGGGTCCCCGGGCTGGGCCGACTCGAAGAGGCCAAGGACATGCTCTGCACAGGCGGCAGCCCATAGAGCGAGGAGACGGTGATCCGCATCAGTGAGAGTCCCACCACGGCGGATCGTCACGAAGCGAGGGTCGCGGACCTTCGGGAGGATCATGACGTGCACTCCCTCCTGCGCACGTCGGCGCCGCTCGCTGCGGTGTGCCCTGGCGGCCGGTCAGCCGCCTGGCGCAGGGAATGATCCAGAGTGCTCATCAGCCGGGCGACACGACTGCTGCCACCTGTCGCGGGCGGGTAGCGGCAGAGCACATCGATGAGCACCGGTGTCGCACGCTGCCGCGACCGTTCCAGCAGGGCATCCCCGATCGCGGGATCACCGCCCGCCTCCATCTCCCCGATGCGCGCAGCGCTCGCGCAGGCCCGCAGGATGTGGCCGACCTGGCCGGCCTGGGCGATGGGGTGCAGGTATGCGGCCGATGCGGCGTCACCGGCGGATCGCGCGGCCAGTCGTGCTTCTTCGGAGGGCGCGGACCGGGCGGCCCGATGAGCGTCGAGCGAAGTGACACGCTGCAATTTCGTCCTGTTGGCACCGTTGATGAACGTCCAGGCCGCGTCGATCGCCGCACGGGGGCGCGGATCGTCGGGAACAGCCTGCTCAAAGACCGGCAGGACGTCCTCTGCGTGCCGAACCACGTAACGCGCCACGACGCGCAGTTCGTCCATCGTCAGATCGAAGTCTCCGGACACGGTGTGCGTGCTCTGTGTCATGTCCCTGGATCGTATCCTTGAACGCTCGGTGGAGACTCTGCGACGAATCCTCCGCTCACCCGCGTCGGAACCCTCAATCGGAGGTCACATGCGGCCCGTGGACCTGGCTCGTCGCCATGGCCTGTCCACGCAGGCGGTCCGCAACTACGAGGCCGCCGGCATCATCCCGCCGGCCCACCGCAGCCGGACGGGGTACCGGGACTACACCGCCACTCATGCCGCAGGCCTCGCGGCCTACCTGGCGCTCGTCCCTGCCTTCGGCTACTCGACGAGCCGACGCATCATGCATGCCGTCACCGGCGGCCGGCTCGACGAAGCACTGGAGTACGTCGACGACGGGCACGCGCTCCTGGCTCGCGACCGCAACACGCTACGAACCGTCGAAGCGGCGCTCTCGCATCTCGGAGCCGCCACCCCTGATACGACGGCCAGCACTCGGGCGCCGTACAGCATCGGTGAACTCGCCCGCCACCTCGCGCTCAACCCGGCCACCCTGCGAGCCTGGGAACGCGCTGGAGTCCTCACCCCACAACGTGACCCGCGCACCGGGCACCGTCAGTACCTCGCGCAGGACGTGCGCGACGCCGAACTGGCGCACCTGCTGCGCCGGGGAGGCCAGCCCCTGGGCACCATCGCCACTGTCCTCGGAGAACTCCGCGACGCCGGCAGCCTCGAAGCGCTGGCCAGGACCCTGGAAGGGTGGCGGCGCGACCTCACGTCCCGCGGAATGGCCCAGCTATACGCCGCCGGTCAGCTCTCCATCTACCTCGACGCCTTGGACCGATCCGCGAGAACCGGCTGAGCCCAAAGCACGAACCCCCGTCGCATGCCTCGATATCGGCAGACGCTGCCAAGAGGACAGCGACCGTATCGAGGTGACCGCTTTTGACGCTCTCCCTCCTGAAGGAGGGAGATTCTTACGGCTCGCGCCGTGAGACTTCCTGTTTCATCGCCGACTGCCCGCCCGGAGTTCTCCGTTG